>NZ_JAPDDT010000001.1:600000-900000 GCF_025950235.1 Luteolibacter arcticus | reverse complement strand
GTCACCCCTTTCGACGAGCGCCGGCCGGAGCGCGTCACCTACGTGACCTTCGAGATCGACCGCACGATCAAGGTGAATGGATCGCTGACCACGACGGAGGAGAAGTGATCGTCAGGAAATCAGGCGCTTTGCCAACCGGTAGGCCTCGGCATCCCGCTTGTCCGACGCCTCGGCGAACAACGTCTTCACCCGCTGTTCGCCGCGATGGCAGATGAAGCGCGCCGTCTGGAGCGATGCGTCATCGCCCAGGGTATGGGCCCGCGCGGCGGAAACGCTCATCGCGAGCAACTCGGAACCCGCATCGACCATCCGGCCTAACAGAAGCTGGCGGCGTTCGAGCTTCGGTCCATTGCGCGCCATTGAGTGGAAGAGGGACCGGGCCAGCTTGCGGCTGAGTGCCGCGGTCTTTCCCAGCGCCCGGCGCAACTGCGGATCCAAATCCGAAGGGATGCCGCGGGTCAGTGGCAGCCAGCGCTTGGGATACCAGCCGCTGTAGAAGACTCCGGCGTGTAGGGCGGTTTTCAAGCGCTCGGACATGGGCTTGCGGGTGTCCAATGCCGCGGCCCCCCGGCGGAGGTGGGGGTCGAGGGCTTCGCGCGCAATGAAGAGGTGCATGATCTCGGTGGAGCCCTCGAAGATCGTGTTGATCCGGCTGTCGCGCAGCAGGCGCTCGATTGGATCCGGGCGTTCGCCGCGGTTGCGCAGGGAGTCGGCGGTTTCGTAGCCGCGGCCGCCCTTGATCTGCATGGTTGAGTCCGCGCCGTGCCAGCCGGCCTCGGTGCCCCAAAGCTTGGCGACGGCGGCTTCCAGGCGGATGTCGGCCTTCTTGTCGGCATCGACCAGCGCCGAGGTGTAAAGTACGAGGGATTCCGTAGCGAAGGCGTCGGCGGCGAGGTCGGCGAGCTTGCCAGCGATGGCCTCGTGCTTGCCGATGGCTTGCCCCCACTGCTCGCGTTCGCGCGACCAGGTCACGGCGATGTCCAGGCAGCGATCCAGCAGTCCGACGCAGGCGGCGGGCAAGGTGAGGCGGCCGGTGTTGAGTGTCGTCAGCGCGACCTTGAGTCCCTTGCCTTCACCGAGGACCACGTTTTCCCGCGGCACCTTCACACCGGTGAATCGGATGACGCCATTGTAGAGCGCCTTGAGACCCATGAAGTGACAGCGGGTGATGATCTCCACGCCGGGCCACGCGATCTCAACGATGAAGGCGGTGATCGCGTTCGGTTTATCCGGGAGGGGGGTGCGAGCCATCACGATCAGGTGCTTGGCCTTGAGGCCATTGGTGCACCACAGCTTCTCGCCATCGAGAATCCAATGCGTGCCATCGTCGGAAAGCCGCCCGGTGGTTTTCATCCGCGCGGGATCCGAGCCGACCTCGGTTTCGGTCAGTGCGAAGGCCGAGACGGCACCGGCGGCGCATTGGGGAAGATACTTCCGCTTCTGTTCCTCGGTCCCGAAAGCCAGCAATGGCTGCGGGATGCCGATCGATTGATGGGCGGAAAGCAGGGCGGTAAGATTGCCGCAGTGGCCACCTAACAACATCGCGGCCCGCGAGTAGTTCGTCTGGGACAAGCCGAGGCCGCCATAGTCTTTCGGGATCTTGATGCCGAAGGCACCGAGCTTGGCGAGGCCCTCGAATACCGCCTCCGGGATCTCGCCCTCCCGGTCGATGGCGTCGGGATCGGTGCGATCGCGGAGAAACGCGGCAAGCTTCTCAAGGAAAGCATCACCCTCTGCTTCGTCTGCAGCGGATTGGTGAGGGAAGGGGAAGATCAGCGAGAAGTCCGGCGAGCCATCGAAGATCGAGGCGGCGAATCCGGATAGCTCGCGGGTGTCCCGCGACGACTCCGCGAGTTCCAGTGCCGCGCGTTGGCCGGCGGACATCTTGCTGGTGTCGATCAGGGTGTCGTGCATGGCTCAGACGGGGTGCTTGAGTTCGTTTTGCAGCGGGCCACCTCGGAACGGCGCGTAGCCGGTGCCGAGGACCATCGCGAGGTCGATGTCGTCAGCGGTTTCAGCAATTCCTTCGTCGAGGCAGAGACGTGCTTCCTCGCTCATCGCATGGGCGAGTTGCGCCGCGACATCCGCGGGTGCCGGTTCGCTGCCGGTGCGCAAGGCAAGGGCGGCGGGATTGGGCGCGGTCTCGTTGTGATTGTAGGTGTAGAAGCCTGCGCCTGACTTGCGGCCGAGTTGTCCTTGCTCGATGAGTTTTGCAAGCAAGCCGGGCACGCCCATGCGGTCAGGAAATGCGTCGGCCAAGGTCCGTGCGACGTGAGCGGAGACATCGAGACCGACTTCATCGAGCAGACGCAGCGGTCCCATCGGCATGCCGAAGTCGAGCATCGCATCGTCGATGACCTTTGGATCGCCGCCGCGCTCGAAGATCTTTGCGGCTTCGACGAGGTAGGGCATCAGGATGCGGTTTACCAGAAAGCCGGGCGAGTCGCGCACGACGACCGGCAGCTTTCCCAGCGAGCGCACGAAGGCGACCGCGGTGGCAAGGGTTGCGTCGGAGGTGGTGGTGGTGCGGACGACTTCCACCAGCGGCATGCGGTGGACCGGGTTGAAGAAGTGCAAACCAACCAATCGCTCCGGATTTCGGACGACGCCGGTGAGTTCGTGGATGGGTAACGCCGAGGTGTTGGTTGCAAGGATGGTATCGGGGCGGGTGCGAGAGGAGAGCTCGGCAAAGACCTTCTGTTTGATATCGAGCCGCTCGACGGCCGCCTCGATCACCAGGTCGCAGCGGTCGAGCGGGACGGCGACGGCGGAGGGATGGATGCGATCCAAGCCACGGGCTGCAGCGGTGGGCGTGAAGATCCGGCGACTACGAGATTCATCGTAGTTCTTCGCGATGGACTTCATGCAGCGGGCCAAGGCGTCATCGTCGAGATCGCGCAGGATGACGTCGTGACCGCGGGTGCTGAGCCAATAGGCAATGCCGGCCCCCATCACGCCGGATCCGATGACGGCGCAGCGATCGATCTTGCGTGGCTCGGCGGAGACGACGCGGTGCTTCTTGGCCCGCTCCTGGAGAAAGAAGAGTCGCAGGAGCTGCCGCGTTTCCGGCCGGGGCGCGAGCTTGAGGATGGCCTCCCTTTCACGACGGAATCCCTCTTCCAGCGGTCCGCTGCAGGAAGCGAGCGCGACGTCGAGCGCGGCTTCCGGGCCGGGATAGAGGCCGCGGGTTTTAGCCCGCAATGAGGCCCGGGCCTTAGCGCCGATGATGGCGACGGAGAGGGGATTATGGAGATGGAAGAAGGATTTGGGGCGACGCTTGCCGCGGCCGAGAAAAGTCAGGGCATGAGCTTCGAGATTTTCCCGGGGTACCACGGCATCGACCAGTCCCTTCGCCTTCGCGGCACCGGCCGCGAGGACCTTGCCGCCGAGGATGATGGACAGCGCGGCTGGCAGGCCGATGAGCCGGGGCAGTCGCGTGGTGCCGCCCCAGGCGGGAAGAATGCCGAGATTGGTTTCGGGCAGGCCGATCTTGGTGGCGGAAGCGTCGCTCGCGACGCGCCAATCGCAAGCGAGGGCAAGTTCGCAGCCGCCACCGACGCAAGCGCCGTGGATGGCGGCGATGGTGACGTAGGGAAGGCGAGCGAGCTTTTGAAAGGTCGCTTGGCCGAGTTCGATCAGGTCGCGCAGCTCGTCGCCTTGGAGCGAAGAGAGGACGTTCAGATCCGCGCCGGCGATGAAGATGGAAGGCTTGGCCGAGCGGAGAATCAGGCCGGTGAGTTCGGGATGGGCGGAGAGGGCGTCGAGCTTGTCGTTGAGTTCGACCAAGGCGGGACGGTCGAAGAGATTCGCGGAGGATCCTTCGCGGTCGAAGGTGAGAACCCCGTGCGTGCCGTTGAGCTGGAAGTGGAGATGATTCATGGCTTCACGGGCGTTCGAGCCAGAGAGCGGCGCCTTGGCCGCCGCCGACGCAAAGGGTGGTGAGAGCGTGACGTCCACCGGTCTCACGGAGCTGATGGAGGGCGGTGAGAACGAGGCGGGCTCCGCTGGCACCCACGGGATGGCCAAGCGCGATGGAGCCGCCGCGGCGGTTGAGCTTCTCGTGCGGGATCTCGACCGGCGGCATGGCGAGGCCGCATTTGTTAGGATCCTTCAAGGCGGCGAGAACGGCGAGGACTTGGGCGGCAAAGGCTTCGTTAATCTCGATGACATCGGCCTCCGCCGGTGAGCGACCGAGACGCCCGATGGCATGCACCGGTCCCAGGCCCATGCGCTTGGGATCGCAGCCGACGTAGGCGTAGCTGGTGAGACGCCCGAGAGGTTCGATGCCGAGCTTTATGGCGGCTTGCTCGCTGCCGACGAGCAAGGCCACCGCGCCATCGGTGACCTGCGAGCTATTGCCCGCGGTCACGCTGCCGCTCTGACGGTCGAAGATCGGGCGAAGCTTGGCGAGCCTTTCAGGGGTCGAGTCTTCGCGGACGCCATTGTCGCGAGTCACCGCCTTGCCGGGCAGATGGACCGGTGCGACTTCTTCTGACAACCGGTCCGCGGCGGCGAGCGCCTTGAGGTGGGAGGAGGCGGCGAAGGCGTCTTGCAACTCACGGGTCAGATGAAACTCACGGGCCAGGGTTTCCGCGGTGTCGCCCATGATCTGCCCGCTTACGGGATCGGTGAGGCCGAGCTGGAGACCAATGCGGGGCTTGAAATCGCGCGGCCGGAAATCCGCGATGGCGGTGATCTTCTCGCCGATCTCCTTGGCCTTGGAGAGCGTGGCGAACTTCGCGACCGCACTATGGGGGTAGAAGAAGGGGATGCTCGACATGCTTTCCGCGCCGCCGACGAGGAACAACTCGCCTTGGCCGGACACCATTCGCTGGTGGGCGGTGGTGATCGCCTCCATGCCTGACGCGCAATTCCGGTGAACGGTCACCGCGGGAGTCTTTTCCGGAATGCCGGTACGCAGGGCGATGACCCGGGCGACGTTCGCGGCGTCCGGTGGTTGTGCGACGCAGCCGATGATGACTTCGTCGATCAGTCCCGGATCGATGCCGGTGCGGAGCAACAAGGCGGAGCAGGCGTGCCGGCCTAGATCATCCGCGCCAAGGGCATCGAAGTCCGTGCCTGAACGGCAGAAGGGGGTGCGGATGCCGGCGATGATGAACAAGTCATTCATGAGACTTCGGGGGTGGGGCGATGATCGACGACCTTCTGCTCCTTCAACTCCTTGCCGACTCCTTGCATGCGGCGCATCTCGTCCCAACTGTGGAACACGATGTCGTTCGGCGCGAACTCGACGGCTTCGCCGAAGCGATGGCTGATCTGCTCGCGCAAGGCCTCGTGGTCGCATCCGTTGATCGGCACAGCGTGAACGAAGACCTGGTCGGTTTCGAGCGGGTCGTCGTGGCGCTTGCGCAACTCAATCTGCCATGCACCGAGACCGTCGGTGTCGTCCAAAAGGTTCTCGAGCGCGTTGAAATCGACAAGTGTGCCCTTGAGCTTGTCCACATTGAGTTCGCGGATGTCGGAGACGCGGGAAATCTTTCCTAACAGGCGAGGGCAGGTCCTGCCGCAGTGCGGGCAGGGTTCGTAGGTGAGCCCGCCTTCAATGAGGTCGCCAGTGCGGTAGCGAATCACGACCGTGCCGCGGGCATCGAGTGGCGTGCAAACGATCTCGCCGGGCTGGCCATCGGGCACGCGTTCGCCGGTCTTCGGGTCGATCACCTCGAGGAACGCGAAATCCGGATAGGTATGGAAGCCGGTGGGATCCGCACCGTCCGGCGGCATGCATTCGGTCCATGCGAGCTTGGCTTCGGTGAAGCCGTAGGTGGACATGATGGCGACCTTTTCGGCCCCGATCTCCTCGCACAACGCGCGGAGTTTTCGGCGCATCCCGAGTGGGACCTTCTCGCCGCCGAGGACGATGCGCTTGAGCTTGGTCCAGCGCAGCTTCTCGTGGGCGGCCTGTTGGAGCAGGTGATAGAGGAAGGTCGGCATCGCGATGATCGCGTCGGGATCGATCTTCGTGATGAGGCGCAGGTTGCCATCCGTGCCGAGCGTCTTGCCGCCGCCGGTGGACATCATGAAGGTGTTGAAGCCGGTGCCTGCGTGGTGGGCCAACCAGAAGGCGAGGTGAGGCGCGAAGGGGAAAGCATTGATGTGCCGCCACGAGGGATCGGACTTGCACAGTTCCATCATGCGACGTCCGCACTCCTCGAGGTTGGCGAGGTCGTGCTTGGTATAGAGGAAGGGCACCGGCGCGGCGGAGCGACCGGTGGTGCTTGTTAGCAGGATTGGACGCAGTTCTTCCTCCAGCGCTTGCTTCGTCGCCGCGGGACCGTGGGTGAGTGCGTAGCGGAGCGTGGACCACTGGTGGCGCAGGACCTTCTCGTCGGGGATGACCACGAAGTCGCGGGGCGTGGTGAGATCGGCCTTGGACGTGAAGGGTAGCAGCTTGAGGTCGTCCGTGCCCCGGATGTCGCCGGGCTCAATGCCCAGCCCCTTGAAAAGCTTGCCGTAGTAGGCGGTAAAGGGGGCCACGCGATCCTTCAGGAGGCGCCGTAACAGCGCATCCTGCCGGTGGTGGAGCTCGTCACGCGACGTCGTGGCCCACCATGGGTTGAACGGACGGGGTTTCATGGGCTTGAAAGTCGGGGCGCAGCAGCGCGCGGATCTCGTCGAGGTGATCGAGTGCGACCTGACGGCCGGCATCGATGAAGCGGCGGAAGCCAGCGTAGTCGTGCCAGGGCGCGAAGAAGTGTTCGGGCCTCAAACAAACATCGGCCCGCTTGCAGGACTCATGGGCGAGGCGGATCTGCGCGGCGCGAATGCTTTGGCGGAAGGTGTCGATCATGTTGCCGCGGGCCATGAAGTTGAAGTTGCTGTTGAGCGTCATGCCGAGGCGCTTCAACATGCCGAAGTCGGGTCGTTCTTCGTCCTCAGCCCGGCAAATGCCCTCATCGACATCTTCAAAAGTCGCCAAGGTGGAAACGGCGAGAACCCGGTCGACTTCGGAGTACTTCCGCAACGCACCAACCGGAACGGGATCGATCACGCCGCCGTCAATACACCGGTGACCATTGAGCATGACCGGCGCGATGATGCCCGGCATGGCGCACGAGGCATGCACTGCGTCGGCGATGCGGCCGCGCCGCAGGACGAGGCGCTCCTTGGTATCGATGTCGACCGTTACGATTAACAAGCGGCGCTCGAGATCCTCGAAGCGAACATCGCCGAGCGAGCGTTCGAGGTGGGCACGAGCCTTGTGGCCGTGGAACAGCCCTTTCATGGGCGGAAACATAGGGTCGGCCAGTTTCCAAAGCTGGCGGCGGTCCTGCATTTCGGCGGCGAGGTCCTCGAGGGCTTTTCCCGAGAATCCGACGGCCCACAGCGCGCCGATATAGGCCCCCATGCTGGAGCCGGCGATGGCGTGAATCTCGATGTTGTTTTCCTCCAGCACCTGGAGCACGCCGACATGGGCGAGGCCGCGGGCACCCCCGGAGGAAAGGGCGAGACCCAGCTTCGGCACCGGCGCGTCTTCCAAGGGCCGTTCCCGGCGGGCCGGGCGCGGCGAACTGCGGAAGAAGTTCAGGATCTTGCCGAGCATGGGTTTGGGTCCTTTCTGCCAAAGGGACCGGCTTTCCCACCGATCCACCTAACAGTAGGCCCGATGCAGCAAAAGATCAAATGGACGCTTCTTCGCGCCGAAAAATCAAAGGGTGATCTGCGCGCCGAGCTCGACCACCCGGCCAGGCGGCAGGCGGAAATAGGCCGTCGCCGGCGAGGCGTTCCTGGCCATCACGGCGAATAGCGCAAGTCGCACGCGGTCGAGTGCGCTGGCGTTCTTGCCAACGCCGTAGGTCTCGCGACCGAGCACGTAGGTGGCCTTGCCAGGGTGGAATTTCACAACCTCGGGCAACCGGGCTTTGAGAGCCTCGGGCACGTCGGGCGTGTCGGCAAATCCAAAGCTCAGGTTCACGCGGTGAACGCCCTCGCCGAGGTCGGTATGGCCGAGCGATTCGGCCGGCCCGGCATGCGGCTGATCGAGGGTCTGGACGTGCAGCAGGACCACACGCTCGTGCAGCACCTGGTTGTGTTTCAAATTGTGCAGCAAGGCGGTCGGCACCGTGTCGCCGCGACCGCTCATGTAGACGGCGGTGCCGGAGACGCGGTGGATGTGACCCTTTTTGAGGTCGGCCAGCAGCGCATCGATGGGCAGTGATTCACGAGAGAGCCGGGCGTAGAGCCGGGCCCGCCCCCACAGCCAGGTCATCATGAGTCCCATGGCGGTTCCGGCCACGATCAGCGGCAACCAGCCCCCGTGAAGGATCTTGAGTGAGTTTGCCGCCAGAAAGGGCAGCTCGACCAAGAGGAACAGCGAGGTCACCAAACCAGCCTTTAAGATGGACCATCCCCACGCGGCGCGGGCGGCCGAGTAGAAGAGGAACGAGGTGATCGTCATCGTCAGGATGATGGCGATGCCATAAGCCCCGGCGAGGGCGGTGGAGCTTTTGAAAGTGATCACCAGCACGATGCAGGCGAGCAGCAGGAAGCGATTGACGGCCGGCACGTAAACCTGGCCGATCGAATGCTCCGAGGTGTAGCGGATGCGGACGCGCGGCAGGCAGCCGAGTTGCACCGCCTGGGTGGTCAGCGAGAAGGCACCGGAGATAAGCGCCTGGCTGGCGATCGCGGCGGCGGCGGTGGCGAGGATGGTCAGCGGCAGGCGGAAATATTCCGGGGCCAACAGGAAGAACGGAGCGCGGATCGCTTCCGGCTCATAGCTGAGCAGCGCGGCTTGGCCGAGGTAGTTCAGCACCAGACCGGGAAATACCACGCAGAACCAGCCGAAGCGGATCGGGCGGGTTCCGAAATGCCCGAGGTCGGCGTAAAGCGCCTCCCCACCGGTGACGGCGAGGAAGACGGCTGCGAGCAACGGGAAGGCGTGGTGCCACTCGTGAACGAGGAACATGATGCCCGCCGCCGGGCTCAGGGCTCCGAGGACTTCCGGATGCTGGATGATTCCGCGAAGTCCAAGGACCCCGAGGGTGACGAACCAGGTGAGAACGATGGGACCGAACAGAATGCCGACCTTGCCCGTGCCATGACGCTGGATGGCGAACATCGCGATCAGAATCCCGACCGCGAGCGGAACCACGTAGTGCGCAAGCAGCGGCGCACTGACGGAAAGGCCTTCCACGGCGCTGAGCACCGAAATCGAAGGGGTGATCATCCCGTCCGCGTAAATCAGCGACGAGCCCGCCAGGCCGAGTAGGAGGACCGACTTCCGGTCCTTTCCTCCTAGCCGACGTGCGGCCGAGCGGATCAGGGCGGACAATGCCAGGATCCCGCCCTCGCCGCGGTTATCGAGCTTGAGGATGATCAGCACATACTTGATCGACACCACCAGAATCAGCGCCCAGACGATCAGCGAGGCGGCGCCGACCAGATTGGTCGCGGTCATCGGCGTCGGATCGATGCCGTGGGGAGCAAAGCACTCGCGGAAGGCGTAGAGCGGGCTGGTGCCAATGTCGCCGAAAACAATGCCAAGGGCCGCAAGCGTGGCAGCGGGGAGCGTGGGCTGGCGGACGGCGTGGCCGTCGGAAGGACTGTTCATCGTTGCGGCGCGGATCGCCCGCGCCGCATTTCCAATCACTCCGCCTGCCCCGTGGCCAGCGAAAAGACCCCGGGCGGGAACGCAGAAATGGCTTGATTTCCCTACGGGCCGCGCGAGCCGGGCGCCGTTTCCGGATTCCGACGGAGGCGTGCGGAATCCCCGCTGGACGCTGGGCCGTCAGGCCGTTAAACGCGGCCCGTCATGGCCAAGAAACCGGTGGTGCTCATCATTCGCGACGGCTGGGGTGTGAACCCCGGGGGGAAGAAGACGGCGAAAAAAGACGGCAACGCGACGCTGCTCGCCAAGACCCCGTTCCACGACGTGATCCTGGAAGAGTATCCCAAGGGCTTCCTCAGCGCCTCCGGCCTCGATGTGGGCCTGCCTGACGGCCAAATGGGCAATTCGGAAGTCGGCCACCTCAACCTTGGCGCCGGACGAGTCGTTTATCAGGATCTGACCCGTATCAACAAGGCGATCGAGGAAGGCACGCTGGCCAAGAACAAGACCTTCAAGAAGGCGCTCGCAGCGGCGAAAGGGAAGCGCCTGCATTTCCTCGGCCTGCTTTCCGACGGCGGTGTCCATTCCCACCAGGATCATCTTTGCGCGATGGTCGCGATGGCCAAGGAAGCCGGCGTCGATGACATCATGGTCCATGCGATCACCGACGGCCGCGACACTTCTCCCACCGGAGGTGCCGGCTACGTTTCCAAGGTCGAGGACGAGATCGCGAAGTACGGTGCCCGGATCGCCACCGTGACCGGCCGCTACTACGCGATGGATCGCGACAAGCGCTGGGAGCGCACCAAGCTGGCATGGGACGCGATTGTCCACGGCATCGGCGAGGCCAAGGACGTGCTCGCCTCCGAGGCGATAGCCGAGGCATACGGCGACGAGAAGACCGACGAGTTCCTGTTGCCGATGGTCTTCGTCACGCCGGGCAAGAAGCTCATCCGGGACGGGGATGTCGTCCTGTTCTTCAATTTCCGCGCTGACCGGGTGCGCCAGCTTTCCGATGCCTTCCTCACCGAGGGCACCTTCAAGCCCTTCAAGGCCGGCCGTCGCCCGAAGGTCCACTACGTGACCCTGACCCAGTACGACGCGAACTATAAGTGCGACGTCATCTTCGGCCCGGACAAGCTCAAGATGGGCCTCGGCGAGACCGTCGCGAAGGCGAAGAAGAACCAGATGCGGATCGCCGAGACGGAGAAGTATCCGCACGTGACCTACTTCTTTAACGGCGGCATCGAGAAGCCGAACAAGGACGAGGACCGCTACATCATTCCTTCGCCGAAGGACGTGGCCACCTACGACCTCAAGCCGGAGATGAGCGCGAGCAAGGTCACTGCCACGGTGCTCGAGCAGCTCAAGAACTACGATCTGGTCATCCTCAACTTTGCCAATCCCGACATGGTCGGTCATACCGGCGTGGTCGAGGCCGCGATCAAGGCCTGCGAAATCATCGACGCCGACGTAAAGGCGATCGTCGAGGAGACGCTCAAGCTCGGCGGCAAGCTGCTGCTCACCGCCGACCACGGGAACTGCGAGTTCATGATCAACGCGGATGGCTCACCGAACACCGCGCACACGACCAACCTCGTGCATCTCATTTACGTCGCCGCCGATGCTGCGAAGTACGAAGTGAAGGACGGCATCCTGGCGGACGTCGCACCGACGCTGCTCGACATGCTGGGCCTTCCCCAACCGAAGGAAATGACCGGCAGCTCGCTGCTGGTGAAGAGGAAGTGAGCCGCGGCTGCGGCATCTTACCGCCGAACGCATGCGCCAGGGCCATGGACCAAGAGTCCGTGGAAGACCCCAGGTCGCAGGAGACGACACCAGGACCGGACCGGCATGTTGGATGGTGTGTCGTAACCGGTACGAATTCGCGTGTTCCGCGGATGAGCGGAAATGTAACCTTCATGCCATGAAGATTCGAAGGCTGGTGGTGGGTGTCTTCAGTTGGACGCTGGTGGCGAATGCCGGGGAAATGCCGGAAGTCGCCGGTTCACCGGAGAAAGTGACTCCCGCAAGCAGCCTGGAGGATGATGCCGGCTCACCTGCTGGCCTCGTTCCGGCCAAGGGGAAGAAGGGGGCTGATGGTGGGTTATTGACGAGTAGAAATGCAACCCCTACCAGAATCCTCAATCTCACTCCCAAGGGGAATATTGTTTTCGAAGGGGTGGATGATGTAAGTGGCCGGGATGGAAAGTTCTGGAATGGCAAGCGAACAATGAATTTAACTACAAGTTCAGTTTGGTATGATTTGTTTTCGGCAGATGGGAAACTGGTCCGGAGACTTCCAAGGCATATCAATGTTGATCCGACGGGCGATCCGAAAAGCACTGATTACAGTGCGGATGATATTCATTGGAGGTGGTTGGGTGATGAGTGGATTATCGGTGTTCAAGAAATCAATTACAGGGGCTACCCTAACCCGTATGAAGGTGTGCAACGGGAGATGACCATTCCCGCTCCTCATGGTGCTAGAATCTATTTGTTTAATGTAAGTAATCTCGATATTGCCTATGAACTCAAAACCCCTGAGTTGCCCAAGGGGTTGGCTGTTCATCTCGATGGAATAACTAAAGATGGATATATTTCGCTGTCAGGCGCGAGCCCGATTGCCTATCATCAAGGGAGTGTGGAATTGGGAAATGACCCCCGCCACTTTCAGAGGCTCGGCGTTTTTGAGATCCAGTTTGAGAAATGAGCGCGGAACAGTCCCGATAGTCAAATAAGATGAAATTCACTTTGGTGCTTAAGGGCCATGAGGCGAGGATGCTGGCCCTCCTTTTGATTTCTTTGATATTCACCGGCGCGCAAGCCAGAGGTGATAGCCGAGTGATTCTCACCCGGGCGGGAGCCCGGGTTGAAACAACGATTCCCGGGAATTTCGCGAGTTTGGACGCGATTTTACCCGCGCTATTTTCGCTTGCAGATCAAGCTGCCGACAAGGGTGCCGAACAGGCCTACATCGGAGGTAGGAAAGATCGGAAGGACCTGATCTATTACTATCGCGGGGTGCGTGTGGAGGGCGACGTCGTCATTGTTTCCTTTGCGAAGGAAGCGATGCCGTATTTCAGCGGATCCCCCAGCTATGACACCGCAATCATGACGCCTCTGGTGGGTACGGTGATGCTGTATCAACCAGATGCCAAACAGGTCAAACTTGAGATTGATGGTAAATTCTGGAAAAATGAAGATGGTTGAGCCCCAGCGAATCTCGATGTGACTTATGGTGAGCGACAACGATTCCAACGTTTGGAAGGGGACCTTCCCAACTACTCTTCCTTTTCCACCTTGAACACCGGCAGCTCCCCCGCCGGATTCAATTCCGTCGGGGCCTTGAGCGTGAACTTCTGGTCCTTGCCTGCTTGGAAATCGCCGAACGCGATTGGCACCACGGTCAGGACCATGACTGGCGTGTCTTCGCCCACGATCTTTGCGGCGTGCAGGAGCATGGCGCAGTTCGGGAACTTGGAGACGGTCAACTGGCCTCCCGGCAAGATCCAGTCGGCCGCCTGCTCGTTGTCGGTCGGGAAGAGGTATTCCAGCACGACCGGCCACGGCGCGGGCTGGGTGAATTCGTCCGGCGCGACCATCGCCTGTGCCCGCACGGCGAAGCCGGGGTGGAACAGATCGCCCGGGCCGAGCTTGCGGACTTGCTGCACCTGATAGTCCCCCTCGGCGTATTGGATCAGCTTGGGCTCCTTGAGATTGAGGAGGTAGTTCCGCATCAGCGCCGCGTTGAAGGTGCTGAGTTCGTCGTCGGTGAGTCCGACATAGCGGCGGTAGAAGGCTCGCGGGTCGGCGGATTCGCCCGGCGGGGCCTCCATCGGCTTGATGTCAGTCGGCGGCTCGACGCGCTTGAGCTTCTTCAGCCACCCGTAGTTCCGCGGGATTTCCGGGTGCTGGAAGACATGCAAGCACGCCAGCCAGCTCACCACTGCCAGGCACAGCGCCACCACGTTCGCCAAGGCCCACCAGTAATAGGCCGGGGGGCGCTTTTTCTTCGGCGGCGGCTGCTTGTCGCGCGGCATCAGCGGCACTCCTCCGGCTCGGGCGTCGGCTCGTTGGCAGTCTCGAACGAGGTGCCGCAGCCGCACGAGCGGGCGGCATTCGGATTATCGATGCGGAAGCCGGCGTCGTTGAGATCGTCGCAGTAGTCGATCCGGCAGCCATCCAGCTTGCCGGCGCTGTCGGCGGCTACGATCACCCGCGCACCGGGAACCTCCACGATGGTGTCGCCGTCCTCAGCCGGGGCGATCTCCATGACATACTGCCAGCCCGCGCAGCCGCCCTTGCGGACCGCGAGGCGCAGCCCGGTTTCCGGCGTTGCGCCCTTGCGTTCCAGCAATGCCCGCAACTCGCCCGCTGCCTTGTCGGTCACCGTGATCATCTGCAGGAAAGACAAGACGCAAGTGTTGAAGACGCAAGACACAAGACTGGAACTTTTTCCGCGGGACCCCACCCTTGCCCCGTGCCTCGCATCCGCATCCTGCCTGAGATCCTCGCCAGCCAAGTGGCGGCGGGGGAGGTGGTCGAGCGGCCGGCCAGTGCGATCAAGGAATTGGTCGAGAACAGCCTGGACGCCGGGGCGGGGGAGATCCTGGTGGAAATCCGCCGTGGCGGGGCCGCGCTGCTGCGGGTGATCGACGATGGCTCGGGCATGTCGCGCGATGACGCCCTCCTCAGCCTGGAGCGCCACGCGACCAGCAAGCTTGTCGATTCTGCGGGGCTCGCATCCATTCGCACGCTCGGTTTTCGCGGTGAGGCAGTGCCCAGCATTGCCAGCGTGTCCCGGTTCCGGCTGATCACCCGCGAACCCCAGGCGGTGGCGGGGACGGAGATCGCCGTCGAAGGGGGAGTAATGCGCGACGTCCGGGAAGCGGGCTGCGCCCCCGGGACCACCGTCGAGGTGAAGGATCTCTTTTTCAACGTGCCGGCCCGGCGGAAATTCCTCAGAGCGGAGACCACCGAGTCGGCCCATGTGGAGCACCAGCTCCGGATGCATGCGCTTGCTGCCGCCGGAGTGCGATTCCGGTTTCGGAAGGACGAGCGCGAGGTTTTCGACCTCCCGGGGGGCATGTCGCGGCTCGATCGCGTGCGCTGGATGACCGGGACCGAACTGGGGAAGGAATTGATCGTGCTGCCGCTCACCCACGGCAACGGTGTGTCGGTGGAAGGCTTTGTCCTGCCAGCCGCCCATGCGCGCCGGGGCCGCCGCCACCAGTGCGTTTTCCTCAATGGGCGGCCGGTGGAAGACTCGGCGATTTCCCGTGGTCTGGCCGAGGGGTTTCGCGGTGCCTTGGCCGATGGGCTGCATCCGGCCGCTTGGATGTGGATCGATATCGAGCCGTCGCTGGTGGATGTAAACGTCCACCCCGCGAAACGGGAAATCCGCCTGCACCGGCCACACGAGTTGCGCGACGTGCTGGCCGAGGCGGTCCGCGAAGGTTTGGCCAAGGCCGAGGCGGCCAAGCGCCCAGTGTTCAAGGTGGCGTCGGGCCCTCCCGTCCGGCCGGCGGATGAGCTGCCGGTCCGCCACAGCTCGCCCGGCCCGACTCAGGGCCCGTCTCCAGCGAGGAGTGCGCCACGCGAATGGCCTGCAACCTTGCCGGTCCAGCGGATTTTCGAAACCATCGCCGCTCCGGCACCCGTGGTCATCCCGGAGCCGGAGCAGAAAGCGCTGCCGTTTCGTTACGTGGGCACGCTTCACGAGCGCTTCGCCCTCCTGGAATCCGAGGATGGCTTGGTCCTGCTCGACCCCCGTGCCGCGCGGGAACGCATCCTCTACGAGCGCTGGCTGCACGATGCGGATGGCCGCGGCGTGGAAAGCCAGACGCTGCTGGTGCCGGTGCTGCTGGAGCCCGGTCCCCGCGAGTGCGAGCTGGCGATTCGCCACCGCGACGAATTCGCCAAGGCCGGCATCGAGCTGGAAGATTTCGGCTCCGGCACCTTGCGGGTCGGTTCGTTGCCGGATTTCCTCAAGCTCGCCGACGTCCGCTCCTTCTTGACAGGCCTGATGGACGAACTCGCTGGCGGCCAGCTTCCCGGCAGCCGGGTGGCGTTCGATCACCTCGCCAAATTGCTCGCCCGCCGGGCGGCGTTGGCCGAGTCGCCCCGACCACAGGAGGCCTTGCGCTTGCTCGAGGTGCTTTTCCGCTGCGATCTCCCGTACTGTGCCCCGGACGGGCGGCCTACGCTCAGCGAATTTTCGATGCGCGAGCTTGAGAGGCGCTTTTCCGGGGTGAAATCCGGAGGTTTTTGAAATTTGGCCCCGATTTATCTTTGGGTTCCCAGTTATTCAAAATACCTGAAAATTTCATTGTTTGGGGACTTCCATCCTGCTTTTCTGACGGAGTCCATGAGTTCGATCGTTCCGCGTCATTTCCCCGCCAACGCTCCTCAAGCAGGGCGGGGGAATGACGTTGGGGTCGGCGCTAGCCTAGCAATGGCGGGCATTTTTCAGCTTTTGGAAGTGGAGCCATCTAACGCGATCACGGAATTTGCGACGGTGAAAGTTCCTGAGACAAACTGGATTTCAATCTGTTCAAAATTTCCCTAGAAATTTCTTGTTCAGGTTTCCTAATCATTCATAATGCGCGGCGAAGAGCCCCTGATGGGTTCGAGAGTTTTTGGAAAAACACTCATGAAGCCACGCTTGTTCCTCCTCCTTGCGTTTGCGCCGGCCCTGTTGCCGGTGGTGGAGGGCGCGTCGCTTCTCAGGGACCGCTTGGAAGCGGTGCATGGCGAGCTTTTGGAAAATCGCCGTGAAGCCCTGCCGGGTCTGAGCAATCCCTTCAGTGTGCCGGACAAGGCCCGCTTGGTCATCGAAAAGCCGGATGCCGGTTTCCGCAATTTCCGCGGCTGGCGTGGCAATGTGGTTGGCACGGTGTTCTGGATCGGCGAGCAGCCGACCGAGAACAACCCGGTTCCCAACACGATGAGCTCCTGGGACATGAACTGGCAGGAGAACTTCGGCGGCTACGACGACCCCGATCGCCGCAATGGCTATTCGCCGGCCAGCTTCGTACCCAAGCTGAATCCTTTCTATATCGCGCTGCCTTACAATGATGTCGCCAAGGGTGGCGGGCATCGCCCGGAAGCCTCCGAAGTCATTCCGTGGTTCTGGCGCGACTATCGCGGCGACGGCATCTCCGTCTGCAAGGGCCGCTGGCTTGCCATTCACTACAAGGGCAAGGTTTGCTACGCCCAATGGGAAGATGTGGGCCCCTTCGAGGTGGACCACTGGCAGTATGTTTTTGGCAACGAGGATCCGCGAGGCAACCGCAACCAAAGCGCGGGCATCGACCTGAGCCCGGCCGTCCGCGAT
This sequence comes from Luteolibacter arcticus, assembly GCF_025950235.1. NCBI lineage: Bacteria > Pseudomonadati > Verrucomicrobiota > Verrucomicrobiia > Verrucomicrobiales > Verrucomicrobiaceae > Neoluteolibacter > Neoluteolibacter arcticus. Next base: position 883,093 of record NZ_JAPDDT010000001.1, on the reverse strand, counting down.
TTCCTCGGCTTCCGAAGCGGCGAGCGCGTCCAATGGCGTTTCGTCGAATCCCGCGATGTCCCGCACGGCCCTTGGGCCGGCTGGGAGGATGGCCTCCCGCAGCGCTGAGAAAGGTTTCCGACCGCAGTCTGACGATTGCTGTTCTCCCACACCCGACACACACCCGAGACGAGTCACCTCGTCGCCCTTACATAAACTGATTCTGTCCGGAGAGGCGATGTTCCCGATCGCTTCCCCGGAGACCCGGCGAGGGACTCTGTCCCGAGCGGGCACGGTCCGGCTCCATTTATGTGGCCGTCCCGTGTCCGGCACCCTCGCCGGGTCCCTCTCCCCAACGCCTTTCCCGAGGCCGCGGAACAAGGAGACCGGAAGAGGTTGTCCATTGTTCACCCAAACCAGCCATGAAAACCAGCCGACTGGCAGCCCTTGCGGCAGCTTCTCTCGCCACGTGCGCATTTGTCTCCGGTGCCGCCCAGGCACAGACCACCACCGCCGACCCGTTGAGTCCGGTCGGTGTGATGACCGCCTTCCCGACCATGGTGCAGACCGGTACCAAGCCGACTCTCACCTGGTCGATCATGCATCCGGCCCGCGTCGGCAGTGGCCAGACCGGTGGCGGCGGCAATGGCAACGGCAACGGTAACGGCGGTGGCGATGGGGCTGAAGAGCTGGCCGTGGTGAATCCGCCCGGAACCATCATTCCGACCACCGATTGCTACGTGACAGTCCAGATCGTCGGCAGTGGTCCGACGGATTGTCGCAATCCCAACGCCACCAAGCCGCCCACCGATCTCCGGGTAAGCGTCAATGGATCGCTCTACGACCAGCTGTTCTACGGAACGCAGAGCAATGTGAACTCCTCACAGAAGCTCTTCATCAAGAAGGTCCGCGCGGGTCAGACCGTCGACTTCGGTGGTCGCTTCCTCGTCAATGGCGCGTGGTCTCCCTTCTACACCACCCGGAGTGGCAATCTCCAGGTGGTCGCACTGGTCAACGGAGATACCTATCCGGCCAGCACCAAGTTCAATGGACAGGCCGCGATGGCCAGCTATCTCAAGCCCTACGTCGACTCCTCCTTCAAGGTGAAGATCGGCCCGCTGAGCGTGCTGCTGGTGATGGAACTTGCTCAAACCAGCCACAGCTCACCGTGCTTCGACTATCAGGACCAAGTGGTGCTGGTCAGCCTGAGCCGCAAGCATCCTAACAACGGCCATGGCAACAACCTCGACGGAGTGGATTCGTCGAACCCCGGCCAAGGCAGTGGCGGCCCGAACGGAGCAGTGGATCCTTCGGGTGGCTACGACGACGAAATGCGCTGAAACCCGACCATCGGAATGCCATGAAAACCGTCGTCACTTTCATCATTGTCCGCGCAGCCGCTTGCTTGCTCGTCGCCAGTCCGGCGATGGCCGAGGAAGCCGCCATGCGCGATGTCGCCACCCACGATGAGCTTTCGCAAAAGCTTCGCGTGGCTAACAACAAGGGCCCGTTGTCGGACTTCAAGCCGGTTGAAGGGGAAGACCCAACCAAGGCAGAGCCGGAGAACCTGGTCAGCCGGTCCGACTTCATGTCCTTCTCAGGATATGCGACGATCGTCCCCAAGCGCGCGATCCTGCACATCCCCGCGGCGATGGCGGACCGCATCAAGCTGCTGCCAGGATCCAGAGTCCAGACCTGGGCGGAATTCTACCCTTCCAACCGAGGATGGATCACCACCGTCGAAGTCAGCCGTGCGCAGGCCGAGGGGAACCAGCCCCTCGCCGAAGAACTCGTCACCCGAATTCAAAAGAGCAGGAACGTCGTGGTCGCCACCTTTCAAGGCGGCCCGATCTCCGTGCTGCCCCTCAAAGCTCCCGTCGAAACCGCGAATCTCAAGAAGCCATGAAATCCCTCGGAATCCTCCTCGCTTCCTTCCTGGCGTCCATCACCTGGTCGCAGGCACAGACGAACGGCGGTTACACCAACTTCATCCGCCAGAAGCAGCTCCCGTCCGGAGTTGAATGGGACATGACCGTGGCTGCCCTCGGTGAAACCCAGTCGGCGCTCGCGATCAATCCGGGCGGTGCACGATTCGAGCTCTGGTCGGTCAATACGGTCACGGCGGCCGCGCACATGCTGGATTCCCGCTATGTGGGATCCTACGTGCCGATTGGCGGCGTGGTGATCCGTTCGGAAGATCCCTACGACACCGTTCCCCGTACTCGCGCCGACCGTCCGTTCTTCGTGGATGTGACCGTCTCGGGGTTGCTGAGCGGAGTCGCTGATCCGGATGCCTCGAAGAAGGTCAACTTCCTACGTCACGTGCAGTCTTACGGTGCTGCCGGCACGGGGATGGGAATCGACCGTTCCTTGGCAACGATGCTGTCCCAGAACTACATCGAGGCGAACGGCTCCAATACCCTGACCTTCGCGATCAATTCGGTGCCCGGAGCCAACCGTGCGAAAGTGCGGGGCGAGGAACGTTTCTCGGTCTTCTCGCTGCCCGACAACCGGGTCGACTCCGAAAGCGGCCTGACCTACTCCGCACCGGCGGCCCAGCTCGGAGCACAGTTGATCCAGATCTGGCCGGTGGCCGACGGTGGTCTGGCGGGGATCACCAACAACCAGCTCATTCGCTTCAAGGTCCCCGCGTTGACCATCACGCTCAACGACCTGTATCCGGACAGCCATACCTACGCCCAGGTCTACAAGGGAGCGCCGCAGCTCGGCACCACGGGTAAGATCGTTCCCGGCTCCTCGATCGTGATCAACGACACCGTGCCGCAAAGCCGAATCCTCGCGGTGTCGGACTACGACGATGTGTTCGAGGCAGACGGTCAATGGACCATGGAGATCGTCACCAAGACGCCCTTCGGCTTGGACCGTCTCGCTCACGTGACCTTCACGCTTGACCGGATCATCCAGATGAACGGCTCGGTCACTACGATCGACTGAAGCTTTCAACTCCGCCCCGCGGGCAAAGTCCATAGTCGCCATGGCCCTTCCGCTTCTTCCTTCACTTCCCGTTCCCGCCGGTATTCTGCCCGGCGGGAGCGGCGAGCTTTTCGAGATCCTGCCTGAGATTGTCGTTCCGGTAGAGGAGGGAGAACGTCGCCTCGCGGGTCTTCCTGAGTTGATCCTCGATCTCGGTGTAGGCCAGCAGCAGGAACAGGCCTTTCACCGGTTCACGGTGGAAGGAGAGCGTGCGGGTGGCGAACTGGTCCTTGATGGTGCGGTCCTGCCGGTTGGCCGAGAGCGCTCCGTATTCCCCGGTAAGCTCCTTCTTCAGCTTGTTGAAACGGGTCTCCATCTCATCCGCATTCGCCGCCGGATCGCGGTAGTGGACGGTGACCTCAAACAGCCGGCCACCGTGGAAACGCCCCTCGAGGGCTTGGGCTGCCGCTCCCGGAAGATTGCCTTGGCGCGGGGAAATTCGCACGACCCGAAGCGCGGGTTGATCTCCGGGAAGCGAAATGTTAACGTCCAGGGAATGTCGGGAAGCCCAATCAATCAATTTTTCCGGAGTATCTCCCCAGCGCAGGCCAAATGGCGGCTCAAGCACCGCTTGGGCGTGCAAGCGGGCCCACCCGAGCACGGCGATCACAAGGCAACGGACGAATGCTCGCATGCCCGCGGTTTCCCTTTTTTCCGGCGTCGTCGCAAGCCCGCAGGCTTGAAGAGTGGATCCATGCTGGTGGAGGCGGCGATTTCGATGACCCTGCTGGGGATACTCGGGCTGACGTTGCTGAAGCTGTCGCTCAATGTGACGGCACCGCGTCAATGGACCCTGCAACAGTCGATCACGGATGCCTACCTGACCTTCGAGAAGGCGTCGGCGCAGCGCTTGCCCTTCGCCGAGTTGACCGGCTCACAGTCGCTGTGGCCGGCGCAGCCGAGCGTCGCGGCGAGTTCGGTGGTGCTGGGCAGACTGCCGGGAGGTCAACCGATCACGGGCACGGTCAGCCGGACGCGCTTCCCTGACTCTAACAACCTGCCTGCCAAGGGTGGCTCCGGCACCACGGTGACGAATCCTTCCGGCATGGAGGTTTGGCGCTTCCAGAGCATCATCCGCTACGAACTGGGCGGACGCACCTATCTCAAATCCCGCACCGTCATTCGCTCGCAATGAAAACCACGATCCGGAAATCCCGCGGTCGCGGGTACACCTTGATTGAGCTGACGCTGGCCATGAGCGTCGGGATCGTCATCTCGGCGCTGGTGATGTCGCTGGTGAACCAGCAACTGGCGTTTCTCAGGATCTTCCGCGCCCAGAGCTTCCTGGTGACGGAGGCTCCGATGCTGAACAACTACCTCGTCAAGGTCGTCGGGAACGCCGACAGCTACCGGCTTTACGCGAGCGTCGAGGATCTCGTGGCCGGACGGGCGCAGGTGATGGAGAACGCTCCTGTCATCATGCTCCGTTTCAAGGAGCCGAACGGCACCTTCCGCGCCTCGGTGCTTTCCTTTGAGAACCCGGGAACGGGTAGCGGGCTCTACTACCGCATGGTGAATACATCGGGCGTGCTGGGCAGTCCGTCATGGTCCCTTTCCAAGAGGCCGACCAATGTCCGCTTTTCGATCGAGCAGGGGATCCTGCGGGTTCGCGTGAGCGGTCCCAACGGTGAAGAAGTGATCTACTCAGGAGCAATGCAGCTATGAAATCGCAATTTCCATCCCGTCCCGCCAGCCGGGGATATATCTCCTACATCATGGTCCTGTCGGTGGGCTCGATGCTGACCGTGATGACCCTGAGCGCCTACAAGTACGCCGGGGCCTCGCAGACCATCCAGAAGGAGACTCAACTCCGGGTGGACTACCAGGAGAAGGAAGACGCCATTCTGCGGGGAATCGTGAACATCGTCCCCAACCGGGCGATGCGGGCCATGCAGTCCGGTTCCAATACCTCCGGCGCCGTGCGCGATTCGCTGCGCTGGAAGAACATCTTTTCGGATGCCCTGGACCAAGCCGGGGCGAGGTCGTCGATTTCATCGGCCCTTGCCACCCAGATCGGTGGCTCCAAGGCGGTCGTGGCCAATTCCGGCGACGTGGCCGTTCAGACCGACGACCTGAAGGATGCCAATGGCAACGTGGTCAAGGCCTCGAACATCGAGCAAGTCTTTGACGCGATCGACCCTGAGACCGGCTTCGTTTCCGCTGGCATCGGGCGATCCCTTGGGACCGGTTTCCCGGCCCCTTTGGAGACGTCGAACAGCAACGTCACCAGTCGCGATCCGGTCTATCCGATCATCAGCACCACCAAGGAGTACCGGACCTTGGCACAGAGCAGCCTGCCGCTCCCTGTGTCCACCTATCCGCTCTACAACAGGGTGCCCTATCCGGAGATCCGCTTCGGCTACTGCTCGCCGGGCCAACTTTTCGTGGCGAAGCGGAACTGGTGGGCCTTCAGCATGCACCTCGGCGAGCACGGGGGCTTGCTCAAGAGCTACGCCCGGGGCGACAGCCAGGTCGGCGAGCGGGACTTCATCCTGTCAATTTACGAAATTCCCTCGCAGCTGGCCATTTCCGCCGAGGCCTTCACTAAGATCGGCACCCACGCCGACGGCACGCCTTGGCAGCACGCCAACATCCAGGGCGGGATCTATGCGACGCGTGCCCAGGTGGATAGCGGCATGCACGTGGACCGGCTCATGGCACGCCGCGGGCTGGCGCTGGGCAGCGACGTGACCGTGGGAGCAAATGCGATCGACGGCAACCCGCTGACGCCGGGCGTCCGCGAGAAGTATGAAGTGACCACCGGAGCCTACATGCCGGTGGCGCTGGCGTCGGAATCCGGCCGGGCCGCCTTCGTTTCGATCAACCGTGGGGCGGACTACTTCGACCGCTTTGCCCACACCAATGAAACCAGTGTTCTCTCCCCGACCACCTGGAACAACTACTCGGTCGGTGCGCTGCAATGCGCGATGCGCCTCGACATCAAGTCGGTGGTGAGCTCCACCAACCGCACGCCCACGGAGTTGCGCTTCGAGTACATGAAGGCCGGAGCCCGCGTGACGCTCAACGTTCCGCTCACCGCAGGGCCTGCACCCGGTCTGCCAACGGGTTACATCAAGGTCGCCGACGAGGGGCAGACCTACAATTTCGGCACCCAGTTGGTGGACGTCGCCTATGGCACCAACAGTTCCTATGTCTACAAGACCGGCGTTACCGGAAACATCACGTTCAACAACGCGACCTTCACCGACCCGGTCGTGGGAACCCTGAAGTACGGCTACTTCCGGCCGACCTATCCCTTCGAAGTGAAGATGCTGCAGGGCACGAAACCGTGTATCGCGGTTTATCCCGAGCGATTCAAGGCGTTCCTCACGTCCCTCGGGGCGGATGGCCTGGACGTGAACCACTCGCTGGCCATCAATGTGGACTACACCACGACGGGCATCAACATGCCGGCCTACAAGCCGAGCATTCCCTGCACGAACAACGACTACGGGGTGCTGATGACCGAATGCGACGATCTCACCCCCTTCACCAAGGGCTTCTCGCTGGTCACCAACCTGCGACTCTACATCGGGGACGATTTCAACGTGGTTTCGACCCCGCCGCCGGCAGGCTCCGGGCTGCCGACGCCATTCTATCCGCCGGCCTCGTTGTTTGCCCCGGAAAAACGCTACGGCACGGATTTCGACCCGCTCAAGGTGGAGGTCGCCGGCCAGATGGGCCATCTCAAGGGCGATGATGGCTCGGGGACCAATCCCGTCCACTTGCTCGACTTCAAGATGGCCAGCGAAGCCAACGCGGCGGCCGCGAACATCGATGTCAATCTCCGCCCCATCACGCACCCGGCGGAGCTTCCGCCGGTGACGATGATGAACTGGCTGGTGGTGATCGAGGAGCGCCGCAAGATGTTCTACTCCGGCGCGGGCGCGAACTGATTCACTCGCCCTCGTAGAGCAGGCGTCCGCAGCTTTCGCACTGCACGCCTTCGGTGCCTGACTTCACCTTCACCAGCGTGGAGGCGACCAGCTTGATGTGGCAGCCGCTGCATTTGCCGGCATCGACGGGCACGATGGCGACGCCGTTCTTGATCTTGAGCAGACGCTCGTAAAGCGGGAGTTGGTCGGGAGGGGCGTCGGCGGCGAGTCGGTCGCGCTCGGCTTGCACCTCCGACTGGTCCGCTTCGAGGCGCTTCTTCCGGTCGGCGAAAGCGGCCAGGTCCTCGTTCACCAGTTGCTGGGTCTTTGCCAACGCGGCTTCCGCTTGGTTAAGGGTGGCGCGCAACGCATCGGCACGCTCCATGAATTCGAGCTCCTTGGTTTCAAGGCCATCGACCTCCTTCTCATAGCGGACGATTTCATTCCCCAAGGCGGTGAACTCGTCGTTCTTGCGAGTTTCGAACTGCTGTACCTTGAGGCGGTTGATGGTCGTCTTGCGGGTCCCGACGTCGAGTTCCACCTTCTTGATCTCCACTTCGTTGGCCATCAGGGCCTCCTTGGCCTTGGCCACGGCGGCGGTGTCGCCGGCGAGCCGGTCCTTGGCGCGGGCCTCGTCCTTGGGGATTTTGGCGAGGTCCTCGGCAAGCGTCCGCAGGCGGCGGTCGCGGTCCTGGAGCACCAGCAGGGCTTCAATCGATGGCAGCATGCAAGGGTGTTAGCCGCCGCTTCCGCAACGAGCAAGCGCTCGCTCAGTCTTCGAAGTAGGTGTAGCCCGCCAAGCCGGTCCGATAGAGGTCCAGCACTTCCCGGCGCTCTTTCGGCGAAATGCGGCCTTGAGCCACGGCTTTCTCGGCGAAGGCGCGGAAGCGGCCGACGAGTTCCTTAGGGTCGTATTCCACGTAGGAGAGCACGTCCGCCACGGTGTCGCCCTCGACCTCGTGGGTATAGACCGGCTTGCCGTCTTCAAGATGGACGCCGACGACGTTGGTGTCGCCCAGCAGGTTGTGCAGGTCGCCCAGCGTCTCCTGATAGGCTCCGACGAGGAAAGTCGCAATGTAGTAGGGCTCGCCCGGCTTGATGTCGTGGAGCGGCAGCACCTTCTTTTCGTCCTCGCGGTCGATGAATCGGTCGATCTTGCCGTCGCAGTCACAGGTGATGTCGGCGATCACGCCACGCTGGCGCGGCCGCTCGTCGAGGCGGTGGATCGGGAGCACCGGGAAGAGCTGCTTGATCGCCCACGAGTCCGGCAAGCTCTGGAACAAGCTGAAATTGCAGTAGTAGAAATCGACCAGCGTGTCGGAAAGTTCGCGCAGGTCCTCCGGGACGATTTCCAGCTCCAGGATGAGCTTGGAAATGCGGGTCATGATGTGCCAGAACCACGCCTCTGCGATGCCGCGCTCACGCAGGGTGGCGGCACCGTAGAAGAACTGGGCGCGGACCTGGTCGCGGTAATAGACCGCATCGTTGAAGCACTCCTGGAGGTTGCGCTTGCTGAGGTCCTTGTTGACCGCAATCAGGTTGAAGAGGTTCTGTGGCGCCTGTTCCGGCACGGGCGGAGCCTTCTCCGTGGTCTGCACGGTGGAAACGTCCAGCACGTTGAAGACGAGCACCGAGTAGTAGGCGACGATGGCGCGGCCGGATTCCGAAATGAGGTTCGGGTGCGACACGCCTGCCTTGTCGCAGATCTGCATGATCGTCTCGATGACGTCGGTGCAGTACTCAAGGATGGAGTAGTTGCAGGAGGAGTGGAAATTGGTGTGCGAGCCATCGTAGTCGACCGCCATGCCGCCGCCGATGTCGAGCACTCCCATCGGCGCGCCCTCCTTGACCAGGTCGCAATACATCCGCGCCACTTCGGTGGCTCCCTCGCGGATCGCCGCGATGTTCGGGATCTGGCTACCCTGGTGGTAGTGGAGCATGCGCAGGCAGCCGAGGTAACCTGCGTCCTTGAGCCGATCCACCACGTCGATGACCTGGGTGGCGCTCAGGCCGAAGACCGACTTGTCGCCGGCGCTTTCCGCCCAGTGGCCGGACCCGCGGGTGGATAGCCGGACGCGCACGCCGAGGTTTGGCAGCACGCCCAGCTTCCGGGAGCGCTCCAGGATGAGGTCGAGCTCGGTCGGCATCTCGAGCACCAGCATCACCTTCAGGCCCATCTTCTGGGCATGGAGGGCGAGGTCGATGAACTCCTCGTCCTTGTAGCCGTTGCAGACGATGTAGGCCTCGGTGTCATGCATGTGGGCCAGCGCGGCGATCAGCTCGGGCTTGGAGCCGGCTTCGAGACCGTAGTGGTATTGCTTCCCGAACTCGGAGATCTCCTCGATGACCTGCCGCTGCTGGTTCACCTTGATCGGATAGACGCCGCGGTATTCGCCGCAGTAGCCGGTGTCCTTGATGGCTTGGCGGAAAGACTCGTTCAGCTCGCGGATGCGCGAGTGCAGGAGGTCGCGGAAACGCAGCAGCACGGGCAGATCGGTGCCGCGGTCACGCAGGCCTTCGATGATTTCGAAAAGCGAGACATCGGAGCCGCCATTGTCGTCCTGCAGCTTGACCGTCACATGGCCCTTCTTGTTCACGCCGAAAAAGCCGTGCCCCCACTGCTCCACGCCATAGAGTTCGGCGGACTGGTCGGGAGACCACGCGTTTTCCTTCTTGGATTTGGCGACCTTGTCGGCGGCGGGCGGAACCATGCGCGGGAAGAAAAGGCTTTTTCCGGAAAATGAAAGGGAAATGACGGGCCATGGCGCTTCCCGAGGTCCGCCTGGGCGGGTCGGAAAAAGTTTCCCCGGCGCGTAACCTTTTTCCCGCCGATCTCGGATGTCTGCCGAACATGAAACGCAATTCGCTCATCACCCTCGCCGCCGCGCTGCTGCCGCTGGCCGCTTTTGCCGAGCAAAAGCCGCTGTGGGAGGTCCAAGGACGCCTCGACGGAGGGAAAAACCCGCGGCTGAACGGCTGGATCAAGGAGCTCTTCTCGAAGGACGAATCCGCCGCCATCATTGGTGACAAGGCAGTCTTCCGCATCGCCGGCTTTGAGAATGAAGCCACCCCGGAGGAGGACTGGGTCGCCGAGGTGCGCGACCTCGCCGACATGGGGGAAATCATAAAGAAGATCGAGGGGGAGGCGAAACCCGACGGTCAAGGGCGCTTTCTCTTCGAGGAAGAGGGCGTGAGTTTCCTGGTTTGGCGCGATGGTGAATCGCTGCTGCGCCTCGCCGGTCCCCCTCTAAATGCCGGAACCGCCGTCGCACCGGCTGCGACGCTGCAGGCCGACGCCTGGGTCTCCGGCTGGGTGAATCTCGCCCGCATCGCCGAGGAAGAGGAGATCGAGTCTGACATGCTGGAATTGCCGACAAACCTCAGTTTCTCCGCATCGAGCGCTGGCGAAGGGATCGCGCTCGACCTGAGCGCGGGGCTGGACAGCAAGGAACTCGCTGAGACGACCAAGGTGCTCTTGGAAGAATTGAAGGCGGATCTGACGGCCGATGAGGAGACCGCCGCAAAGATCCCGCCGGTCAAGATCACGGCCGAAGACAAGCAGCTCAAGATCCGGATCGAATTGACCGATGCCCACCTCGGAGATCTGATCGAGGAGATCAAGAAGGCCATCGAGGAACGCTGATTCGCACTCTCCTACGGTCGTGACTGCGGACACCGACAACGACCTCGCACTGCGCTGGAAATCCGGCGTGGTGGAGGCCTACAACGAGCTGGTGCGGCGGCATCTCGATTCCGTCCACCGCTACGTCCGCTCGCGCTGTGGCAACGACCCCGACGCCTCCGACATCTGCCAGGAAGTCTTTCTCGAAGTCTGCCTCAAGATCGCCAACTTCGATCCGGCCTACCCGTTCACCGCATGGCTGTATACCATCGCCCGGCGCAAGACGGTGGACCGCTTCCGCCGCCACAAGCCGGCCGAGGAGTTCGTCGCCGACCGTCACAGCGGCACCGAATCGAGTCATCCCTCAAGCATCCTCGAAGAGCGCGAGTCCGCTCGCGATGCTTGGGAAAAGGTGTTCAAGCTGCTGCCCGAGACGCAGGCCACCGCGTTGTGGCTGCGCGTCCAGGGCCACCAGAGCATCGAGCAAATCGCCGCCACCATGGACCAGAGCGAAGCCAACGTGAAAGTCCTGCTGTTCCGAGCCCGCCAGCGCCTTGCGAAGGAATGGCGCCCTACTGCCACCATCACCTCGTGATCCCATGGATACCCTGAATCCCATTTGCGAAGCCGCTCAACGCGACATTTCCGCCGCGCTTGATGACGGCATCAAACTTCCTGCCTCCGTGCTTGATCACGCGGAGCATTGCCATGACTGCGCCGCTTTCCTCGATGCGTGGAGCGGGGGCTTGGAGGAAAAGCTCGCGGCACCGCTGCCGCCTGCCGGTTTGGAGTTGCGGGAGAAGGTCCTTGCCATGGCAGGGGAGAGCGTCCGCGTCGAATCCTCCCGTCATCGCCTCCGTGGCTTTGTTTCGGCGGCCGCCGCAGCCGTGGTGCTCGGCATCTGCGGTTACTCGCTCATCGACATCGAGCCCGCAGGTACTTCGCAGGTTCACAAGGCTTCCTATGCGGAACGGGAATTCGCCGCGCTCAAGTCCGACTTCCGCCGTGGTCTCGCCGCGCTGCGCGAACCGGCGGGTGCGGTCCAACGCGTCCTCAGCCCATGATCTCGTGGATTGACCCGCTTGCAGGCGAGCCTGCCGATCTGGTGCGCATCGCCGGCCTCGGCGTGGACTATGGGGAACGCCGTGCGGTGGATGCCGTGAACCTGCGGGTCCCGCCCGGCGAAGTGTTCGGTCTGTTAGGCCCCAATGGTGCGGGCAAGACCACAATGTTCCGCGTGATGGCCACACTGCTGCCACCTACCCGTGGCGAAGTGGCATTGTGTGGGGAAACAATCCACGACCGGCCGCGCGAAGTCCGCTCCGCCATTTCCTACATGCCGGATCTCGCGCCGATGCCCTCCGACCTGCGTGCCATCGAATACCTGCGCTTCTTCGCCGAGTCCTATGGCCTGCGTGGCAAGGCGCGTGACAATCGTGTCACGGAGTGCCTCGAATCGGTGGGCCTCCAGGAGCGGGCGAAGGACATCTGCACGAAGCTTTCGCTCGGCATGCGCCAGCGCCTCGCCTTGGCCAAGGCGATCCTCCACCGTCCGCGCCTGCTTATCCTCGACGAACCGGCCAGCGGTCTCGATCCACTGGCTCGCGTCGATCTGAAGAACGCCCTGCGCCGCCAGGCCGACAATGGTGCCACCGTCATTCTCAGCTCCCACATCATGGCGGAGATCCAGGATCTCTGCACGTCCATCGGCCTGCTGCAACGCGGGCGTTTGTTAGACGCCGGTCCCATCCGCAAGGTCCTCGCGAAATTCGGCCACGCGGAGATGCGGGTCATCGTCCGCGCTCCCGGCCGCCGCGACGAGGTTGCCGCGTGGCTTCGCGAGGTTCCCGGCGTGAAGGCGGAACTGCGTCTTCTGGATGACGAATCGATCGAACTCCGGCTCGACGAGGCGAAGCTTTCCCGCGCCGCGCTCTTCACCGCGCTTGGCGAAGCTCGGCTCGGTGTGACCGGCATGAATGTCGTGGAAACCAGCGTCGAGGAAGTCGTCGTCCGCCTCGGCAGCCAAGCCTCCCTGTCATGAACGCACCGGTTTTTCCCTCGCTCTGGAACCTGCCGGCGAATCCCGTCTTCCGCCGCCACGCGGTTTCGCGATTGCGGCTCTGGCGGGTCGTGGTGTGGCTGGTGATCACTCAGGTGGTCGCAGGTTTCGCGTGGCTTGTTTCGAGCCTGGTTTACCTGCATGTGCAGGGCGGCGGGCGGGTTGAGATCGATCTCGGCTCGCCGGCTTTCCAGAAGTTGTTAGAGTCGCATGGGACGAACGCTTTTCTCTCCGGTTGGTTGGCGGTGCTGGTGATCCAAGGCTTGCTGGTCGTCTTGAAAGGAACCTTTAGCGTGGCCACCGGCGTGGCCCGCGAGGCGAACGAGGGGATGATCGATTCCGAACGCCTCGCTCCGCTGCCAACCGGCCACAAGGTCGTCGGCCAGTTGCTCGGGCTTCCGCTGTTAGAGAACGTCCTCGCCCTGTTGCTGATCCCGTGGGCGATCGCCAGCGCGTGGCTCGGCGGGCTCTCCCCGGCGATGATGGGGAAGGTGTATCTGCTTTTCGCGACCTCCGCGCTTTTCCACCACGCCGTTGGCTTGGTGGCGGGTAGCTTGATCCGCCAGAAGATCCTCGCTGGGACCATCTCGCAGGTGCTGGTGATCCTGCTGCACTTCGTGCTGCCATTCTTCAGTGGCTTTGGCATCGGCCTGATTTCGCACCTGGGTGCGGAGTCGGCGATCCTCTACGAAATCGTGTCCGCGACGCCCGGCGTGCTGGAGCCGAAGGGCTTTTACCCGCGCGAGGCCATCCCGATGCCGGTCGATTTCTTCCGCTGGGAAATCGCGGTCTCCGGCTACCACTGGATCATCACGGTCACCGCGCTCGCCGCACTGGTGGCGATGCTGGTGCGCCGCTGGAATGATCAGGATTCGCAACTCCTCGGCAAGGTCGGAACGGCCTTGCTTGCCGCGTGGATGCTAACTCTCACCTGCGGGGAGTTGCTGCCCGGTTTTTCACAAGGCCAAGGGCTCGACGATATCTTCGATACCGGCAGCTCACGGCTCTCGATGCGAAAGGTATCTGACGCCGGCATCCCTTTGATCGGTGTGCTGTGGGTCTCCGGTTTCGCCGTGGTGCTGGGACTGATCAATCTGTTGCTCACCGCCACACTGGTCCCGACGCCGGAGGCGCGGGCGCGTTGCCGGCATCTCGTCCGCGCCCCGTGGTGGAACGATGGACGGAACTCGCTGCCATGGGTCGTGCTTCTTTCGCTGCTCGCCGCCGTTGCGTGGTGCGTCGTGGTCCGCACCTTGCTTCGTGAAACCCCGGCACTGCAGGTGGTTGAGTTCAAGATTGCCGACATGCTTTGGATTTCCGCGTCGCTGGTGGTGCCAGCCTGTGCCAGCCATGCGCTGGTGTTGTGGCGTGGTTGGAAAGTGGCGCTGTTTGCCGGCTTCGCACTGTGGATCGTGCCGCTGATGATCTCGGCCGTTGGCGTGCTGATGTCGGTCCAGCCTGACACTTGGCCGATGTGGGTGGCGGGCATGTCCGGTCTGGTGCTACCGGGCTATGCCTCGTTCGCGGAGGTCGCCGGCTTGCCGATGGTGAATGTCCGGGCGGTGTTTTACGTCTCGCTCGCCCTGCATGCGATCGCGACCGTGGTGTTCCTGCTCAAGGCGCGCCGCAGGATGCCGGTGCCGCCACCGCTCGTGGCGATCGCGGCCGATCCCGTTTCGTGACGCGGCGGGGGAGCATTCGCACCAAGCCCTCGCCACAAAGGACGCCGATCAGGTTCGCCAGCGCATCGAAGCCATCGAAGCTCCGGACGGGGATGAAATACTGGCTTCCTTCCTCCAGCATCATGCCCGCAAGGACGATCAAGCTGCCAAGCATGAGAGGGGCGGCCTCACGGCGCTTCAGTTGCAGGTTCAGCAGCACGGTCAGCGTGCCGACCAGTCCCAGATGACCGAGCTTGTCGCCCAAGGGGACCATGGCGATGAACGTCCAGATGTGTCCGATCTGACCTCGATCCGCGAGGACGATGAGCGAGACGAACGCCGAGGCGAAGAGGATGAACGCGAGACGGAGCAACATAACCTTCCCGTCGGGTATGAGTCCTCCAACAGGTTGAGGTCAAATTCACTCGTCCCGTTCACGGCGAATTCACCCGGGCTTCACCCATAAGGAGTGTCGACGTTCCGTCGACACTGCGCGGACAGTATGTCCACGCTCCTTAACTACGCGAGCCGGTCCCGGAAATCCGCGTAGCCGAACTCCCGGATGGTCTCCAGGGTTCCATCCTCATGCTGGAAGACGATGGAGGGGTGGGGGACGCCGTTGAAGGTGGTCGTCTTCACCATCGTGTAGTGCGCCATGTCGTCGAAGACGAGGGTGTCGCCGGGCTTGAGTGGCCGTGGGAAGGCGAAGTCGCCGGTGACGTCGCCGGCAAGGCAGGTGGGGCCGCCGATGCGGTAGAGGTGCTCGCCGGATTCGCTGGAGAGTTGATAGGTCTCGCCTTCGAAGGTGACGGCGGGGCGTGGCGTGGCTTCGGGCGGAATGAATTCTGCGCTCCCAGTGGACGCGAGATAAACGTCGGGCCGGTAGGGCATTTCGAGGACGTCTGGCATGTGCGCGGTGGCCGAGACATCGAGGATGACCAGCTTGTGGCCTGCGGACTCGAAGACATCGAGCACCTCCGCGCGCAGCACGCCGGTGTGGATCGCCGCGGCCTCGCCGGGTTCGAGCCAGACTTCGACATCGTATTTCGCCTTTGTCTCGCGGACGAGACGGATCAACCGCTCGCGATCGTAGAAGGGCTTGGTGATCCAGTGGCCGCCGCCCATGTTCAGGTAGGTGAACTGCGGTGAACGTAGTAGATGGCCGAACTTCTCATCGACTGCGGCGAGCGTCTTCTCAAGGTCGTCCGAGTTTTGCTCGCACAGCGTGTGGAAGTGCAGGCCGGACAGGCCGGTCAAGTCCGCGCCTTCGAGTTGGTCGGCGGTGATGCCGAGCCGCGAGCCGGGCACGCATGGATCGTAAAGCGGGGTTTCACCGGTCGAGCACTGCGGGTTCACGCGCAAACCACACAGCAGATCACCGCTCTGGAAGCGCGGATGCGCCATCACGATGTCGCGGAAGCGGAACCACTGCGACAGCGAGTTGAAGTCGAGGTGATGCGTGAACTCGCAGAGCTGCCGGATTTCCTCCTCCTGATAGCCAGGGGAGTAGGTCACCACGTGCTTCTGGAAATAGTCGCGTGCCAGCAATGCCTCCCACAGGCCGGAGGCGCAGCAGCCGTCGAGTTGATCACGGAAATGGGGAAAGGCTTTCCAACAGGAGAAGCCCTTCAGCGCGAGCACGATCTTGCACCCCGCGGCATCGGCGGTTTCGCGAAGGATGGCGGTATTGCGCTTCAGCGCGGCGAGGGAAATGACGAACGAGGCCACGCGGAGAGGAGGAAGTTCCAAGGAGGAAGTGCCAAGTTCCAAATTCGAACGGCATTGCCTCAAGCCGGGCAGTTGGCGGTGGAGGCACCCTAGCCAAAATACTGCTCTTCGCTGACTTTCTCCAGCCAATCGACTGCCTTGCCGTCCAACTGCTCCTGAATGGCGATGTGGGTCATCGCGGTGCTCGGCGCGGCTCCGTGCCAGTGCTTCTCGCCCGGCGGGAACCAGACGACGTCGCCGGGGCGGATTTCCTCGACCGCACCTCCCTCCCGCTGCACGCGGCCACAGCCCGCGGTGACGAGCAGGGTCTGGCCCAGCGGGTGGGTGTGCCAGGCGGTGCGGGCGCCGGGCTCGAAGGTGACGGTGGCCGCGGCGACGCGTGC
Organism: Luteolibacter arcticus; assembly: GCF_025950235.1. NCBI lineage: Bacteria > Pseudomonadati > Verrucomicrobiota > Verrucomicrobiia > Verrucomicrobiales > Verrucomicrobiaceae > Neoluteolibacter > Neoluteolibacter arcticus. The sequence continues at coordinate 866,792 of NZ_JAPDDT010000001.1, read as the reverse complement.
CGGGGCACCCGTCTGGATGACCGGGTCGATGCGCACGGCACCGGTGAACCAGTCTTCGGGGCCTTTGTTGGAGGGACGGGAGCCAGCTCGCAGGATTTCCATGGCAGGAATTTTGATGGAAAGGCGGTAGGGGCGCACGCCTGAAAAGCGCTCTCCCTGCCGTCACACGAGAAGGCCGGGAATCGAACGTTCGATCCCCGGCCTCCCTTTGAACCCACGACCCGGGAATTCAGGGATTGAGCGTGATCTTGTAGAATGCCTTGCCCGCCGGTGGCTCAGGATCGGTGTAGCTGGCGGTCCCCGCCGTGCCGGCGAAGGCGGCTTCGAGCGTGCTCCATCCGCTCAGGTTGATGCTGCGCTCGATCTTGAAGGTGACGCCGGTGACGCTCGGCCACTGGATGGCACCGCCGCTGGTGCGGGTGGCGGCAAAGCGCGAGCTGCCGCCGTTCGGGATCAGCCCCAGGCGATACTCCGTGAGATTGTCGGTGCCATCGTGCTCGAAGTCTCCGGTCGCGATCTCCGCAAGTCCGTCGAAGTAGGTGGTTTCCCAACTGTCCGGCAGGTCGTCATTGTCGCTATCGTCATCGCCCCCGGCGAAGAGGAACTGGGCCGGTGTGCGGGCGATGTCGCTGATGCGGACTTCGTCCACCACACCCAGGAAACTGTCCGTGCTGCCGACGCCGGAGCCGAAATCGCGGCCTTCGTTGCCGATGGTGAAATCGGGTGTTGCCGTGATCAGGTCGCTGGTCATCTGGCCGGAGAAGACCTCGTTGGCCTGCGTGCGCGTGGAATCGAGCAGGGTCCAATAGAACTTGAAGTTGTCGGCGGTGGCCTCGGTGCCGTTGTAGGCGACCGCGACATGATACCAGCCGCCCTGGGCGATGGCGTCGGGGTCGCTGCTGATCGGCAGCGCAACCGATAGCGACTGGATGGCGGTCTCGGCGTGGAGGTTGATGAATTCCAGCAGCGGAGCGGTGCCCGCGGTGTTACCCGCGCCGCCGACGGGCACGAGGCGGAATTGCCACACGCGGCTGGCGGCTTCGTCCGCCTCGCCGGTCAAGATCTGCATCGGGTTCACGGTCGCTGGCGCCACGGCCGGATCGAAATCGATGCGCACGATCGCTTCGAAGGTGAAGGCACCATCGACGCCGGCGTAGGTCAGCGTGGCATTGTCCGACGTGCCATTGACCAGAGGCTTGGCGGCAAGCGCGCCGCCCGTCAGCGTGCCACGTCCGGGCGATGGATCGAGACCGGTGGCAAAGCCGGCAAGCGATGGAGCCCACAGCCGGCCGTTGGCATTCAGCGCGGCCATGGAAAGCGCACCGCTGCCTGCATCGGCAGCAGCCTGATCCACTTCATCGAGGTGCCACAGGTGAAGCGTGTTCGAATCGGCGGTGTAGGGGTGGAAGGCTTCCTCCGTGTCGAGGGTGCCGTCGCCGTCGATGTCAGCCGGGGTTGAACTGGCAAGCGTGGGATTCGAACCGGCGGCTTGTTCGGCCGAGTGATTGGCGGAGTCGCCATCGGTATTGCCGGTGCCGGTCTCGTCGAGGTTGGTGAAATGGAACTGCTCCCATGAATCGAGCAGGCCGTCCGCGTCGGTATCGGATGGCTTCTGCGCGGTGGTCGGATTGGTCGACGCGGCTTCTTCCTCTTCGTTGCTGTAGTGGTCCCCGTCGGGATCGCCGGTACCGGTTTGCTTGGCGAGCGTGGTGGCACGGCTTTCGCCGGTCAGGTGGAAGTAGAGCGCTTCCCAGCCGTCATTGAGGCCGTCGGTGTCGCTGTCCAGAGCGGAGAGTTGCTGGGTCGGGTCGGTGCCAGCGGTGTACTCCTCGGCATTGGTGTAGAGGTCGTGATCCGGGTCGCCGTTCGCGATTTCATCGAGATCATCGAAGCGGAAAAGCTCCCAGCCATCGCTCAAGCCATCCGGCTCCGAGTCAGGGAAGCTAGTGGAGCCATCGGTGCCGGAAGGATCGGTGCCCGCCGTTTCCTCGTCCTCGTTGTAGGCGTAGTCATTGTCGGGGTCGCCATTGCCATCCTGGGCGGTGATGACGCCGAAGTGGGTGATTTCCCAAGGATCGCCGAGGCCGTCACCATCGATGTCGCCGGGAATGGACTGGGCGTTGTTCGGATCTGAGCCGGCATTCTGTTCAGTGAAGTTGTCCGCGGAGTCTCCATCCGGATTGCCGGTTTTGCCTTGCTTCGCGAGGACTTGGACGACGGTTTCCGATTCGTTTTCGCGGAAGTGGATGAGTTCCCATGAGTCGAGCAGTTCGTCGCCATCCGTGTCGCCGTTTGGCGTGAAAATGAACTGCGTGGGGGTGCGAGCTACTTTGCTGATGCGGACTTCATCGATCAATCCGCGCAGGCCCTCCCACATGTTGACGCCGCTGCCGGTGTTGCGGCCCTCGTTGCCGATGACGAGTGGCGATACCCAGGCCGGGTCCACGCCTTCGTTCCCGGTGGTGCCGAGCACGCTGGCTTGCTCGGTGGCTGCGTTCACCCGCGTCCAATAGATCGTCGATGACTCGGCACCGCTGGCATTCGTGTAAACCAGCGCGATGTGGAACCATTCGTTGGCGACAAACGCATTGGCACCGGTGGTCGGAATCGCGAAAGTGGTGGCGCCGGTGCCATTGTTGCTGAAGAGGCCGATCGAGTTCAGTTCGACGTTGCCGTTGCTGATGCGGAACTGGAAGCCGCGGGTATCGTTGCCGTTGCTGCTGTCCGTTTGAGCGATCGAGCGGCTGGCGGTGGTCAGGTTCGGGATATTGACCAGTGCCTCGATGGTGAAGGCACTGTCGGTCCCCATGATACTGGAGAGGCTGATGGTGTCCGCATTGGTGCCGCCGGAGGCGACGAAGGTGCCGTCGGGTACGGCGGATGGGCCGGTGACGTCGATCGGGAGGCCGAGGTCATCCGCGCCGGAGAGATTGGCCGCGGTGCCGAAGCCGGGAAAGGCGACGCCACCCCACAAGGTGGTCACATTGGTCGCGGCTCCTGTCCCGGAGAGGGGGTTTCCATCGACAGTCAATGCCTGGAGCTTGGAGGCCGCCGCTCCGGAGGCCGAGTTGGCGGCGACCGAGCCGCTGGTGTCGTCGAGATGAAAGAGGAAGGCAGTATTGGCCTCCGAGCCGGAGTAGGGTGTCACGGCCGCTTGGGTCAGGGGCCAGAGCATGCCAGTGGACAGGACGACCGCTACGAGCGGATTCGCTTGGGATTTCATGGGTTGTTTTGGGTTCTTGGAAGCCGCCACCGCCGGGCGACGAAACGACTTCCTGATTCAAGGATCACTGGCCGGTGTATCCTTGAATCGAACCCAAGCAACCGAGATGCGAGTCTCTCCCACTCAATGGGGATGAACGAGTTCCCACGTTTGTGGGAGGCCGGGAAGCTACGGAGGTTCCGATGATCCCATGAATCCGGTTCCTCCCTATCGCATCACCCAAGCAGCTCTTGGAGGTGCTGCCTGGCAAAGAAAGCGCCGCTGCCTTCACCACGCCAGCAACCGGGCAATGGCGGCACGCAGGGCAGCTTCAAGCGTAGCTGCTTCGGCGTGCGTGACGGGGATGGCGACCTTCCGCACTGACTTGTCCGCGGCATCCTGCCGGGACAGGCTCAGCAGGTAGGGCGCACGGTCCGGATCGGTGCGCTCCACGATCTCGAACGCGCTGTTCGACTTCTCCGACTGATGGAAAAGCTTGGCTTCGCTCTGCCGGCCTTGGAGCACGGACAAGGCGGCACCGATATCGGTGAGGCTCCACTTCATGGTGAGCTTCCGTTCCCAATCGAACTGCTTGTCGCCGGTCTGCGGGGCGGCATCGACGAAAAGCGCGGATTTGGCGGGATTGAGGCCAAAGCGGATGACGCCTCCGGTGCCGCGGCTGTTGGGCTTGTAGATCGGAAGCTGGGGGAGACGTTGGGGGTCGAGCGTGGTTTCCGTGTTCATGACTTCTCTGGAACTGTTCGCTGGAACATCAGCCAAGGCAAGAAAGAAATGGTTCGCCTGAACAGTGGATCAATAGCGCATGACCCGCGAGAGGAAGCGTTGGCAGAGCGCCGATTCGGGCGCGCCGAACAGTTCGGCAGGGGGGCGGAACTCCTCGATCTTTCCCGCGGCGACGAACGCAACCTGATCCGCCACGGCGCGGGCGAAGCCCATCTCATGGGTGCTGAGAATGATGTCCTGCCCGGCTTCGGCGAGCTCCTGGATCAGCTCCAACACCTCGGCCGTCATTTCGGGGTCGAGCGCCGAGGTCGGCTCGTCGAGGAACAGCACCTCCGGCGAGAAGGCAACCGCGCGGGCGATGCCGACGCGCTGCTGCTGGCCGCCGGAGAGTTGGGCGGGCAACTTGTCCGCGTGCTCTAACAGCCCGAACCTGCCGAGTGCCTGCTCCGCCAGTTGGAGCGCCTTGTCGGGGGGGTGACCGTGGACTTTTTCGAGCGGCAGCGTGATGTTCCGCCGCGCGCTCATGTGGGGGAAGAGGTTGAACTGTTGGAACAGGAAGCCGTTTTGCCGGCGGTAGGCCTGGAGCGCGGCGGGGTCGGCGATGAGCCGGTGGTCGTTGACCTGCACCGTGCCTTCATCGGCGGTTTCGAGGCCGCCTAACACCCGGAGCAGCGTGCTCTTCCCGCCGCCCGAGGGGCCGATCAGCACCATCACCCGCGCCGAGGCGAGGTGCAGCGACAGGCCATCGAGCGCGGTGGTCGCGCCGTAGCGTTTCGTCACGCGATCGACTTCAAGTTTCATCGCGGAAGCGTTTTTCCAACCAGTGCGACAGCCACGCGACCGGCAGGGTGAGGATGAGATAACCGATCGCGAGCGGCAGGTAGCCCTCGAGTCCGGCGTAGGAGCGGGAGATGAAGTTCTTGGTATTGTAAAAGTATTCCGACACGCCGATCACGCTGAGCAGCGAGGAGTCCTTGATGAGGGAAACGAACAGGCCCGCGATGGCCGGCAGCACGCGGCGCAGCGCCTGCGGAAAGATCACGTAGCGATAGACCTGCACCGGGCTGAAGCCGACCGCACGGGCCGAGTCCCACTGCGTGCGCGGAATGCTTTCCACCCCGCCGCGCAGGATCTCGCCGAGATAGGCACCGCCGAAAAGCGACAGCAGCAGGCCGCCGATGACGATCTTGTCTTCAAGACCCTGCGCCGCCAGCGGCCGCGAAAGCAGCGGCGCGAAGATCACGAAGTAGCCGAACAGCAAGTGAACCAGCAGCGGCGTGTCGCGGACGAATTCAAGGAAGCCGCGGCAGGTCTTCCGGATCACGGGCAGGGGAGAGCGCTGGCCTAACAAGAACAACAGGCCGAAGACCACGCTTCCTAACAGCGACGCGAGCGAAAGAACGAGGGTGAGCTTCCAGCCGGCCCACAGCGATTCCCGGTATTCCCATGCCTTGGTCCAGTCGGTCTGCTTGCCGAGCCGGCCGAAGATCGACACGCACAGCCACGCGAAGCCCGCCGCCATGGCGATGGCGACGAGGGCATTGGCGATCTGCTGGCGGCGGGTCACGAATCCTCAGCGGATGATGAAGGGGATGCCCTGGCTTTCGAGGAACTTCTTCTCCTCGCTCAAGTACTGCGCGCCTAGTTTTTCGAAGCCGCCTTCATCTCGGAAAGACTTGATGAAGCCATTCACCTGCTCGCGGAGCGCGTCGTTGCCCTTGGCCACGCCGAGCGCCCAGGATTCCTCCACGAAGGCCTTGAGCAGGCCGCGGGTCGTGTCTGGATTCTGCTGGGAATAGCGGAAGATGCTGAGCTGGTCGTAGATGAAGGCGTCCGCCCGCCCTTGGGCAACTTCGAGCACGCACGACGCCTCATCCTCGAAGACGACCAGCTTGGCCGAGGGAAGATGGTCGGTAATCCAGATCTGGCCGGTGGTGGAAGTCTTCGCGGTCAGCGATCGGCCGGGCTTCTTCAGGTCGTCGATCGATTGGATGTCAGAGTTTTTCTGCACCAGGATCGCGAGGCCGGTGAAGGCGTAGGGATCGGTGAAATCGATCGACTTGCGGCGTTCGTCGGTGGCGGTCATCGAGGAGAGGATGAGGTCGATGTTTCCCGTCTGGAGCGCGGGAATCAGGCCGGTGAATTGCATCGGCACGATCTTGAGCGGACGGCCGAGCTTCGCGGCCAGCGCTTCTGCGATCTTCACGCCGACGCCGTCCGGCTTGCCGGCCTTGTCCTGCATCTCGAAGGGCGGATAGGTGAGATCCATGCCGATGCGGAGCTCCGGAGCACTGCCGGCCGCAGGTTTTTCCGAGCAGGAAACGGCTGCCAGCGAGGCAGCGGAGAGGGAGAGGAATCGGCGGCGGTCGAACATGAGCATGAGGGTAATTCCGAACGTCCCTAGCGGAAGCCGATTCCGTGCCTCGTCGCAGGCAAGGTTCTATTCCGGATCTTCCAGTTCCTCTTCCGGCTCTTTTTTCCGCTGGGCTTGCGTGACTTGGGAAATCTCGGCAAGCGGGAGGTAGAGTGAGACCAGGTCTTTCGGGGCTCCTTGGGGAAAGGGATCCTTGAGGCCGAGATGGAGGTGGATGGCTTGGATTTCCTTGGCGATCCGCTGGATCTTTCCTGCTTCCAGATCGACTCGCCGGATCTCTCTCAAGTACTGCTGCCCGGGATCGAGCTTCATCAGGTGCTCGTCACCTGCCTCGATGTCTCCCAACAGGTAGCAGGTCCGGATCAGGGCATTCTTGCAGTGAAAATAGATGTTCACCGTGGCGTGGTCGGTGAAGGTCTTCTTGTCCTTCTCCCATTGCCTGAAGAAGTCCTCCAGTCGCTCCTTCAGCTCGCCGTAGGTCTTCGCTTGGAACACCGCCGCGTAGGGAGGGTAGTCCACCGGTGACTTTCCACGGAAGTCGAGGGGCGACCTGCTGCTGGCCGGAATCAAGGTTTCGGCGGTTGGTCCGGCTTGGGCCGGCGAAAGGAGCCAGACGGCGATCAGAACCGCACACAGGATTTTCATCCGCTTCATCTGCCAACAGATTCAAAATCTGTCGAGGATCCGGATCACTTCACCGGCTCGCCTTCGACCGGCGCGTAGCCGCTGCGGTAGTGCGGCTTGAAGTCGTCCTTCTCCGCGGCGTCCACGTCCTTGATGAGGACATCGACGGCTTTCTGAAGCTGCGGGTCCTCACCGGCAATTAATTGCGCCGGCTCGGGCCAGACGATGTGATCCGGCACGGCGCCGTTCATTTCCATGTCCGCGCCGGTGTCGGGAGCGAACCAGCCCCGAAAGGGAATGCGCAGGGTGCCGGCATCGAGGATCTTGTCGCGCGAGGCGGAAATCACGCCACCCGCCGTGGTCACTCCGACCAGCGGGCCGCGCTTCAGGGTCTTGATGGCGTGGGCGAAGATCTCGGCGTTGGAAAAGGAGTTCTGGTTGCAGACAACCACCAGCGGCTTGTGCCAGGAGGCATAAACCTTGCGGTCCTGCGGGTAGCCCGGGCCGCCGCCGCGCGGGATGGTGACGGCGTGGCGCGGCTGGCAGAGGACTGTAAGAAGGTGGTCGGTGATGAAGCCGCCGCCGTTGTCGCGGATGTCGATGACGAGGCCTTCCTTGCCGTGGCCGGCGGCATAGATCTCGCGCTCGAATTGCTCGAACTCATCCCAATACATCCGCGCGATGTGGACGTAGCCGAGCCGTCCTTGCGAGATCTCTTCCACGCGCTTGCGGTTGTCTAACACCACCTGCGACTCCGCCAGTTCGCGGGCACGCTCGAAGCTGATTGGGTTAAGTTCGTGCGAGTGCTCCTTGCCTTCCTTGTCGCGCACGATCAGCGAGATGTCGCGGTCGAGGCGGCCGTTCATGAAGCGGTGGACGGGCATCGAGCCATCGATGGCGCGGCCATTGATCTTCACGATCGTGTCACCCGGCTGGACCGGCGGCTTGCACAGCGCGGCGGGGCTGCCGGTGATGACGGATGCGACGGTGAGGGGGTCTCCGGCACCGTGGCGCTGGAAGCGGATGCCGAGGTGGCGGGTGGCGAGAAACTCCGCGCCCTCGTTCTCCCAATGCTTTGGCCAGACGGTGGAAATGAAGGTGAGGTGGGAAGCATTCAGCTCGCCGAGCATCATGCCGACCACGCCATCGAAGGTCGGCGAGTCCGGCGCGTGGGCGGCGGCTTCCTCGTATTTGGCGAGCATCTTTTCCCAATCCCGCCCGTTCATCGAAGGGTCGTAGAAGCGGTCGCGAAGGGTGCGCCACACCGAGCGATACCAGAGCCGCTGGTGCGCCACGCGGTCGCGGACGAGGCGGGCGGCGATGGGGTAGCGTGTGAGTTTGCCCTTCTTCAGCACGGCCGGTGCGCGATCGACGATCCAGTAAAGCGTGCCGTCCTTCTCGATGCGGACCGGCAGGCCGCGGTAGTCGGCTTCTTCTAACATCGATGCCCCGTCGCGGGCCTCGATGCGGAACAGCTTGTCGGTGGTGCTGTTCTTGCTTTGGAAGAAAATCGTCTTCGAGTCGCCGGACCACATCAGGCGCTCGGGCTCGATACCGCGGGTGTTGAGCCTAACAATCCGGTCGCTCAGGCCATCGAAGTCGATGCGCATGCGTTTGCGCTTCGGCTTCTCCGGCAGTGGCGTTTCCTCGGGTATCTCGGTCTTGGGGATCGCTTCCTCCGATGGCTTTTCTTCCCGTTCGTCGGCCTCGTCGTCATTTCCTTCTTCCAGTCGATAGAGCGGGTCGTCGCGCATCGCGGACTCGGCATCGATCTCGCGGCGGTCGCGGGTCGAGCGAACAGCTTCCTCGATCTTGAGGTCGACGTAGAAGAGCCCCATCTCATTGTTCAGCCGGCGGCCGGTGAAGGCGATGCGGCGGCCATCGGGCGACCATTTTGGCGAGCCTTCGAAATCGGGATGGCGCGACAGGTTGAAGGGCTCGATCGAGCCATCCGCCGGCGTGATGTAGATGTCGCGGTTGAAGTTCTGGTCCTGGGCGGCAAACACCAGCCAGCCGGAGTCCGGCGACCAATCGAAGGTCGGAGCGTCCCAGCACTTGAAGAGCAGTTCGGGCGAGGTCCCGTCGGCACTCGCCACCCACAGGTCGCCGCCGCCGGAAATGTAGGCGAGGCGGGTGCCGTCGGGGCTGAGTTTCATGCGGCGCTTCGGCTCATTGCCCTGCGTCACTTGCTGGGTCTCGAAGCTGCCGGCGCGCCACCAGAATTCCTTCTCCAGCTTGCGGCGGATCCGCCAGACGTTGCAGTCAATGCCGTCGTCCTTGAGGAAATAGATCCACTGGCCGTCGGGTGAAAAGACGGCGTCCTGCTCGCGGCCGTCGGTATGCGTGATGCGGTTCGGCTCGCGCAGCACGGTGTCGCAGGTCCACAGCTCGCCCTCGGCGCAGAAGACGAACTCGAGGCCGCTGGCGGTGAAGTCGGCATCCACGGTGCCGGTGATTTTCCGCAGCTCCTTGGTGGTGTCCGGCAGGTCCTCGCGCTGCTGGATTTTCAGCCGCTCGGGCTTTCCGCCGGGCTTCAGGGTCCACAGGTGGAAGCCGCGGCGGAACAGAATCACCGAGCCATCCTCGGAAATGTTAGGCCGGATGATGCCGTCGTCCTTGAAGTCGGTGAGCTGCTGGTCCTTGCCGGTGGCGAAGTCGCGGCTCCAGAGGTTGAAGGTGCCGTCGCGCTCGGAGATGTAGTAGAAGCCCTTGCCATCCGGCCACCACAGCGGCGAGCGGGCCTCGTTTTCCTCCTTCACCATCGCGGTGAATGCCTTCGAGGCGATGTCGTAGCGCCAGATCGAGGAAGCGCGCGGGCCGTGGTAGCCCTTGCGATAGAGCTGCTCGCCCTCGCGACAGAAGAGGACCTGCTTGCCGTCCGGCGAATAGCGGGCGGACTGGCCCTTTTCGTTGAAGAGGTAGCTTTCCGGCGTTTCGCGGCGGAGGTCGATTTCGATCAGCCGCTCCGGCCGGAAGCCCGGCTCATCGCGCAGGCCGCGGATGAGGGCACGGGTGCCATCGGGCGTGATGTCCTCTAGGCTTGCCCCCTCGGAATGGAAGGTGTGCTGGGTCGCGGGACCGCCACCGGCGGGCATCGAGAAAAGCTGCAGGAAGCCGGCGCGGGTGGAGCAGAAGTAAATCGCCTTGCCGTCCGGCGCATAGACCGGAAAAGAATCGCGGGCGGGGTGGGCAGTCAGCCGCTCGGCCATGCCGCCGGTGACGGGTGCCGACCACAGGTCGTCGCGCCATTCGAAGGCGATCGTTTTCCCATCCGGCGAGAGCGAGGGCCAGCTCGCCATGGTGATTTCGCTTGGATCCGGCGCGGCGTGTCCCACGGCCGCTGCCAGGAGCAGGGCCAGAAGTGCGGGGGAGCGCCGGGTGATGAACATGCGTGGAGGTTACGAAAACCCCGCGGGCAGGCTTTCAGGTGCTTAAGGTAAGTTAAATACCTGCGACCCGGCGGAGGAAAGCACAACGCTTGCCAAGTGGCAAGCCGCTGGGGCGGAGCGGCTGGGAGCGCGGGCCGCTGGCCCGCCGAAGCACGGGGAAGGCTCACTTCGGCGATTCGGGCCGAACGGGCAGCGATCTCGAGGGACCATTCAGCGGGCCAGCGGCCTGCGCTCCCAGCGGGAGGACCAAAACCCGAAATACACCTCGCGTGATGTATTTCGTTTGCCGTCCACTGAATCGTGGTAAAGTTTTCTTATGGAAAAGACGCGGGTTTTCAAGAACGGGGGCAGCGTCGCGGTCCGACTTCCCAAGAAATACGCTCTGCCAGTGGGGGAGGTGATGATCGACGAGAGAGACGGCGTGCTCGTTCTCACGCCATTGGACCGCAACGGGTGGCCGAGTGACTTGGAAGCGATGTTTCCTGTGATCGGTGAACTGGAGCAACCAGCCCGGCCTGCGGATTCGAGGCCCGTGGAGATCTGAGCGATGCACTTGCTCGACACAGACACGTGCATCCGTCTGGTCCGTGGGGATGCGGAGGTTTTGGCGAAGCTCCGCGGGCATCGCCGGGACGAAGTGCAGGTTTCGATCCTGACTGTCTATGAATTGGAGGTGGGGCTGCAGAAAGCGACCCTAGAGGTGACGAAGAAGCGGAAAGCGGTGGAGAGCCTGTTGGAGCTTTGCGGGGTGGCCCCGTTTGGGAATGCTGAAGCGATCGAAGCCGCTAAGGTCCGGGCGGAGCAGGAGAAAGCGGGTACGCCGATCGGCTCCATCGACTATTTAATCGCGGGGATTGCCCGGGCAAATCGCTGGACCTTGGTGGCGGGGAACTTGGATGAGTTTCGCCGGGTTGAGGGGCTCAAGGTGGAGAAGTGGTAAGGGGGATTTTGGCGGTTCAGACCGGGACCCGGAGGCGGCGCCGAGGGACCATTCAGCGGGCCAGCGGCGGGCGTTACCAGCGATAGTTGCTCCCCAGTGGGTCACTCCTTGTCGCGGGCCTCTACTTCCAGCGGGGCGTCGAAGTAGCCGTGGGTCAGGCATTCCACCAGATATCGCTGCATGAATGGCCCGATGCCGCCCATCTGCTGGTATTGGGCGACATGCACCAGTTCGTGGCGCAGCACCCGCGAGTTTCCGTGGAGGATGTAGATCCCTTTCCCCAATGCCATGCCGGATGGCTCGAAGAGTGGCTGGCCCCAGCGCCCGGCCAGCCTCACCAGCGGCCTTGGGAAGGGTAGGGGAATCGGCTTCACCTCCAGCACCCGGACTTCCTCGGGGCGCTCGATCTTCAATTCCGCGGCAAATGCCAGTCCCTCGGCTCCCAGCGGCGCGCCTTCTTTCAAGATCCGCCGCTCCTGGCCTTGCGCCCATCGTGTGGTTGCCGGAGCGACTCCGGATGCCAGCGTGAGGGCGAGACCGAGGGGCAGGATCATCACGAACAGAACTGTTCCATCAGGACCGCCTTGGCATAGTCCCGGTTCATCAGCGCGATGTGGTCGACGCTGATTTCCTTCGGGCACGCGGCCTCGCACTCATACTGGTTGGTGCAGTTGCCGAAGCCTTCGGCATCCATCTGCCGGACCATGGCGAGCACGCGCTTCTGGCGCTCCGGTTGGCCCTGCGGGAGGTGGCCGAGGTGGGAAACCTTGGCGGACACGAAAAGCATGGCGCTGGCGTTCTTGCACGCGGCCACGCAGGCCCCGCAGCCGATGCAGGCGGCGGCGTCGAAGGCGGTGTCGGCGTCAGCCTTCGCGATGGGGATCGCATTTGCATCCACTGCCGAGCCGGTGCGGATGTCGATGTAGCCGCCGGCCGCGATGATGCGGTCCATGGCGGTGCGGTCCACGATCAGGTCGCGGATAATCGGGAAAGCCTTCGCACGGAACGGCTCGATCCAGATGGTGTCGCCGTCGCGGAATTTCCGCATGTGAACCTGGCAGGTGGTGATGCCGCCTTCCTTGCCGTGGGGCACGCCGTTGATTGTCAGCGAGCACATCCCGCAGATGCCTTCGCGGCAGTCGTGATCGAAGTGGATCGGCTCCCCGCCATCCATGACGATCTTCTCGTTCACGATGTCGAGCATCTCCAAGAACGAGGCTTCCTCGGGGATGTTGTTGGCGGGGTAGGTTTCGATGCGGCCGTTGTCGTTCGGACCGTTCTGGCGCCAGACCTTCAGCGTGAGGTTCATGATCGGGATAAAAAGCTGCTGGCCGTGCGATGCCGCCGGCCACGCCCCGGAACTTGGATTTTCCCGCTGCGGCGCGCTAGTCGAAAAAGCCGTTTTTCCGCGCAGGAACCATCAGGAATTTTCGGGCCGGGCATGAATCAGGCTTTTCGACCCGGCCCGAGCCGTGCTGGAGTATGAGGCCATGGCTTCCCTTGAAACGACCGTCGATGGACTGAAACTCGCCAATCCTTTCATCATCGGCTCCGGCCCTCCGGGAACCAACGTCAAGGTCATCAAGCGGGCTTTCAAGGAAGGCTGGGGCGCGGTCATCGCCAAGACCGTCAGCCTGGACGCCTCCAAAGTGGTCAACGTCGGCCCCCGCTACGCGAAGCTGATGGCGGGCGATGGCAAGGAGGTGATCGGGTGGGAAAACATCGAGCTGATCAGCGACCGCAAGTTCGAGATCTGGCTGGATGAGTTCAAGGAGGCCAAGGACGCGTGCCCGGATGGCGTCCTCATTGCCTCGATCATGGAGGAATACAACAAGGACGCGTGGTGCGAGATCGTCGGGCGCTGCCAGGACGCCGGCGTGGACGGCTTCGAGCTGAATTTCTCCTGCCCGCACGGCTTGCCCGAGCGGAAGATGGGAGCCGCCATGGGCCAGGATCCGGCGATTCTGGAAGAAGTCTGTGGTTGGGTGATGGGTGCCGCGAAAATTCCCGTGTGGGCGAAGATGACGCCGAATGTGACCCACATCGAGGAGCCGACGGCCGCCGCGCTTCGCGCCGGATGCCACGGGGTTTCCGCGATCAACACGATCCGCAGCGTGATGGGGGTGAATCTCGACACCCTCCGGCCGGAGCCGACCGTCGAGGGCTACACCACGCCCGGCGGCTACTCGTCGAAGGCGGTCAAGCCGATCGCCCTGCGGATGGTCATGGAGATCGCGCAGCTCATTAAGAAGGATTTCCCCGGCCGCTCCCTGTCGGGCCTCGGCGGAATCGAGACCGGGGCGGATGCCGCCCAGTTCATCCTTCTGGGCAGCGACACCGTGCAGGTTTGCACGGGTGTGATGAAATTCGGCTACGGGATGGTAACGGAGCTCTGCGAGGGCCTGCTCGCCTTCATGGAAGGGAAGGGTTTCGAGACGCTGGCCGACTTCAAGGGCCTCAGCTTGCCGTATTTCACGACCCACGCCGAACTCGTCCGGATGCAGCTCGCCCGCAAGGCCGAGGAGGCGGCAGCCAAGGAACGTGCCGGGATGGTAAAGAGCGACGCCGAGTGGGATGGGGACGACTTCGTGAAGCAATCCGACGCGCTCGCTCGGAAGGCCTCATCATAGTCCGCTGCCCGGAGAAAAGGGAAACTACGGCCCGGTAAAGCAGTTCCTGCGGATTTGGTCCGCAAGAAGCCTTGCACAATCGGGTGGGGGTTCGCATTTTGCCCCGGCATGCATCCCGATTTGGCGAAACTGCTCGAGGCCGGAAGAATCAACCAAGCCGTTGCAACCCGTCTCGACCAGCTTGCCCCCGGACGATTCTGCCTTCACAAGGCATGGGGGGCTGGAAAAGTGATCGAGTGGGACCTTCCCGGAAAGAAGGTCACGATCGACTTCGAGCAAAGCAGCGGCCAGGTCATGGACCTCCAGTTCGCCATCCAGCGGACGGAGACGCTCGATGACGGGGACTTCCGGGCAAAGAAGGTCGAGCAGCTCGAAGAGCTCCGCGCTCTCTCAAAATCCGATCCGGTCGAACTCGTTGTCCACCTGCTCGCCAGCCATGGCGGCACCATGACCGTCGACGCACTGGAGAAGGAACTCTCCGGCGCGGTCATTGCGGCCGACGATTTCCGCAAGTGGTGGGAGTCCGCGAAGCGATCCCTGCGCGAAAGCAAGCGGGTCGTCGTCCCGTCCCGCCGCACCGATCCACTTTCGCTCCGGTCCGGCGATATGAGCCCGGCGGAGGCGCTCGTGTCCGACTTCGAGCAGGCCCGCGACCTGAAGACGATGGCCAAGGCGCTCGAAGCGATCACCGGCGATCTGGCCCTTTTCAAGGCCGACACGGCCGCCCTGCAGCGCCTGCTTGCCGGGATCAACGAGACCGCCGCGAAGAACGTCCGGATCTCGCTCGGGCCCGCCTTGGAACTGCTGTCCGCCCGCGACGAGATGGTCCGCGCCTTCGATGACATGGATCTGCCGGCCGAGTCGCTCCGCCTTTCCGACCTCCTCGCCTCCGAGGAAAACCGGCTCGCCGACGCCCTCAATGGCCTTGCTTCTGCCCGGCAGCGCGCGATTTACGAGGAATTCCCGGCCGCCTTTGGCGATCGCTGGGTCGATGTGCTGACCTTCATCTTCGACAAGGTGGGCACCCGCGGCGTCGCGGAAATCGCCAAACTGCTGGAGGAGCGCGGCGAAATGAAGCGCCTCTCCACTCACTTGGTCTCGGCGCTGGCCCGCCGCTCGCTCGGCACCGATGCCCTGATCTGGGTCTGCCGCGAGCGCGACTCGACCGCCTCCGGCGTTTTCAGCGGCGAAGTCGGCGCGTGTATCCTCAACCTGCTCGAAACCGACCACCTCAGCGACGGCCCGCGCAAGACGACCCGTCTGCAATCGCTGCTCTCCGACGACAAGGAACTGCTCGGCGACATCGTCGGTTCGATGGATGTCAACGAAGCGCGCAATTTCGGCCGCCGCCTGATGGAGTGCCCCGTTTTCAACGACCTCGACCGCAAGAGCCTAATGGCGCGCGTGATCAAGGCCCGCCCGGAGACTGGCGAACTCGTTGCCGGTCGCGGTGGGAAGAAGGAAGAGGAGCTGTTGGTTTCTTGGGCCAGCCTTGAAAAGAAAAAGGCCGAGCTGGACGACATCATCAACGTCCGCATCCCGCAGAACCGGAAGGACATCACCATCGCCCGCGAATACGGCGACCTGCGCGAGAACTTCGAATACAAGTCCTCCAAGGACCAACAGAAGTACCTCAACAACCGCAAGGCCGAGCTCCAGCGCGACATCTCCCGCGCCCGTGGCACCGACTTCAAGGGGGTGGACCCCTCGATGGTCAACGTGGGCACCATCGTCAATCTCGCGACTGCAGAAGGGAAGCAGATGACTTACACCGTGCTTGGCGCGTGGGACTCGGATCCCGAAAAGGCCGAGCTTTCCTACCTCTCCGAGCTTGGCGCCGCCCTGCTCAACAAGAAAATCGGCGATACCGTGGAAGTCCGCGACGAGAACGCGCCGGTCACGCACTCCTACATCATCCAGTCGATCGTCGCGGTGAATCCGTGAAGAGGTGAGAGTGGAAAGTTGATGGTTGAGAGCAGCAGCCGACAGCCATTCGTCTCCAATCTCTCAACTCTCAACGATCGACCCTCAACTCCCTACTACCATGGAACATACCACCATCGTTGAAATCCGCGGCCGCGAGGTCATCGACTCCCGCGGCAATCCAACCGTCGAAGCCGACGTCATCCTCGAATGCGGCGTCGTCGGCCGCGCCGCCGTGCCCAGCGGTGCCTCGACCGGCGAACACGAAGCCTGCGAACTCCGCGACGGCGACAAATCCCGCTACCTCGGCAAGGGCGTGCTCAATGCCGTCGAGAACCTCAATGGCAAGCTGGCTCCCGCGCTCTGCGGCATGCTTTCCACCGACCAAGCCTCGATCGACGCCGCCATGCTCGCGATCGACGGCACCAAGAACAAGTCGTCCATTGGCGCCAATGCCATCCTCGCCGTCTCGATGGCCGTGGCCAAGGCCGCTGCCCAAGCGACCGGCCTGCCGCTCTACAAGTACCTCGGCGGCCCGAACGCGAAGGTCCTGCCCGTGCCGATGATGAACATCATCAACGGCGGCGCGCACTCCGACGCCCCGATCGACTTCCAGGAATTCATGATCATGCCGATCGGCGCGCCGACCTTCCGCGAAGGACTGCGCTACGGGGCGGAAATCTTCCACTCGCTGAAGAAGGTGCTGCACGACCGCGGCCTTTCCACCGCCGTCGGTGACGAAGGTGGCTTCGCCCCGAACCTTGCTTCGGCTGACGACGCACTCAGCGTCATCGCCCAAGCCGTGGAAAAAGCCGGCTACAAGCTCGGCGAGGACATCGCTATCGCGCTCGACGTCGCCGCTTCCGAGTTCTGGGATGCCAAGCAGAACGCCTACGTCTTCAAGAAGTCCGACAAGTCGGTGAAGAGCGCCGAGGAGATCGTCGCCTACTACGCCGGCCTGCAGGCCAAGTACCCGATCATCTCGATCGAAGACGGCTGCGCAGAGAACGACTGGGCTGGCTGGAAGATCCTCACCGACAAGCTTGGTGCGACCACTCAGCTCGTCGGCGACGACCTCTTCGTCACCAACGTCGAGTTCCTCTCGAAGGGCATCGCCACCGGTACCGCCAACTCGATCCTCGTGAAGGTGAACCAGATCGGCACGCTGACTGAGACCTTCGACGCCGTGGAAATGGCCAAGGAAAACGGCTACACCGCCGTGCTTTCGCACCGCTCGGGCGAGACCGAGGACAACACCATCGCCGACATCGCCGTCGCAACCAACTGCGGCCAGATCAAGACCGGCTCGATGAGCCGCTCCGACCGTATCGCGAAGTACAACCAGCTCCTCCGCATCGAGGAAGAGTTGGGCAATGACGCCATCTACGGCGTCGGCAAGATCAAGGTCCTGCGCTAAGGTGGTCCGCACACTCCGTGTGCGGTCGAACCTAGCTAGCATTCCTCTTCTCAAGGCGGCCCGCATTACCTGCGGGCCGCCTTTTTGTCTTCATCATCCTCGTCTTTCCGGCTGCCGCACACGGAGTGTGCGGACCACTTTGGGTTGCCGCCACGCCCCCCACTTGGCATGAAGCGTCTGTGCGCATCATCGCTGGAAAAGCAGGACGGCTCGCCATCAAGGTTCCAAAGGCCGTGGCGAGGCCGACGACCGACTTCGTGCGGCAGGCGGTCTTTTCGATCCTGGGCCCGCGGGTCGAGGATGCGGTGGTGTTGGATCTGTTTGCCGGCTCCGGCGCGATCGGCCTTGAAGCTCTCAGTCGCGGGGCGGCATCGTGCGTCTTCGTCGATGAGCATCGTCAGGCGGAAATGGTGATCCGCGAGAACCTCGCCAAAGCCAGGCTGGAGGGCGGGCGGGTGGTCCGCGCCGATGTGCATGCCTGGGTTTCGCGCGACATCGGCCGCTATGATTTGATTTTCGCCGATCCGCCCTATGCAAAGACGTCTCTTGATCGCGATCACCTGAAGGAGCTGCTGGCGAAGCCCGGGCTTTTGGAAAGGCTCGCTGAGGGCGGGTTGATGGTGGCCGAGTGCTCGACCTCGACCAAGAGTCCGGAAGGGCCGGGGTGGGTGTTGAGTGAGCGCCGAGAGTATGGGAGTAGCGCGATCCTGCTCTACGCTGCGGCGTAGGGACTGGGAGCGGGGGATTTTTCCCGCCCGAGGGACCATTCAGGCGGAAGGAATTCCGCGGTTCCAGTATCGGGATTGCCGGTTTCAGCCCTTACCCCTAGCCTCCGCGCCGATGTTGTTCCCGCTGGTTCTGGCGCTCTACCGCCTGCTGTTGCCCCTTTATCTGTTGGTGGCGCTGCCGGGGTGGTTAGTGCGGATGGGACAGCGCGGTGGCTTCGGCAGCGGCTTGCGCGAGCGCTTCTCGATTTACCGGCCGCCGTTGGAAGACGAGCCGTGCGGCCAGGTCCACCTGCACTCGGTGAGCGTGGGAGAAACGATGATCGCGGTGAAGCTGATCCGTGCGTGGCAGGCTCGGGAGCCGGGCAAGCGGTTCGTGCTCGCGGTCGGCACCGCCACCGGCCACGCGGTTGCGGTGGAAGCGGCATTGCCGGGAGTGCGAGTGACCTACGCCCCCGTCGATTTTCGCCTCTGCGTGAAGCGCTACCTCGACCGCTTCGAGCCCATCCAGATCGTGCTGGTAGAGGGGGAAATGTGGCCGCACCTGATGCTGGCGTGTCAGAAGCGCGGCATCCCGGTGCGGTTGGTGAATGCCCGCATGTCGCCCCGCTCCGAGCGCCGCTACCGCAAGCTCGCGCCGGCGGTGCGGCCGGTCTTCGGCCTGCTCGATCTCGTTGCTGCACAGGAGCCGGCTGACCGGGATCGCTGGCAGGCGCTGGGCGTAGCAGCTGATAGGGTTCACGTCACCGGAAGTTCGAAATTCGATCCCGGAGCGGCGGTGAAACCGGCACAGCGTCCTGAATTTGCTGCCATGCTCGACGCATTCGGCCGAGACCGTTCCGTCGTGCTGGCGGCCAGCACCCACGCTGGCGAGGAGGCTTGGCTCGGCAAGGTCGTCCGGGAAGCCGGCGCGCTTTTCGCCGTGGTGCCCCGCCATGCCGAACGCCGGGCCGAGGTGAGCGCGGATTTGGAGAAAGAGGGCCTTGAGGTCGTCCTGAGGTCCGCCTTCCAGTCGCCGCGGAATCCGGCCCGAGCCTGCCTGGTCATCGACAGCACCGGCGAACTCCGTGATTGGACCGCCCACGCGACGGTGGTGGTGATCGGCAAGAGCATCCTCGGGATCGGCGGCCAGAATCCCGCCGAGGCCATCCTTGCGCGGCGTCCCGTAATGTTCGGCCCACACATGGAGAACTTCGAGCCGCTGGTCTCGTCGCTCGTCGCCACCGGTGGGGCAATCCGTTTTCGCGATGCCGCCGAACTGAAATCGGCGCTCGACCGACTGCTTGACGATCCTGCGCTTCGTGCCACCACCTGTGATGCCGCGTCGGAGGTTCTCCATGGCCACGACGGGGCTACCGGACGCATCCTGGATCTTCTGCAAAGGCCGCTCTGACTTCCGGGGGACCGGAAGCCCGCTCCGGTGATTCCCTACAAATCTGGCGGGTGGCGGGACCGGCTGCGAAGTCCCGACGACCCCGAAGCGGCCGAAATCCGCATGGGGCGGCGTTTCACTGCCCTTCCTGCCATTTTCCTTTCGCCGATTTTGCCTGTTTCGTTGTCCAGACTGCCTTTCCACTCGCCGGCTTGATCGACCCGTTGACGAGAATTCATACCCATTTCTCTTTCCCGGCGGCTCACTTTCAGCGACACCGCGGTCCTGCCCATGACGAATCCGTTTCGCGAAGACCTCGTCTCCCGCTCGCGCCCCGAGCCCTGCACCGTCGTGATCTTCGGTGCCACCGGAGACCTCACCCATCGCAAGCTGGTGCCGGCGATCTACAACCTCGTGATCGACGGCGAACTGCCGCCTGGCGTGAAGATCCTCGGCTTCGCCCGTCGCGAGAAGAGCGATGAGGAATTCCGCAAGGGGCTCGAAGAGCTGAACCGCAAGGTTTCCCGCTCCGGACACGACGATGCGATCTGGGCGAAGTTTCAGGAAAGCATCCATTACCACGAGAGCGAGTTCACCGATGCCGATGGCTACAAGCGCCTCGCCGAGCGGCTCGATGCGATCGACCGCGATCGCGGCGGGAAGGGGAATCGGCTGTTCTATGTGGCCTCCGCCCCGGAATTCTTCGACGACATCCTGACCCAGCTCAAGGGTGCCGGACTCAACAAGGCAAAGGACGGCTGCTGGTCACGAGTCATCGTCGAAAAGCCCTTCGGCACCGACCTCGCGACTGCCCAGCACCTCAACCAAGTGGTGAACCGGACCTTCCACGAAAAGGACACCTACCGGATCGACCACTATCTCGGGAAGGAGACCGCGCAGAACATCATGGTGCTGCGCTTCGCCAACGCGATCTTCGAGCCCCTTTGGAACAGCCGCTATATTTCCCACGTCCAGGTCACTTGCGCCGAGAACCTCGGTATGGAAGGCGGCCGCGGCGGTTACTACGACAAGTCCGGCGCGCTGCGCGATATGGTGCAGAATCATCTGCTCCAGCTCCTGAGCCTAATCACGATGGAGCCGCCGACGGACCTCAGTGCCGATGGCGTGCGCGATGAAAAGGTGAAGGTCATCCGCTCGCTGCGACAATGGGACACTCCCGAGAAGGTCGCCCAGAACGTGGTCCGTGCCCAATATACTGCCGGCCATGTCGACGGGCAGCCCCGTCCTGGATACCGCGAGGAAGATCGTGTGGATCCGGAGAGCATGACCGAGAGCTACGTCGCCGTACGCCTGATGATCGATACCTGGCGCTGGAGCGGCGTGCCGTTCTACATTCGCATGGGCAAGCAATTGCCGAAGAAGGCGACCGAGATCTCGATCCACTTCAAGGATGCACCCTGTGTGCTCTTTAATGCGCTGCCCGGTGGCGTTCCCGGCGCGAACGTGCTCGTCCTTCGCATCCAGCCTGACGAGGGCATCTCGCTGCGCATGGTTTCCAAGATCCCTGGCACCAGCCTGCGCCTGGAGCCGGTGAAGATGGACTTCCACTACGCCACCAGCTTCGGCAAGGGCAGCCCGGAAGCCTATGAGCGCCTGCTGCTCGATGCGATGGCCGGCGATGCCACGCTCTTCGCCCGCCGCGACGAGGTGGAAGAGGCATGGCGCTTCATCGATCACATCGAGCACGCCTGGCACCAGAGCTCAACCCCGCCGCCGATGGCCGAATACGTCGCCGGAAGCTGGGGTCCGAAGGAAGCCGATGAACTGCTCCAGCAGGATGGTCACACGTGGCGGAGACTGTGAATTGGTTGAGAGTGGATGGTTGAGAGTTGAGAGTTAGAATCCGGACTCGCTGCCTTCCACTCACGCTCTCAACGCTCAACCCGAGACTCTCAACTTTCTTCATGACCACCCTTTCCATGCATCCCGAGCTCGGCCGCGAGGTTTCTGTCGGTTCCATCGACAAGGAACTGCGGAAGCTGTGGGAGGAAGACGAGGCGCGCACGAATGCCTCGCTGATGAATTTGGCAGTCTATTCCGAGGCACCCGGTGCCTTGGAGAAGAATTCCGCGGCGATCCGCGAGCTGACTGCCGAGCACTCTTGCCGCGCGATTCTTGTCGGCATCGATCGTAGCGCTCCCGAGGCATCGATCCGCGCGTGGATCACCGCCCATTGCCATCTTTCCCATGGGAGGAAGTCCATCTGCTGTGAGCAGATTGCTTTTGCCCTCACGGGAAAGGCCACTGGCCGGCTTCGCAACACGGTGTTCGCCCACCTCGCGTCCGATCTGCCGCTGATCCTGTGGTGGCAGGGCGAACTCTCGCCGCGCTTTGAAGACCGCCTCTACAGCCTGGTGGATCGCTTCGTCTTCGATAGCTCCGAGTGGGCGGATCCGAAGGAGTCCTTCGCCCGGATTGCCGATGCAATCCAGAACGCGACCCGGGAACTGGTGGTGCAGGATCTTTCGTGGACGCGCTGCTTCCAGTTCCGCGTCTCCGTGGCCGCTCTTTTCGACGACCCGCTGGTGCTCGCAGCACTGCCGGAGATCGACACCGTGGAGATCGTCTATCATCCGGACAACCGCCAGACCGCCCTGCAGATGCTCGCTTGGCTCGCCGTCCAATCCGGCTGGCGCGATGGCTTGGAACTCGACCTCGTCGTGCAGCGCCGCAATGGAAACAAGGAGGGCTTCTCTTTCGAAGGTTCGGGCGGCAAGGCGATCATCGCCACGCTCACGGCGGATGAGGCCTCAGCACCGCTTGGCTTGGTGAAGCTATCGGGCGGTGGCGTGGCTGTTTCGGTTTCACGCGGTGCCGGTGCATCCTACCTGACGCGGCGCATTGAAGCGCCGGGCCATGTCATCGAGGCCCCGGGACCCGTCGATCCGGACACGCCGGCGAGCTTGATCGGCGAGCAGCTTGCCCGCGGCGGGAAGAACACGCTGTTCCAGAAGATCATGCCGAAGTTCCGGCAGTTGTTAGAGCGGTGAGGCGATGTGGAAGCTGGCGGCCGCGAGCCGCATCGTGAGACTCTGTTCCCGGTGCCACAGTGATGCGGCTGATGCCGCCAAAGTGCGACAGTCATAGACAGCCGCTACAAGTCACTCCGCCATGTAGCTCGCCAGCTTCTCGCGAAGCGTGGTCCGCGCGCGGAAGAGCAGGCTCTTCACCGACGACACCGAGGTCTTCAGGACCTTCGCGATGTCCTCGTAGGGCATGGACTCGTAGCTGTAGAGAATCACCGCGGTGCGCTGTGCTTCTGGCAGCGTTGAGATGGCGCGGTCGATCTGCTGGTGCATTTCGAGCTTCATCGCCTCCTCGGGTGGCTCGTGGCGGGTCTCGCCGGCCATCTGGAAGCCGCTTTCCTCCTCGCGTTCGTCGGTCGAAACCTCTTTCCGGCGCGAGCGGCGGCGGGTCTCGTTGAAGACGAGATTGCGGGTGATGGTGAAGAGGTAGGTCGTGAACTTGGCGTCCGGTCGCCAGCGCTTGGCATGCTTCCACACCCGCAGGAATGCGAGCTGGGCAATATCCTCGGCCTCGGTCGGGTCATTGAGCATCCGGGCCACCGTGCCGACGACGGCATTCTGGTGGCGCTCTACCAATTGACGGAAGGCCCGCTCATCGCCTTCCGCGATGCGGTGCATCAGAGCCACGTCCACGTCATCCCCGTCCGCGCTGTCACTGGCTGGCATCGGGCGGGAAACGGGCATGTGGATCGGCGGGAAGGTCAGTGCGGCTTCCATGATCACCGGGTCAAACCGTCCGGCGAGCAGGAAGTTGCGGGTCGGTTCCGCATCCGGAGCCGTTCCGCGGCAGAACACCGCAGACCGGCGGATTTGCCGGTGGGATGACGCGAATTCCCGAAAGACTATTCAGATGAAAAGCGCGACCTGCTCGCCGGGGCCGTGAACCCCTTCAATGAGAATGCCTTCCACGTCCGCGGTCTTCGACGGGCCGGTCGCCCACAGGATGTTCCGGCTCGGGCCGAGCGCGGCCATCGCCTCGGGAATCGTGCGGTGGATCTCGCTTTCTCGCAGCACGCCGATGTGGACCCACGGCGAAAGCGCGGCGAGGCGGTCGGAGGTGTGGGCGTCGTCGAGAATGAGGCTGCCGGACTCGGCGATCGCCCCGGTCGCGCGGGTGATGCCGAACTGGTAGTCCTCGTAACGGCTGCGGTCATATTCCGTCTCCACGGTCAGCCCGGCGGCGGCGAGGGCGTTGCCGACTTCGTCCATCAGCGCGGGATCGCAGTAGCCGCGGGTGTTTCCCTGCTGCTGGAGGAAGGCGGCGAGCTCGGTCACGTCGCGCATGACCTCGCCGCCAACGGTGATGAAGTTGCGGGTGAAGGCCTCGCGTGGTGTGCCTTCGAGCCTGGGCTTCGCGTGCAGCACCGCGGGGTCGTAGTCCGGGTAGTCGGCCTTGTCCTTCACTTCACCAAGGGCGGTGCGGATCTTCGAGAAAATGGTGTCGCGGGAACTCATGACGACTTGGGCTTCGACTGGGACTTGTTAGAACGGTTGTTGAGCCACTTGCGGAAGTCGCCGCCGTGCCACTCGGGCAGGGTGCGTTGGCCGAGCCATTCCTGCAGTGGCTTCACCGGCGCGACCTGGATGGGAAGATGGTTCATCGCCTTGCTCATGGTCATCGCGGTGCGCCACAGGGCGGGGGAGGTGGCAAGCGTCGCAAACGGGCTCATCGGCGGCGCGCCGGGCGAATGGATCTTTTCGCGCTTCGCCTTGTCGCGCAGGCGCAACAGCAAATCAGGGATGGGAATGTCGACCGGGCAGACTTCATTGCAGGCACCGCAGAGCGACGAGGCCTTGGGAAGGTCGGCCAGCTCGGGGAACTCCTTGCCGGCGAGCAGCGGCGACAGCACCGCTCCAACCGGTCCACCATAGGTGGCGCGGTAGGCGTGGCCCGAGGCCTGGCGATAGACCGGGCATACGTTCTGGCACGCGGAGCAGCGGATGCAGCGCAGGATATCGCGGCAGTTGGACTCAAGCACATCGGTGCGGCCGTTGTTGAGGAAGACCACGTGCATTTCCTCCGGGCCGGATGGCTGGCTGTCATCCTTCGGCCCCGAGATGAATTCGGTGTAAACGGTGAGCTGCTGGCCCGTGGCACTGCGGCCTAACAGATTGAGAAACACCGCCAAGTCGCGGTCGGTCGGCACCAGCTTCTCGATGCCCACCAGCGCGATGTGGATCTTCGACGGTGCCATGCCGAAGCGTGAGTTGCCTTCGTTGGTCACCAGTACCAGCCGGCCGCTTTCCGCGGAGATGAAGTTGCCGCCGGTGATCACCGCTTCGGCCTGCATGTACTTCTCACGCAAGAAGACGCGGGCGCGGCGGGTGATGGTTTCGGGATCGTCGTTGTAGTCTGCTGCGATGCCTTCGCGCTGGAAGGTCCGCGCGATTTCGCGGCGGTTCTTGTGAATGATCGGGCGGACGATGTGCGACGGCACGTCATCGTCGAGCTGGATGATGAACTCACCGAGGTCGGACTCCAGGCACTCGACGCCGTGCTCGATGAGATACGGATTGAGGTGGATCTCCTCCGCCGCCATCGACTTCGACTTGGTGAGCTTCGAAATGCCGCGCTCCTTCAGGATGGAAAGGATCGTCGCCTTGGCGTCGTCGCCGGTATCGGCGAAATGAACCTGCACGCCATTGCGCTGCAGCGAGGCCTCCGCTTGCTCGAGGTAGCGGTCGAGGTGGTGAAGCGTGTGGTCCTTGATCTTGCCGGCGAGCTTCCGCAGTTCGTCAGGATTCTCGTAGTCCTTGAAGAGCACCGTGTAGCGCTTGTCGGTGCTGGCCGCGGAGCCGCTGATCACCGAGGTCTGCTTCTCCTCCGAGATCTCCCGGGCGTAGGTGTCGATGAGCTGGTGATCGATCATGGCAGGGTCTTGAGAATACGGCACGGATTGCCTGCGGCAACACTGCGGGAGGGGATAGATTTGGTGACGACGCTGCCGGCACCAATGGTGCAGCCGTCGCCGATGGTCACGCCGGGAAGGATGATCGCGCCGCCACCAATCCAGCATTGATTGCCGATGCTGACAGGTTTGCCGGTGGTCACGTATGGAGAGGCGGAACCGGGTGGACTGGCCCGCTCCTCCGGCAACAGCGGATGTCCCGCGGTGTAGATCTGCACCGCAGGGCCGATCAGAGTGTCGTCGCCGATGGTGATGAAGTTGTTGTCGGCGAAGACACAGTTGACGTTCACGAAGGTGTTCCGGCCGATGGAAATGTAGCGGCCGTATTCGCAGGCGAAGGGTGCTTCGAGCCATGCACCATCGCCGAGATGGCGGAAGAGCTTTCCTAACACCCGCGTCCGTCGGGCAAGGTCGCGCGAGTCCAGCGCGTGGAACTCCTTCAGCAACGCCCGGCTGAGGTGATACTGCTCGATGAGTTCCGGATCGCGCGACGAGTAGGGCTCGCCGGCGAGCATTTTTTGCTCCTCCGTCATCGCAAGGTGTCGCGCAGGACCTGGATCGCGTGCTTGTGTTCGATGGGCCGGCCTTGGACGCGGGCGAGGCCGGTGATGTGCATCAGGCAGGACATATCGCCGCTGACCAGCAGGTCCGGCTGCACGTCGAGGATGTGGTCGAGCTTCAGCGAGCCCATCCGCCCCGAGATGTGGGGAAAGGTCACCGAGAAGGTGCCACCGAAGCCGCAGCATTGCTCGGCTTGGCCGAAGGGGATGACCTCCGCGTTTTGGATCGAGGACAACAGCGCGGTGATCGCCTCGCCGGTATTGGTCCCCCGGCTGTGGCAGGAGCGGTGGAAGGCGAGCCGCGTTGGTTTCTCGAACGCGCCCTTCCATTCGTGGACGCCGAGCCCGTTGACGATGAAGTCGCAGACCTCCCAGGTCCGGCGGGCCAGCGAGTCGATCGACGGATCCGGGCACTCCTCGAACTGGAGCGGATTGCCGTGGAAATTCATCGCCGCACAGGAGCCGCTCGGCACGATCACCGGCAGATCGCCGGAAAAAACGCCAGCGGTGTAGCGAGCCACCTTTCGCGAGGCTGGCCAGTCGCCCGAATTGAAGGCCGGCTGGCCGCAGCAGGTCTGGTTCTCCGGGAAATGCACGGTCACGCCCAGATGCTCCAGCACCTCCACGGTGGCGCGGGCGACGTCGTCGTAAAACGCGTCGCACAGGCAGGTGCCCATGAGCAGGACATTCTTGCCCGCGGGGCGGGCTTGGGTTGCGGCAGCCATCGCCGTCAGAAATAAGACGCCCTGCCCGCAGGTCGAGCGTGGATGTCACGGCGGACATGCTTGGGGTTGGTTTTGTGCCAAAGCGCAATGGGATTCCCCCGGCGAAGCGGAGGAGGCCTACGGAGCATCCGGACCTGACTCCAAACGGGGGGAGCGGAGGCAGATCAGGCCGACAAAGTTCAGGGCCATCGCCGCTAGGAGAAGGGCCGATGCAGGACCACCCGGAAAGTCCATCACGATCAGGCTGCCCAAGCCTAGCAAAGCGGCTCCTGACGCCACGATCGCCAGCCAACGGCAGGGCTTGGAGGTCCGCAGAGGGAGCGTCACGAACGGCGATGCCGTCACCAGGATCGCAATCGCGAGGAAGGCTGAGATGGCGATCAGGTTTTGCCATCCGGGCCGGTAACCCCTTGTCGTGATTTCCCAGATCCGCTTCCACAGTTCCCAGCCTCGCATGTAGTCATCGATCGGAAGCAGATGAAATCCGATCCAGCAGACCAGTGCGGCGATCAAGAGGGCGACTCCCAAACGGTTTGACGAGTGCGCGGTTGAGGTCCGGGCCGACATGTTTCAACGGCTAGGGGTTTCCCATGCCTTCTTCCACAATCCTTCGCTCCGGGCACTGCGCATTACCCTGCCGGTGCAAACACCATCGCCGTGCGCGCCGGGGAGTAGATCGTCAGCTTGCCCTCCGCCGAGACCGGATACTCGATGCTCGCGTCGACCCGGCCTTGGCCGCCGAAGACGGAGGCGTCGGTGTCAAGGACGAGGCGGTAGGCACCTGTGCCAGGCACGGGGACTTCAAAGTCCGGCCGCGATTGGTCCACGGAGAGATTGAAGACGAACACCAGGTCGCCGCGACGGGCGGCCATGATTTTCGCCTCGTAGTCCATCCATATGTTCTGCGCCCGCTCGGCACCCGGCAGGCCGTGCTGCTTGCCGGTTTCCAACATCGCCCGGTCGAAGGCGCCCATCCACACGTATTTCAGCGCGGGATTTTCGGCCAGCGACCATTGGCGGCGGCAGTAGTGGTAGGACCAGCCATTGCCTTCGCGCGGGAAATCCAGCCACTCGGGGTGGCCGAACTCGTTGCCCATGAAATTCAGCCAGCCCTCGCCGCCGAGTGCGAAGGTGAGCAGGCGGATGATCTTGTGCAGGGCGATGCCGCGCTCGACCACGGGGTCGGGATCGTCCTTGCCCATGTTCCAATACATCTTCTCGTCCATCAGCCAGAAGGCGAGGGTCTTGTCGCCCACCAGCGCCTGGTCGTGGCTTTCGGCGTAGGCGATATTGGCCTCGCCGTGGCGGCGGTTGACCAGCGTGCCCCAGATCTCGTCGAGGTTCCAATCCTCGTCGCGGGTGTGCTTGAGCAGCTTGATCCAGAAGTCGGGGATGCCCATCGCCAGACGGTGGGTGAAGCCGACGCCGCCTTCCTTCACCGGCCGGCAGAGGCCGGGCATGCCGGACATGTCTTCCGCGATGACGATCGCGCCGGGCCGCAGCTCCTGCGCCAGGGTGGTGGCGAGCTGGAGGTAGAGGATGGCGTCATTGTCCACGCCATGGGTGAAGTACTTGTCGTAGTTGTCGAAGGCCTCCGTGCCGCGGTGCCAGTAGAGCATCGAGGTGATGCCATCGAAGCGGAAACCATCGAAGTGGAACTCATCGAGCCAGTGGCGGACATTGGAGAGGAGGAACTGGCGGACTTCCGGGCGGCCGTAGTCGAAGACCTTGGAATCCCACTGCGGGTGATCGCCGCGGTCATCGCCGTGGAAGTAGAGATTGCCGGAGCCGTCGAGGTCGTTGAGCCCCTCGGCGATGTTCTTCACGGCATGCGAGTGCACGATGTCTAACAAGACCGCGATCCCCAGGCCGTGGGCGGTATCGACGAGATACTTCAGGTCCTCCGGCGTGCCGAAGCGCGACGACGGTGCGAAGAACGAGGAGACGTGATAGCCGAAGGAGCCATAGTAGGGGTGCTCCTGCACCGCCATGAGCTGGACCACATTGTAGCCGCCGGCAGCGATGCGGGGCAGGGTGGCATTGGCGAACTCGCGGTAGGAGTGCACGCGGCCTTCTTCCCCCGACATGCCGACATGGGCTTCGTAGATCAGCGGCACCTTCACCGATGAGGGGTCGAAGTCGTTTCTCCAGACATACTGCTCCTCCGGTTCCCAGATCTGGCCGGAGAAGTCGTGGGTCTCCGGATCCTGCACGGCACGCAGGATGCACGCCGGGATGCGGTCGCGGTGCGAACCATCGGCTCCGGTGATGTGCAGCTTGACCTTCTGGCCATGGCCGAGCGTTCCGGCGGGCAAGTGGAGCTGCCACACGCCGCCGCGCGCCGGAGCGAGCGGGTGGCTGTCGCGGTTCCAGCCGTTGAAATCGCCGACGAGCGAGACGGCTTTCGCCTTGGGCAGCCACTCGCGGATCATCCAGCCGCCGTCGGGCTGGCGATGGATTCCGGTGAGCTGGTGGCCGGCGGCGTGGGCAGCGAGGCTGCCGCTGCGGGCTTCGATGTCGGAAAGGGTGGCCCGGAAGCGGTCGATGCGTTGCTGGATCGACCCGGCATGGGATTCAAGCCACGGATCGTCGCGGACCAATTGGGGAATGTCGCTCACTTCCCCAGCATGAGCGCGGGCCGTGCCAGAGGGAAGAATGGATTGAGTCGTTCGTTCCCGGCTACTTTTTCTCCGGAAGCGGGACCTCGCGGGTGATCAGATCCTTCATGTAGCCAGCATCAAGGAGTTCCGGGGTAATCACCGGGTCCTTTTCGGGGACGTAGAGCACGTTCACGGGGATCGCTGAGCGACCGAGTTCCTCCAGCTTGGCATCGATGGCCGGGTCGGGATTGGTCTTGTCGGCGCGCATCAGGACCATGCCGCGCTCCTTCATCAGGGCCACGACTTCCTTTGGATAGGCCCGCTTTTTGTTGAGCTGGCAAGTGGCGCACCATTTGGCGGTAAAGTCCACATAGACGGGCGTGCCTTCATCGAGCAATTCGTCGACTCGGGCTTGGCTCCATGGTTCCCACGTGATCTCCGACTTTGCCGGCGGAGCGGCAAGTTTCACGCCGCCGGCGGCAAAGAGCACGGTGAGGACGAGCGCCACTGTCTTCACCCGGCGGCTGCGGAAAGGGGAATGCCAGCGTCCGAAGATCCACGCGGCAATCGCCACCGCGGTCAGGCCGAAGATGACGTTGAGCATGTTGTCCAGGTCGATCTGCCCAACGTAGACCCACAGCAGGTAGCCGGCCGTGGCGAAGAGGAGGAAAGCCATCGCCTGCTTGAAACTTTCCATCCACGCACCCGGGCGGGGAAGCAGGTCGACCAGCTTCGGGAAAATCGAAAGGATCAGGTAGGGCAGTGAAAGCCCAAGCGCCATCGCGGTGAAGGCCGTGAAGAATTGAAACGGTGGCAGCGCGATGGCGGCACCGATGGCGGCCCCGAGGAAAGGAGCGGAACAAGGAGTAGCGACCACGGTGGCGAGGATGCCGGAGAAAAAGGAGCCGCTGACGCCTTGCTTGGTCTGGAGCTTGCCCCCGACCGACGTGACCGAGGTCCCGATCTCGAAGATGCCATACATGCTCAGGCCCATCACGAACATGAGCAGCATCAGGACGAGCACGGTCCAAGGATTCTGAAGCTGGTAACCCCAGCCGATCTCTTGTCCTGGACCGGCGGCGGAGCGGAGAGCAAAGAGAACGCCACTCAATGCCCAGAAGGAGATCAGGACGCCAGCGGTGAAGGCGAGGCCATGGAGAACGATCTTCTTCCGGTCCTGGCCCGACTGTTGGACGAAGCCCATGATCTTGAGCCCGATGACGGGAAAGACACAGGGCATGAGGTTCAGGATGAGGCCTCCTAACAGCATGCCGCCGAGCACCGGCAGGAAGGCTGCGAGGGAAAGGGGCGCGGCGGGTGCCTTGCCAATCTTAGTCGGCGGCACTTGGACGACCTTGCTCTCGCCGGTGATGGCGGACTTGCCGACGAGCACCCCAGCGATCTCCTTGCCCTGCGGCACAGGTTGGTCGAGCACCGGATCCTTGGTGACGCGCTTGAGGGTAAGCAACCAGTCGTCGCCGTCGCGGGTCAGGCCCGCTCCATCCAGCGCCAGTGCGATGAACGGATAGTCAGGGATGAAGGTGAGGGAAGCTTGGGAGAGATCAGCGGTAACGCCTTTCAAGCGAAGCCGCAGTTCTGTTCCGCTGGTCTCTGCAGTGACGGACCAATCTTTCGCGGGTTGCGGAATCTCGGCGCGGGCTGCGGCGAAGAGGGGCACCTGCGTGGGATCCGGTTCCGAACTGGCGTTGACAGGAAGGGCGATTTCGAACTTTGCCGGGCCGTCCTTGGGTTCGTCGCGGCATTGTCCTTCACGGCAGATCTGCCAAACGGCGGAGGCTTTCAGGGTGATCGTGGAGCCAGCCGGAAGATTCGCCGGGGGAGTGATCTCGGTGAGGAAAACCGGAGTTCCCGAATAGGAGAAGCTCTTGCCGAAGAGGCCATCGGTCACCTCGGGCGTCGGCCATTGGAGTTCCGATGCGGTGAAACCTTCCGGCAAGGTCCATTTGATCTCCGGCGATTTCTCAATGCCCCCGGAGTTCAGGTAGTAACTATGCCATCCGGCTGGATGCTGAAGTTTCAGCGCCACGGAGAACGGCTTCCCTGGAGCAACGGACTTCACCTCCGGCACCAGAGTCGCCACGGTGTCCGAGGTGGCTTCATCACCCAGTTTCGGCATCAGGCTGTCCAACAGGTCCTCTTGGGCTTGGGCCGGCGGATTTGAGGAGATGAAGCCGGCTAACAGCGTGGTGATGAGGAGGCGTTGAAATCGCATGACGGAGACTTGATTGCTGAATAGAGGAGCAGGAGCCCGGATTTATCCCATAAAAATGCCGGGCGAGGCCGTGAGGCCTGCCCGGCGTCAAAAATCAACTCGGCTTGGGTCAGTAGCCTCCGTTGTAGCGACGACGATTTTCGGTGTCCTGGGCGTTGCCGATTGCTGCGCCGCCTGCGGCACCGGCGGCCCCCCCGATCAGGGCTCCCTCGCCGGCACGGCCGGATTGATTTCCGATCACCGCGCCGGCGGCGGCACCACCAAGGGCACCGATCACGGCACCGCGCTGCGTATTCGGGCCAGTGGGGCCGGAACAACTGGTGGCAAGACCGGCGGCGATGGCGAGGAGAGCAAGGGATTTCTTCATGGTTCGATTGGTTCTGATTCTAGAGACTGCTTCCGCCAGAATGCTTGTTGTGCAAGGCGGAATGCGGCGACAAATGAGACGTTCCGCGTGAAAAATTTATTCACAAGTCCAAAGTATCGAGCGCCCGGGCGCATTCATGGACCAGCCGCGGGCCTTGGTAAATGAAGGCCGAGTAGATTTGGACCAAGCTGGCTCCGGCGTGGATTTTCTCGACCGCATCCGCCGCGCAGGAAATCCCGCCGACCCCGATGATGGGGACTTTTCCGCCGAACTCCGACGAAAAGGCGCGGATGATTTCGGTGCTGCGCTGGGTGAGCGGACGGCCGGAAAGCCCGCCGGCCTCGTTTGCCCGCGGGTGGCCGGCCACCGGTTCGCGGGCTAGTGTGGTGTTGGTCGCGATCAGCCCGTCGAGCCCGCCATCGAGGAAGACCTTGGCCAGGGCTGTGACGTGGGGCGGATCGATGTCAGGCGCCACCTTGAAGAGCAGCGGCACGCGCTTGCCATGCTCCTTTTCAAGCGCCGCCTGCTCCTTCTTCAGCCGCTCTAACAAACGCGCCGAAGCCTCTTCGCCCTGCAAGTCGCGCAAGCCGGGTGTGTTCGGTGAGGAAAGGTTCACTGCGATGTAATCCGCCACCGGGTAGGCGGCCTTGAGGCAAGCGAGGTAGTCGTCCGCAGCGTTCTCGTTCGGCGTGTCCTTGTTCTTGCCGATGTTGAAACCGATCACGCCTTCGAAGTGCTTCGAGCCACGCACGTTTTCCACGCCGGCGGTGATGCCCGGATTGTTGAAGCCCATGCGATTGATGATTGCCTCATGCTCGATCAGGCGGAACAAGCGCGGCTTGGGATTTCCTGCCTGAGGTCGGGGCGTGATGGTGCCAATCTCGACGAAGCCGAAGCCGAGCCGGCCGAGCGCGTCGATGGTGTTGCCTTCCTTGTCGAGACCCGCCGCGAGGCCGACGCGATTCGGGAAGCGCAGGCCCATCACTTCGACCGGCGAGACAAACTCATCCGCGGGGAAGAGCAGGGGCAGCACGCCGGATTTCTCCGCCATCCGCAGGCCGCGCAAGCTCAGGTGGTGGGCGGACTCGGCATCGAGGCAAAAGAGCAGCGAGCGGGCGAGGTCGTAGGCGTCGGGCACGGGCGGAGCGTGAACATCTGGCCTGGGTTCGCCAAGGCTTCGATGGGCAATTACTGGGGCTTGAAGGTGATGGAAGGATGATCGTTTCTGTCGATGATGATCGGGTGTCTTTCGATTCATGGAATGAACAGGTCGACTGTTAGCCTCCGCACCGATGAACCGCTTTTGTGCCTCCCTACTCGTCACCGTTTTCCTCAACGGCGCCTGTCACTACGACACGCCCACGAGCTATTCCCAGCCCGTGACACCCGGATCGTCGGGCGCGATCGAGGAGTCCTCGCATGCGCGCCCGACGGTCCACTTTCCGGCCCGCGTCGCGGTGGTCCGGATCGAGGGCTCCCATGGCGGTTTCCGGATGATCCCGGAGACCGATGTGGAGCAGACGGAGCACGCGGCTGCGGCCTCGTCGCTGCCGGGTGTGGCGGGGCTGGTCAGCCTCAATCGCGTGGCCCTGATCAGCGAAGTGAAGTCATATCGTGAGCTGGATGCCGAGGCCCGCAAGGTGGGCGCGGATCTGGTGGCGATCTATCGCTTCGAGGCCAGCGACCGGTCGAGCGATGCCTTCCTGCCATTGAGCGTGGCGACGCTGGGGCTCGCTCCCACGAATGCTTATACGGTGACCGCGACTGCTACCTTGATGGTGCGCGACGCTCGCACGGGCTATCTTTACGGAGTGCTGGAGGAGGCAGCTACCAACAAGGGCCTGACCGCGGGGATGGATCTTCACAACGCGCAGGAACGCTCGAAGCGGAACGCGAAGAAGAAGGCGCTCGATCAGATAACCGCGAAGCTGCCGGGGTTTTGGAGCGGCGTGCTGGCGAAGGGACGGTGAAAATCGGGGGCAGCAGTCCGGGTCTCCGACTGCTGGGGCGGACTTATCAGAAGAGAGCGACTCTTACTCCCCGGCATCTGGATACGACCCTAGCAGCTTCACCATCGAGCAGTGCTTCTCCAGTTCCTCGATGCCGCCCTTGACCACCGGATCCTCGCAGTGGCCGGAAAGATCGACGTAGAAGATGTATTCCCAGTCCTTCCGCTTGGAGGGGCGGGACTCGATCTTCGACATGTTGATGTGGAATTGGTCGAAGGCCTGCAAGGCGCGGACCAGGGAGCCGGGGCGGTCGTGGATGGCGAAGAGCAGCGAGGTGCGGTCCTTGCCGGTCGGCGGGCAGGTCTTTTCGCCGATCACGAGAAAGCGCGTGGTGTTCGTCGCACGGTCCTGGATGGACTCTTCCAGCACGGTCAGCCCGTACATCTCCGCGGCGGCCGGGCTGCCGATCGCGGCGGCTCCGTCGGCGACATTTTCCTTCGCAAGCTGGGCGGCACGGGTCGTGGAGGAAACTTCCACCAGGTCGGCTTTGGGGAAGTGCTTCAGGATCCATCCGCGGCACTGGGCGAGTGCCTGCGGATGCGAGTAGAGGGACTTGATCTGCTCCCGCGGTACGTCCGCCATCAGGCAGTTCTCAATTCGCAGCAGGATCTGCGCGCAGATCTGCAGCGGTGAATCCACGAACAGATCCAGCGTGTGGTTCACCGCGCCTTCGGTGGAGTTCTCGATCGGCACCACGCCGTAATCGGCGCGACGGCGGGCCACCTGGTCGAAGACTTCGGAGAAATTCGGCAGGGGCGTGTAGTCCACGGAGTGGCCGAATTTCTTGATCGCCGCCTGATGGGTCCACGAGCCTTCCGGGCCGAGGTAGGCGATCTTTAGGTCGTCCTCCAAGGCGAGCGCGGCGGACATGATCTCGCGATAAATCGCGCGGATCGACTTCTCCGGCAGGCGGCCCTTGTTGCGCTCGATCAGCCGGCGCAGCAGCGCTTCCTCGCGCTCCGGGGCGTAGATCTGGAGGCCGTCGCGCTTTTTCACCTCGCCCACCTGATGGACCAGGTCGGCTCGGGAGGAGAGGAGATCGAGGAGCTGGCCGTCGATATCGTCGATGTGCTTGCGGATGTCGTCGAGGTTCACGCGTTTTCTTCTTCTTCGGCAGGGGCGGCAGCAGGGGAAGCGCCAGCGGCGCTGAGGGCAAGCTGTTCTTCAGGGGCGACGACGCCTTCGAGGGGCGCTTCCGGCAATTTCACGCGGCGCAGCTCCTGGGCATTCGGCAGGTCATCGATGCTGCGGATGCCGAAGTGCTCGTAGAACATCTCGGTGGTCTCGTAGAGCAGCGGGCGGCCGGGAAGCTCGGCGCGGCCGCCGATGCGGACCAGCTCGCGGTCGAGTAGCTTTTGGAGCATGCCATCGCAGGCGACGCCGCGGACCGCCTCGATGGCCGACTTCGTAATTGGCTGGCGGTAAGCGATGATGGCCAGCGTTTCCATCGCGGGACCGCTGAGCCGCTCCGGCTTGCGGCCGGGGAAAAGCTGGCGGACGAATTCGCCGTAGGCCGGGCGGGTGAAGATTTTCCAGCCCTTGGCGCGCTCCAGTAGCAGGAAGGCGCGGCCGCTGGCCTCGTAGATGTGATTGAGTGCCGCGATTGCCGCGATGACCTGGTCCGACGAGACCGCGGCCAGGCTGGTCAGCCAGTCCGGCAGCTCTTCCGGCGTCTCGCCATCCTCGATCTTGCGGGCGCGGGCGTCCTCGGCCTCCGCGACGCGGGCGCGGATCAGCCGGGCGATTTCCTCCGCCGGCATCGGCTCATCCGAGGCGGTCACGAGGGCTTCGACAATCGAGGAAAGTTCCATGGCGGGAGGCGGAGCTTAGGAAAGCGTCCAGCCATTTCAAGCGTGTCGGCAGGCCATGTCACCGGGAGCGGTTTTTCCGGCGGGGCTTTCCGCTTGCGGGGCGGGGGGGCGGCTGGTTCGCTTGCCCCGCCCCATGGCTGCCCCGCAGAACACCATCGCGCTGGTTTTCGACTACGACCAGACGCTCAGTCCCCGCTACATGCAGGATGATGTGCTGTTCCCGGAATTCGGCATCGACCCGGTGCAGTTCTGGAAAAAATGCAACACTTTGGTTGCGGAACAGCAGTGGGACGGCGAAATGGCCTACCTGAAGTGCATCCTGGACTACCTCCAGATGGATCAGGTGACCAATGCCCGGCTCATGGAACTCGGCGCGGGCCTGACCTTTTTCCCCGGTGTGCCAGAGATGTTCGACACGCTGCCAGCGGCCTGCCTCGGCCACAATCACGAGGTCGCCGGGGTGAAAATCGAGTTTTACATCATTTCCTCCGGCCTCAAGGCGCTGCTCGACGGCAGCCGCCTGAAATCCAAGGTGAAGGCGATTTTTGGCTGCGAATTCGGCGAGGATTCGCACGGCCACATCAGTTTCCCGAAGCGGGCGATCTCGCACACGACCAAGACCCAGTTCCTGTTCCGCATCAACAA
The DNA here is from genome assembly GCF_025950235.1 of Luteolibacter arcticus. Taxonomy (NCBI): domain Bacteria; kingdom Pseudomonadati; phylum Verrucomicrobiota; class Verrucomicrobiia; order Verrucomicrobiales; family Verrucomicrobiaceae; genus Neoluteolibacter; species Neoluteolibacter arcticus. The sequence goes on along the minus strand of NZ_JAPDDT010000001.1, from coordinate 830,546 downwards.
GGGGATGCTCGAGTATTCGCAGGATGTGAATGACCACATGCCCTCCGACCATCGGCCGATCCCGTTTGAGAACATGATCTACGTGGGCGACGGGCCGACCGATGTGCCGTGCTTCACGGTCATGAGCAAGAGCGGCGGGCAGGCGATCGCCGTCTACAATCCGGAAGACCCGACCAGCCGCAGCTTCAGGAAGTGCTTCCAGCTTTCCGCCCACGCCGGCCGCGTGAAACACATCGCCCCGGCCGATTACCGGCAGGGCAGCCACCTGTGGCTCTTGCTCACCGAGATGGTGCGCGAAACCGCCGACCGCATCCTCCGCCGCCGCGCCGAGGAGCGGGAGAATGCCACCGTTGCCGCGCCCACGTTCTAGGAAAATGGAACCGCCAAGACGCCAAGTTCGCCAAGTAGGGAGATTGCTCCACGCGAACGGCCGGGCGGGTTTCAAATCCGTTAGAGACTTGGCGCACTCGGCGTCTTGGCGGTGAAAAATTTCCCAACTCTCATTCATGTCTGAAAAGAAACATTTCCATTTCACCGGCGTCTGCGGGACCGCCATGGGCGCCGTGGCCGTTGCGATGAAGCGCAAGGGATTCACCGTCACCGGTTCCGATACCAACGTCTATCCGCCGATGTCGGACTTCCTCCGCGGCGAGGGGATCGAGATCACGGAGGGCTATCGCGCGGAGAACCTGCCTGCGGGTGCCGATGTGATTGTCATCGGCAATGCCATCAGCCGTGGCAACGAGGAGGCCGAGGCCGCGCTGTCCCGCAAGCTGCTCTACCAATCCCTGCCGGAGGTGATGAAGGAGCACTTCCTGCGCGGAAAGCGGAACTACGTCGTCAGCGGCACCCACGGCAAGACCACTACCAGCTCGATGCTCGCGTGGGTGTTCATTTCCGCCAACCGCGACCCGGGCTGGATGATTGGCGGACTGCCGAAGAACCTCGGCCGCGGGGCAAACTTCACCGAGTCCGATTTCAACGTCCTCGAAGGCGACGAATACGACACGGCATTCTTCGACAAGCGCTCGAAGTTCCTGCACTACCTCCCCGAGGTCGCGGTGGTGAACAACATCGAGTTCGACCACGCTGACATCTACTCGTGCCTCGACGAGATCAAGCTGACCTTCCGCCGCTTGCTCAATGTGGTGCCGCGCACCGGCTGCGCCATCATCAATGGCGACGACCCGAACTGCCGCGAGGTGGCGGAAAAGGCCCCGTGCCCGGTGAAGACGGTGGGTCTCAATGAGGGCAACGACCTCCGCATCACCGAAGTCACCTACGAGAGTGATCGTAGTTCCTTCACGCTTGGCGGGGAGCGCTACTCGCTGCGCATGACCGGCGAGTTCAACATCCGCAATGCGGCGATGGCCACTGCCGCGGCGCTGTTTGCGGGGCTGTCACCGGAAGAGGTCCGCACCGGACTCGAGAGCTTCGATGGCGTTGCCCGCCGCCAAGAACTCCGCGGTGAGGCCGGTGGCGTGAAGGTGATCGATGACTTCGCGCATCACCCGACGGCGATCAAGTATGCCGTGGGCAGCCTGCGCCAGCGCTACGATGGCAGCAAGCTGTGGATCCTCTTCGAACCACGCTCTAACACCACGCGCCGTGCCGTTTTCCAGAACGAACTCGCGGAGGCCTTGGCACTGGCGGATGAAGCGGTGATCTCGGAGATTCCCGATCTCCACAAGTTCCCCGAGAACGACCGGCTGAATCCCGACCAACTGGTGATCGACATCATCGCCCATGGCGGGAACGGCCGCTACATCCACACCGTGGATGAGATCGTCGACACCGTCGTAAACGAGGCCCAGCCCGGTGACGTGGTGGCGGTGCTAAGCAACGGGGGCTTCGGCGGCATCCACAAGAAGCTGTTGGAGAGGCTTGGGTAACAGTCCTAGCGGCCCGCCGCGAGCCAATCCCTGGAAGTTTGGTTGCAACTGCTCTCCTTGATGGTCCTATGAAACTCAGGAACTCGCATTGGCTTGCCGTGGGGCTGCTCTTGCTGGCGGTTCTGTATTTCGCGTTCCGTCCAAACCGGAGTGAATCAGGGATGGGTTCTCAAGACGGGGAGAGTTCAGGGAGCAATGTGAGAGCGAATCAATCTGGCGGGCCTCCCTCACCGGGGGCAGAGGTGACAAAGCGAAATCGCGACCCGATAAATCGTCACGAAAAGTCCAACAACGACCTACGGGCAAAACCCAACGATCAGCCATTGGTGGAATTGATCAATGAAGACGGGGAATTGAACGAGGCAGGCTTGGAATCACATGGATTGAGCAAGGCGCAAATTGATGAGGCAAGAGAAGTATTCTATGAAATTTCGAAAGATATATCGGATCATTTCATAAAAAACTGCAAGCAGGAGGTGATTGGTGATGGATCCTTTATCTATGTCTTAAAGGGTGACGCTGGTCTAGCATTGGCCTTAAAGGATAAAATGCGCACCCGTCTGGGTGATGTGATCGGATTGGATTCATCGGGCACCCGTTTGGCAGATCAAATAACAGAGGGGGTGAAAGGTCGGGCGCTTCTGGATTTCGGTGCTGATGATATGATCGGGGCAGAGTTTCGAGATATTCCAAAGCCGGGGGCGGGGTGGGAAGATGGAATGAGGATCAACGGGAAGATGCCCGGAATGATTGATTACTATCGGGAAAACGGCTGGCCTGATGGAGCTCACATCCATGAAAGTGGTGGCAAAGCCATCTTTCACCCCATCAAGAAGAAACCTTGAGAATGCCAGTGTAATGGAATGCAGGAACCGGATCCTGGTGGATCCACCTCCGGTGGTGGGGCTGCCGATTTCCCACGGGAGGCGGGGGTGGCAAACAACGGAATTTCCGCTTCTGATTCCCCTGAGGAGCGAGAGGAAGTAAAGAGACTCCTAGGCGCGCTGTAAGTCCGGCAAGGTCGGCGGCCCGCCGTCGCGCTCCATCTGCGGCACTCTGCCGCAGGCAGTCGCTCTCACATCCCCGCCAAGCGGTGGTTCATTGCCACCGATTTCCGCAGCGCGCGCATCACGTCGATCATCGGGATGTGGCCCTTGGCGGCGTTCCGGCACTGATCGTTGAGGAAGGCGTTGCGGCTGACGTGACGGCCGATTTCGCTGTAAAGCTGCCGCATCTGGGTGTCGATCAAGCCCTGCTGGGCCTTGAGCGCTGAGATGTCACGGTTGGCTTGGCCGATCTGCTGGAAGGCGACCGAGGCTTCGGCGCGGTGTTTCTGCCGCTCTTCGGAAAGCTGATTGTCGATGATGTCCACCAGCGCATCGCCCTCGCCGATGCTGGCGGCGATCCGGTCGCGGTCCGTTTTCAAGTCCGTGAAACGCGTCTTGAGTTCCAGCATGCGGGCCCGCGTTTTGTCGATGGAGTCGCTGGTGCCCTCACGTTGGAGGACTTCCAGCTTCATCTTGAGGCCATCGTAAACGCGGCGGATTTCGCGCGCCTGCTGGATCACCGAGTCACGGTCCTTGGCGAGCTTCTCCAAGTCCGCCAATAGGCCACCGCGCTTTTCCTCCAGCTCGATTTGGGAGTCGGACTTGGCGTTGAGCAGGCTCGACCGCTGCTCATGGGCATCGGCGAGCACTGCCTCGCACTCGGCGAGCTTGCCGCGGATTTCCTCGCGCTCCTTGATCAGCTTGCGGAGATTCCAGTACTCGACGCCGAGTTCCTCGACGTCCTCGACCCGCTCCCACACGGATTGCCCGAGCACTTGCTCCGCCTCGCGAAGCAAGTGCATTTCCGAAGCCGCCTCCGACATGCGGCGCTGGCGGCGATTCACGCCGAAGGCTTGGGCAACTCGGGCAATAATGTAGCGGGTGGTCGTCATCCGTTATTTGGCACCAGCGATCTTTTCCTGAAGATTGGCGATGACCGAGAAATCTTCAAGCGTCGTGGTGTTGCCGCTGACCGTTCCTGTCGTCACCAGCTCCTTCAGCAGGCGACGCATGATCTTGCCGGAGCGGGTCTTGGGCAGGGCGGGAGCGAAATGCAAGTCATCGGGCTTGGCGATCGCGCCAATCACTTTTCCGACGTGCTCGCGGAGTTCTTTTTGCAACGCGGGTGACTCGGGGATCCCGGCTTTTAATGTCACGAAAGCGACAACTGCCTGACCTTTGAGGTCGTCCGGGCGACCGACCACGGCCGCCTCGGCCACGGCGGGGTGACCGACCAGCGCGCTCTCGACCTCGGCGGTGCCGAGGCGGTGGCCGGAGACGTTGAGGACGTCATCCAGGCGACCGACGATCCAGAAATTGCCCTGCTTGTCGCGGCGGGCACCGTCACCGGCGGTGTACATGCCCTTGTAGTCGGACCAGTAGGTCTTCTTGTAGCGGGCCTTGTCGCCGTAGATCGCGCGGGTCATGGACGGCCATGGCTTTCGGATCACCAGGCGACCGCCTTCGTTCGCCTTACACTCCTGGCCGGTCTCGTCGAGGATGGCAGCGTCCACACCGAAGAACGGCAAGGTAGCGGTGCCAGGTTTAGTCGGCGTGCAGCCGGGCAGGGGAGTGATCATGATGGCACCTGTCTCGGTCTGCCACCAGGTGTCGACGATGGGGCATCGGCCGCCGCCGATCTTCTCGTGATACCACATCCAGGCTTCCGGATTGATCGGCTCGCCGACGGAGCCGAGCAGGCGCAGCGAGGACAGGTCATGCTTCGCCGGGAAATGATCGCCAGCCTTGATGAAGGCGCGGATGGCGGTGGGCGCGGTGTAGAAAATCGAGACGCCGTATTCCTCAATCATCTGCCAGAAGCGGCCGAAGTCGGGCTGATTCGGCGCGCCTTCATACATGACCTGGGTCACGCCCATTGCGAGCGGGCCGTAGACGATGTAGCTGTGGCCGGTGATCCAGCCGACGTCGGCGGTGCACCAGTAGACATCGTCATCCTGCATGTCGAAGACGTACTTGCAGGTCACGTAGGTGCCGGTCAGGTAGCCTCCGCTGGTGTGGAGGATACCCTTCGGCTTCCCGGTCGAGCCCGAGGTGTAGAGGATAAAAAGCGGGTGCTCCGAATCGAAGGCCTTGGCCTCGTGCTTGGCGCTGACCTGTTCGATTTCGTCGTGCCACCAGGTGTCGCGGCCTTTGGCCATCGAGATCTCCTGGCCGGTGCGCTTGAAGACGACCACCGACTTGATGCCCTTGTACTTCTTGAGCGCCTCATCGACATTGTCCTTGAGCGGCACGATCTTGCCGCGCCGCCAGCCGCCGTCGGCGGTGACCACGTGGGTCGCGCCGGAGTCTTCCAAACGGTCGACGATCGACTCGGAGGAAAAGCCGCCGAAGACCACCGAGTGCACGGCGCCGATGCGGGCGCAGGCGAGCATCGCGATGGCTGCCTCCGGGATCATCGGCATGTACACCAGCACGCGGTCTTTGGACTTCACGCCCTTCGCCAGCAGCACGTTCGCGAAGCGGCAGACCGCGCGGTGAAGCTGGGCGTAGGTGATCACCTGGCGGTCACCCGGCTCGCCTTCGAAAATGATGGCCGCCTTGTTGCGGCGGGAGCCCTTGGCGTGGCGGTCCACGCAGTTCTCACAGACGTTGAGCTTGCCACCGACGAACCACTTCGCATCCGGTGCCTTCCAGTCGAGTACCTTGGTCCATTTCGCGCGCCACTCGAGTTCCTTGGCTTCGCGGGCCCAGAATGTCTCCGGCTTATCCACCGACTCCTGCCACAGCTTTTTGTACTGGGCCATGCTGGAGATGCGGGCTTTTGACGAGAACTCCTTGGTAGGTTTGAAGACGCGGTCTTCGACGAGGTGGCTTTCGATCTTGTTGCTCATGGTGCCTTGGGTCGCCGGCGCGAGTCGGGTTGCCGGACTGCGGGAAGCTACAAGGCCGATTTCGCAGGGGGCGACTCAAAACTTGCGCTTCGGTGCCCGCTTTGCCGACTTTTTCGCGGTAGGGAGGGAGGTCGGTCCGGCTTTCGTGTGGGCGCGCTGGTAACAGCGCGGAGTGGTCACTGACCGCGGGCAGTTCCCGTGCTTCCGCATTGTCACCAATGCGCCTACCAGGAATCGAGATTCCCACGCATCACCTGCGCTTCGGCGTCCGCTTTGCCGACTTTTTCGCGGTGCGGCGTGCCGACGGCGGCAGGGCATCGGTTAGGCTGCGGCGGGCCGGCTTTGCGGGAGCCTTCGGGAGGGGCGGTGCGATCTTTCCCGGGGCCTTCCTCGCGGTTTTCTTGGCCGCCTTCTTGGCTGGCTTTACCGATGACCGGCGCTCGATGCGCGGCTTCGGATTCTTCTGCAGAAGCGCGATCGTCTTCTCGTCGATCGGCTCCCATGCGCCTTCCGGCAGGTCGCCGAGTTCCACCATTCCAATCCGGACGCGCAACAGCTTTTGCACCTGGTAGCCGAGCGTCTGGAACATCATGCGGATCTGCCGCTTGAGGCCGGTCTCCAGCACGATCCGGTAGCGCCGCGAGGAAATACGGGTGACTTCCTTCGCCCGCATCCGAACCTTTTCCACGAAGACGCCGCTCTTGAAGAGATCGAGGTGCTCATTGAGCACGGGCTGGTTCGAGGTGACGAGATACTCCTTCTCCACCAGCTTCGACGGGTGCATCAGGGCCTGCGAAAGGTCGCCGTCGTTGGTCAGGATCAGCAGGCCTTCCGAGTCGCGGTCGAGGCGGCCGACGTGGTGGAGGTGCTTCAGGATGGTCGGCAGGATCGTGTAGATCGTGTCCCGGCCGAGTTCGTCCTCCCGCGAGCAGACGTAGCCGCGCGGCTTGTAGAACATCACCGTGTTCGTCTCCTTGGCCTGCACGCGCTTGCCATCGACCCGCACGAAGTCGCTGGGCTCCACCCGCTGGGCGGGCTTGAGACAGGGCTTGCCATTGATCTCGACGCGGCCGTCCAGGACCATGGCGTCGCAGGCGCGGCGCGAGCCGACCCCGCAGGACGCGAGGAATTTGTTCAGTCGGGTGCCTTCAGACATGGCTGGAATGGAAAATTTTTAACCACAGATGGACACGGATGAACACAGAGGAACGGCTGAAGAGCCGTAGTCGCGATGCTCTCAAGATCTGTGTCTCTCTGTGTTTATCCGTGGTTGGAATTCTAGTTCTAGAAACGCGAAAAGCGCAGCGCCTTGCGGGCACTGCGCGTCTGCGGAAAGCCGGAGAAGGCCGCGCTTCAGGCTTCGCCCTTGGTCTTGGGCAAGCCGATCGGGCTGCGGCCATCTTTCCAGACACCGCGCTCCTTCATCAGTTTGACGCGTTCAAAACGCTTCATCACGGAACGCTTGCCTTCGGCGCCGCCCTTGGCCTTGAGACTGTTGTGCTTCGACATGGGAAAATTCGCGGGTTGCTTGGTCGCGGGGCGCGGAAACTAGGAACCTCCTGCACGGATGGCAATGGGAAAATCCGACGTTTTGGAGGAATTATTACGCAGTTCCAAACAATCGGTCGCCCGCATCGCCCAAGCCGGGCAAAATGTAGCCGCGATCATTGAGCCCGCGGTCGATCGCTGCGGTGAAAATTGGCACCTCCGGCCATGCATCCTCAAAGGTGGCGATGCCCTCCGGGGAGGCCACGAGGCAGGCGTAGCGGAGGCGCGTGGCTCCCAGCTCGACCAGCCGTTTCACGGCTTCCACAGCGGAACCACCGGTGGCGAGCATCGGGTCGATCACGATTACCTCGCTGTCCGCCAAGGTCGGCGGGGTTTTCAAATAGTAGGGCTCTGGCTGTAGCGTCTCCTCGTTTCGCGCCAGGCCGATGTGGGCGATGGCCGCGTCCGGGAGCAGGTCGAAGAACCCATCGAGAAATCCTAGGCCGGCGCGCAAGATCGGCGTCAAGATCACCCGCCGCGTCATCTCCACGCCGCTGGTTACTTCGAGCGGCGTCTCGCAAGAAATCACCTTCGTTTCGAAATCCGCCGTCACCGCAGGCACCATCAACGCCGCAATCCGCCGCAGCCGCTGGCGGAACTCGGGACCCGGACAACTCCGGCAGCGCAGGCCGGTCAATTCCGCTTGGACGAGGGGGTGCTGGACGACGTGAACCACGCCTACCACCCAAGCGCGAAGCGTGCCGTGAGGCAAGGGCAGAGGGTGTGGGACAAATGTGGCTGAGGGAGGATCAGAAAAAATAATCCGTAAATTCGTCGTTGCGAATGTAGTGAATCTTCTCTGGTTCCTCGGGTCTCAGATAGAACGTCTCTTGCCGGCCTTCGAACTCGATCGTGATCCGGTGGGTAGGTTTCCACCAAGCGGGCCGCGGACCATCGTCTGCGAGGAAAGAGCAGGTGACCAACCGGGTCGGATCTTCTTTCACCGCTGTGATCTGATCCGATACTTCAGGGGCCCGCATCTGAATGTAGACCCTCACCCGACGTTTGGATGTGACGAAGTTTGGTACGAAGCGCTTCTTTAGTGACGCGTCCGCCCGCGCCAGGGCCGTGAGCGTCTTTCCCGGTGCAGGTGACCATCTCCAATGGTCGCTTCCTTCAGGGTGCGCGAGGTAGGAGGCGGGTGCTTCTTTCAAGCTCCATTCCGCTTTCTCGGGAAGGAGGCCATGCCTCCGCACTCAGAGGCTTCCTCTTTGCTCAGCAGCCGCCATCGTCCGGGGGCGAGGTCGGCTGGTAAGGCCAAGGTTCCGATTTGCTCGCGGTGCAGTCCCGTCACCCGGTTGCCAATCCGGTGGAACATCCGCTTGATCTGGTGATAGCGGCCCTCGTGCAGGGTCAGCCGTGCCTCGCATTCGCTGAGGATCTCCAGTTCAGCCGGCTTAGTGACCAAGTCCTCCGTGTGAAAATAAAAGCCCGCCGCAAACGCCGCCACCGCCTCCGCCGGGATCGGGTCACGCGTCTGGACCCGATAAACCTTCGGCACCTTCCGCGCGGGATCCATCAGCACCTTCGACCAGCGGCCGTCGTTCGTTAGTAGCACCAGTCCGGAGGTATTTCGGTCCAACCGGCCGACCAAGTGCAGGGTGTTGCGGTCGGGATCATCGATTAGGTCGATCACTGTGGGATGTTCCTCGTCGGTGGTCGCGCTTACCACGCCGATGGGCTTGTGAAGCATCACGTGTAGCAACCGCTGCGGTGTTTGGACGACGGCGTCCTCCAGTTCCACCTTCATAAAACGATCCACCTCATGATCGAAACTTCGCGTCTCCACGCCATCCACCCGCACCTGTCCTTCGAGGATCCGGGCACGGGCGCGGTTCCGTCCCATCGACTCGTGCTTCGCGAGCAAGCGGTCCAGTTTCACGCGGGGAATTCGAGTCTGAACGCTCCGGTTCAGCAAGCCGGACGTGTCTGATTCGGTCTTGAAGAGAGAGCAGGCTAACTGCACGTTGGCTGGAGCAATGATCCGGATTCTCACCCTCGTTTTCGTAGCGCTACTCGCTGCGTGTTCCGATCGCGAAGCCCCTCAAAATGCCAAGAGTGATGGCGAGAAGACGGTGTCGACCGGGCCTGCGGTGGTGGTGCTCGGAGGGGACACGAGCGGTCCATTTGTGGACGGACTGCGGTCGGCCGGTGTCGCCAACGCTCAGGCATCTTCTAGCGAGAATGTCGCTGAAAGGGCGAAGCTGGTGAGTTCCGCCGATGTCGCGTTAGTCCTGGTCGACGCAACGCAAGGCCCGTTGCCCGTGAATCGCGAGGATGTACTGCTTGCCCGGCAGTTTTGCCGGGGTCCGGTGATCATAGGGTTTGCTCGTTCAGCATCCATCGAGGATCCGGAATTGCTCGAGCTTGAAGAACTCGAGATGCGGGAACTGCTGAACACTTATGAACTTCCAGGAGAGACCTCCACGGTGTGCTTTGATTCCGAGCAAGCGCGGACAAAACACCCCAAGGGTTTCCCTGCGATCGCCGGGCTTCTCTCCAAGTTGGATGCCGTCGGCCAAGCACCTTCGTCGGAATCCGTGCAGGTGGCCGAGGCTTCAATTTATGCACTCGCCGATTTGGAGTCCTTCAAGCAGGGACTGGTGAGGCCGATTGATAACGGAACCTTCCGCGTGGTCTTCGGACACCAGGAAGTCGATGTGGAGATCCAGACAGGGAAAGCAATTCAGCCCGCATCATCGGGGACTGCGTCGATTCGCTTGTCGGAGCCTTTGAATCTTCCCCCCGGCGCCAGATTCGTCATAGCGAATCAGAATCACGTGATCGCGGCTGGCTCGGTCACACAAATCAAGCGGTAGGGTATTCCAGGTGCCCTGGCATCACTTTCCAAACTCGTCTCGGCATCGGGCTTTGCCCGGACGTCTTTCCTTGCCAAGGGAAGGCGAACTGGCCAAGGGCTTGCTGCGATGTCCAAAGCATTCCACGGATTCGATCTGTCATCCTTTTGGCGGAATTCGCAGTATGCGGCTGAGAATTACGTCGATCGCTCACCGACACCAGAAATGGTCAAAGCGGTCGAACGTCAGCTCGGTTTCAAGTTGCCCGCTGCGTATGTCGAATTGGCGAAGATCCAGAATGGCGGGGTTCCGCGGAACACGAGTTACCGTACCGACCAGCCAACATCATGGTCGGAGGATCATGTAGCCATTACCGGCATTTATTCGATCGGAGGGAACAAGCTCTATTCCTTGTGCGGAGAGACTTTCAATTCGCGCTTTTGGGAGCAAGAATGGGGCTATCCCGCCATTGGAGTTTATTTCGCCGGCTGTCCGTCCGCAGGGCATGACATGGTCGCTCTCGACTATCGGCAGTGTGGCCCTGATGGGGAGCCCCAGGTGATTCATGTTGATCAAGAGGATGACTACCGGATCACAAGACTCGCTGGGAGCTTCGAGGAGTTCATTCGCGGGCTCGAGCCGGACGAGGCATTTGGCTCACAGACCCTGTCCGGGGTGGAGCGAGCGATCCGCGAGAATGATCTGGATTACCTCCGGCAGAGGATCGCAGCGGGTTGCAACCTCGAAGAGACAGACGAGTATGACCGGACCATGATCGAGAATGCCGCGATTCAGAATCAACCGGAAGTGATAGAACTCCTGGCTTCGGCAGGTGCATCCCTTCGCAATGCACTCAGCATCGCTGAAAGGAATCTCAAATATTTCCCTGAGCATGAAGCTTCGGTCTCACTTCTGAGGAAGCTCGCTGAAAACAGGAATAGCTAACAGAATTCCCTAGAGCCACCATGGCCAACACCCTCACCATACGCAGTCCCAACTACTACAAGCCCTTCGACAATTCGGACAATCCGTGTTGCTGGCAGGTTGATCTAGTATGCAGGGATGTCGAAGCGGTGCTGGATGGTGCCGGATTCGACTACGAATCAATGATCGAGGATTGGGGCGCGGCCTACTCCTGGACGAATTCGGATGGTGTGGAGCACTCGCTCATGATCTCCTGCGTGGATGTCGAGAATGCCGAGTATGAAATTCAGTGTTCGGCCATAAGAAAGCGGTTGCTGGGACTGCGGCGGGAAGACGTCACGGAGGCGTCCGACTTTGTTCAGATTCGCCCGTTTTTACTCAAGCTTGATAAAGCCTACCCGGAGGCCCCGCCGCCAGACGTCAGACTGTAGCCGATATCATTTCCGTTTCGGATTCCACTGCGAACACGCTCTAACGTTTTGAATCCATGAAGCCGCGGGGAAAAGCAAAGTTCCCGAGCGAATCCATTTTTGTGCGACCTTCGGCGAGATCTTGCATTCAGGCTCAGGCCAGCCTCACCAGCAAATCATCGCTGTCCACCTGCTCGCCCTTCTGGACGAGGACGTCCTTGATGACGCCGTCCTGCGAGGCGCTGACGGTGGTGAGCATTTTCATGGCTTCGAGCATGACGAGCTTGTCGCCTTCCTTGACCTCCTGGCCGGGGGAGACAGCGATCTCGGTGACCATGCCGGGCATGGGGGCGCAGGCTTGGGTGGTGTCGGACGGGTCACCCTTGAGGCGGGCAGCCTTGGAGCCGCTGCTGACGCGGGACTTGTCCACGATCACGCTTTCGCGCGGCATGCCGTTGAGCTCGTAGAAGAGCGTGCGCTTGCCGTCGGCGTCGGCATCACCGATCGAGACGAGTTTGACGAAGAGGGTTTTGCCGGGGTCGATCTCGACCTCGACTTCCTCGCCGGCGTGGAGGCCGTAGAAGAAGGCAGGCGTGGCCAATCCACTAAGGTCATCGTACTTGCGGCGGAACTCGACGAAGTCGGCGAAGACCCCTGGATACATCAGGTGCGAGTAGAGGTCATCATCATCGACCTGGCGGCCGATCTTCTTCGCGACCTGGGCGCGAGTGGCTTCGAGATCGACGGGTTCGGCGAGTTCGCCGGGGCGCTTGGTGGTCGCGGGCTTGTTGCCGAGCACGACCTTCTGCACGTCGGCAGGCCAGCCGCCGTCGGGTTGACCGAGGCCACCGGCGAGCATGTCGATCACGCTCTCCGGCCAGTCGATCGAGCCGGGCTTGAGCTTCGGCACGTCGGCCGCCTTGATGCCGCGGGTGATGAGAAACATCGCCATGTCGCCGACGACCTTCGAGGACGGCGTGACCTTCACGATGTCGCCGAAGAGCTGGTTCACGTCGGCGTAGGTGCGGGCGATTTCGCGCCAGCGGTGGCCGAGTCCCATGGCATTCGCCTGCTCGCGGAGGTTGGTATACTGGCCGCCGGGCATCTCGTGCTCATACACCTCGGCGGTGCCGGCGCGGGGCGCGGAGTCGAAGGGCTTGTACTGGGCGAGCACCTCTTCCCAATAGTCGGAGAGCTCATTGAGCGTATCCTGATCGAGGCCGGGGTCGCGGTCGGAATTGGCGAGCGCGGCGCAGACCGAGTTGAGGTTCGGCTGCGAGGTCGAGCCGGACATCGAAGCGATGGCGAGGTCGACAATGTCCACACCCGCGCGTGCGGCGGCGATCACCGAGGCGGCATTGAGGCCGGAGGTATCGTGCGTGTGGAAGTGAATGGGGATGGAAATCTCCTGCTTCAGCGCGGTGACCAGATCGTAGGCGGCCTGCGGCTTGCAGAGGCCGGCCATGTCCTTGATGGCCAGGATATGCGCGCCCATCTTTTCGACCTCCTTGGCCTTGGCGATGTAGTACTTCAGCGAGAACTTGTCGCGCTTCGAGTCAAGGATGTCGCCGGTGTAGCAGATCGCAGCCTCGCACAGTGACTTGCCGTGATCGCGCACCGCCTCCATCGCGACCTGCATGTTAGGCAGGTAATTGAGCGAGTCGAAGATGCGGAAGATGTCCATGCCCGCATCGGCCGAATGCTTCACGAAGCCAGCGACGACATTGTCGGGATAGTTCGAATAGCCGACGGCATTGGAACCGCGGAAGAGCATCTGGAACAGGACGCCGGGGACCTTTTCACGCAGGCGGCGGAGGCGTTCCCACGGGCACTCCTTGAGGAAGCGCATCGCGGTGTCGAAGGTGGCACCGCCCCACATTTCGAGCGAGAAGAGATCGGGCGCACCGGCTGCGTAGGCATCGGCGATGCGCAGCATGTCGTGCGTGCGCATGCGGGTGGCGATGAGCGACTGGTGCGCATCGCGCATCGAGGTGTCGGTGATCAGGAGCTGCTTCTGCTCGAGGATCCACTTCGAGAAGGCGTCCGGTCCTTTCTCTAACAGAATGTCCCGGCTTCCGGTGAAGGGCTTGGTTGCGGGGTGGGGGACACGTGGGGAAAGGATCGGCTTTTCCGGCTTCCAACCCTTGGCGGTGGTGTTGCCATTGACGGTGATGTCGGAGAGATACGACAGCAGCTTGGTGGCACGGTCACGCTTGGCCTTGAACTTGAGCAGCTCGGGCTTTGTATCGATGAGCTTGGTGTGGGCCTGGCCGCTGCGGAAGGTGTCATCCCGGATGACGTTTTCGAGGAACGGGATGTTCGTCTTCACGCCGCGGATGCGGAACTCGCGCAGCGCGCGATCCATGCGGACGCAGGCGGTCTCGAAGTCGCGGCCCATGGCGGTGAGCTTCACCAGCATGGAGTCGTAAAAGGGCGTGATCACCGAGCCGGCGTCGCCGGAGCCAGCATCGAGGCGGATTCCGAAGCCGGCAGCGGAGCGGTAGTTGAGAATGCGGCCGTAATCTGGCGCAAAGCCGCGCTCGGGATCCTCCGTGGTGATGCGGCACTGGATCGCGTAGCCATTGCACGGGATCTCATCCTGCGGCGGGATGGCGATCTCGTCGGAGAACAGCGAGTAGCCCTTCGCGACGAGGATCTGCGAGCGCACGAGGTCGATGCCGGTGACGCACTCGGTGACCGTGTGCTCCACCTGGATGCGCGGGTTCATCTCGATGAAGAACCAATCGCCGCGGACCATGTCGTAGAGGAACTCGACGGTGCCGGCGTTGTTGTAGCCGATGCCCTTGGCGAGCTTCACGGCAGCATCGCAGAGTTCCTTGCGGACGACCGGGTCGAGTTCCACCGATGGCGCGATCTCGATGACCTTCTGATAGCGGCGCTGCACCGAGCAATCGCGCTCGTGGAGGTGGACGACATTACCGTGCTGATCGCCGAGGATTTGCACCTCGATGTGCTTGGCGCGGGAAATGTAGCGCTCCAGGAAGACCGCGGGGTTGCCGAAGGCCTTCTCGGCTTCGCTCTGGGCTTCGGCCAACAGGCCGGCGAGCTGCTCTGGCTTCTCGACGACGCGCATGCCGCGCCCGCCGCCGCCGAAGGCTGCCTTGATGATGAGCGGGAAGCCGATTTCCTTCGCCACCTTCAGGGCTTCCTCGGAATCCGTGATCGGCTCCTCGGTGCCGGGCAGGGTGGGGACGTTGAACTTCTCCGCAAGCTGCCGCGCCGCCGTCTTGTCACCCATGCTTTCCAGAAGCTCCGGCGAAGGGCCGACGAAGGTCATGCCTTCACGAGCACAGGCGCGGGCGAACGCGGCGTTTTCAGAAAGGAAGCCGTAGCCGGGGTGGATGAGCGTCACGCCCTTCGACTTGGCCATTGCGACGATGCCCTCCACGTCAAGATAGGCGCCAACGGGGCCCTTGTCCTTGTTGAGCTGGTAGGCCTCGTCGGCTTTGAAGCGGTGCCGGGAGAAGCGGTCTTCCTCGGCGAACATCGACACGGTCTTGAGTCCGAGTTCGTTCGCGGCGCGGAAAATGCGGATGGCGATCTCACCGCGGTTGGCGGCGAGCAGCTTGTCGGTCTTGGGTTGCGGCATGCGGGTGAGTTCCTAAGCGTTCACCGGGGAATCGGCCAAGGGGAAAGCTTGCCGCACGGATGCCCTGTTTGGGTGTTTCGGAATTGTTAGAGAAATAATTCACGAAAGGGATTGACGGGCGCGTTCTGGCGGCTAATCTCGCGGTGTCGCGACAATAGCAGGCGGCCCGATTGAAGAGTCTTCCGGTTTTTGGGTTTTTCCGGTGTCTTATCGATCGGGCCGCTTCATTGTTGCGGGGAAGGGCTTCTGGCCTGCCCTGCATGAGCTGAGAGCCTCGATTCCATTTTGCGGGCTCGGCTTGGTTGCCCGGAATGGTCCTCCGATGCTGATTTCATTTCAGGACCAGCGCTCTTGGCTAAGTCACTAGCCCTCTAGGCGGGATGAATCCGGCGCTCCCAGTGTGCCGTGGAGCTTCTCTCGGCGCTTCAAATTTGGCCTGTTTCGCTCATTTCGTTGTTCTCCGCGTCTTCCCCGCAGCAGCGCTGCGGGCAGTCCGGTCGGCTGCGCTGCGATTAACGAAGCCTCATTCCACCTTGGCGATGCGGGCGCGATCCAGATCGAAGGGGCTGATCTCCAGGAGCACGGTGGCACCGTCCGGGATTTCCGGCGGATGGGCGGCGAGTTCCTTGGAAAGATGGGCGACCACGGCCTTGCCGTTGGGGAGGGCGGCCTCGTAGAGCCCCGGGGAAAACGACTTGAGGATGGTGCCGCGGGTGCGCAGGCAATCGTCGAATGCGGATGACATCGTGCGCGAGGCATCCACGGGATTTGAGCGATTTGCAAGCTCCCGCAAGGCCCCGGCTTGACGGGTGGGAGGTGGCGAAGCAATCTTGCGGCCTTCCCGGTGGTCGCCGACCGAGCCCCGCGAAGCTTTTCCTCTCACCATGAATCTCCGACTGATTCTTCCGGCCACTGCCGCAATTCTTCTGGCGGCATCCTGCACGCCTTATACTGAGCCCCCGCCGGAGGAGCCGACGGATCCAGCCCAGCGCAAGCCCACGCCCGAGGAGCAAGAAAAAATCCGCCAACAGCGCGAAGAGCAAAAGAAGAAGGACGCGGAGAACCAGAGTCCCGACAAGGAGAAGAAGCCGGAGGGTGAGACCACCGGTGGAACTCCCGGCGAGCTGCCGAAGAACGACGGCGGCGCTGGCGATGGCGGCGGTGCTGAAAAGCCGGCGGCTCCCCAGAAGGAGATCCCCGTGGCGCGTCCGGTTCCCGGCAAGCCCGGCATGGTCTTCAGCCCCTTTAACAACAAGGTCATCGACGTGAAGGGCATCCCGAGCGGCCGCCTCGTCGCCGATCCGACCTATCCGGCCTCCGAGAAGAAGCACTTCCGCGTGCCCTGAATCCCGGCCGACTTCCCAACCCATGATTTCGAGGAGCCGGTCCCGTTCGGGCCCGGCTCCTTCATTCCCACCGATCCCCGATGGAGTTTGAAAAGGTCGCCATTCTCGGCGGCGGGCTGCTAGGCGGCTCGCTCGCGCTGGCGTTGGCCCGCCAGTTTCCTGCGACCCCGGTAGGACTGTGGGCCCGGCGGGCGGAGACGGTCGCAACTGCCCGGGAACGGGGCATTCTGGGAGCTACCGGCGAGATGGCGGAGGCGGTTAAAGGTGCGGATTTGGTGGTGCTTTCCACTCCTGTGGGTGCCATGGCCACCGTGCTGCTCTCGGCGCAGACGGCCGGGCTTTCGCGCGATGCCTTGGTCTCCGACGTCGGCAGCGTGAAAGCCGCGCCACACCGGGTATTGCAGCCGCTGCTCACCCGGACCGGCGGGAAATTCATTGGCAGCCACCCGATGGCCGGCTCCGAGCAAACCGGCATGGGCGCGGCCGATGCGGCGCTGTTCGACGGTGCCGCCTGTCTTCTGACCGACGATGACCGGGTAGGGGAGCCGTGGGCGGGCAAGCTCCAGTGCTTTTGGGAAAGCCTCGGCTGCCGGGTTTCGTGGCTCGATGCCGCCGGTCATGACGCGCTGGTCGCCCGGATCAGCCATTTTCCGCACTTGATCGCCGCGGCCGCTGCCAAGGTCGCCCTTGA
This sequence comes from Luteolibacter arcticus, assembly GCF_025950235.1. NCBI lineage: Bacteria > Pseudomonadati > Verrucomicrobiota > Verrucomicrobiia > Verrucomicrobiales > Verrucomicrobiaceae > Neoluteolibacter > Neoluteolibacter arcticus. The sequence goes on along the minus strand of NZ_JAPDDT010000001.1, from coordinate 813,429 downwards.
AAATCCCGCCGATGGGAATTTCGGCGGCGGTGGCCTGCGCGACACCACCCGCGTGGCGGGGGGGGACCCCGCGATGTGGACTGAGATCGTGATGGAGAACCGCGATGCGCTGCGCGGAGTCCTGAGTCATGGCATCCGCGAGATGAGTGAAATGCTTGCCATGCTGGAGGCAGACGACCATGAAGCGCTGCGCCACTGGCTGGAGGACGCAAAGCGAGCCCGGGACGCATCCCTCCGCCGCGACTGAAACCACTTTCCATGAGCGAGTTCCGAGTCCGATCGATCCGCACGCTGGACGCCGCCTTTCCGGTGCCCGGCGACAAGAGCATGTCCCATCGTGCGGCGATGATTGCCGGCCTCGCGGACGGCGTTTCCACGGTCCGCAACTTCCTGCCGAGCGAGGATTGCCTGAACACGCTGGGGGCCATGAAGGCCTGCGGCGTGAAGGTCGACGTGCTAGAGGAAATGCCCGGCTTCGGCCCGACCTCGATGCGCATCCATGGCCGCAGCATGAAGCTGGAAGCCCCGGCGAAACCCATCGATTGCGGGAATTCGGGCACTGGCATGCGCCTACTGGCCGGCCTATTCGCCGGCCAATCGTTCGAGACGGAGCTTTTCGGCGACGAGTCCCTTTCCGGCCGCCCGATGGGCCGCATCACGGTCCCGCTCGGCGAAATGGGCGCGAAGATCGATTGCCTCGGCGAGAAGCCCGGCTGCGCGCCGCTCAAGATCCACGGCAGCCAGCTCCACCCGATCCGCTATGAACTGCCGGTCGCCAGCGCCCAGGTGAAGAGCGCCGTGTTGCTCGCCGGCATGTTTTGCGAAGGAGTCACCACCGCCGTCCAACCGGCCGACACCCGCGACCACACCGAGCGGATGCTCGAGTCCTTCGGGGTCAAAATCGTCACCGAGGGCAATGCCATCTCGATCGAAGGCGGCCAGGTTCCGCAGGCCCGCGACTTCCGCGTCCCCGGCGACATTTCGAGCGCTGCCTTCTGGGTGGTTGCCGCGGCTGCCTTGCCCGGTGCGCGGCTCGTCATTAAGAACGTCGGCCTCAATCCTACCCGCACCGCCGTGCTCGATGTGATCGAGCGCATGGGTGCGCAGATCACTCGCACGGTGCTGTCCACCGACGATGGCGAGCCGATCGGCGACGTCGAGATTCGCGGCGCGAAGCTCACCGGCACCGAACTGCTCCGCGCTGAGATCCCGAACCTCATCGATGAGATCCCGGTCATCGCCGTGGCCGCCGCCATGGCCGAGGGCAAGACCGTCATCCGGAATGCCAAGGAACTGCGCGTGAAGGAAACCGACCGCATTTCCACCGTGGTCGAAGGCCTGCGTGCAATGGGTGGCCAGATCGAGGAATTCGAAGATGGCATGGAGATCACTGGCGGCGCACCTCTGCATGCGGCGACCATCGAAAGCCACGGCGACCACCGCATTGCCATGGCCTTCGCCATCGCCGGCCTCTTCGCCAGCGGTGAAACGGTGATCCGCAACACCGACTGCGTGAACACCTCCTATCCGGGCTTTTCCAAGCAACTCGCCGCCGTCCTCGCCGAGAGCAAGGACCTGGCCGACTACGACCTGCCGACCGTCCCCGCATGATCCTTCACCGCGCCATCGCCATCGACGGGCCAGCCGCCTCCGGCAAGAGCACGCTCGCCCGTATCTTGTCGCAAAAGCTCGGGCTGATCATGGTCAACTCCGGTTCCATGTATCGCGCCGTGACGTGGAAGGTTCTCCAGCGCGGCATCGATCCTAACAACCGCGAGGCGGTGGTCCAGGCGCTGCGCGACATGGAACTCGAGTGCGGTGTCGATGGCATGGTCTCCACCGTGAAGGTCGATGGAGTCGATCCCGGCGACGAGCTCCGCAGCGAGGAAGTCAACGCCCACGTCTCGGCCGTTTCCGCAGTCCCGGAAGTCCGCGAGTGCCTCGTGTCCCTCCAGCGCGACTTCCTCAAGTTGGGCGACGTGGTGATGGAAGGCCGCGACATCGGCAGCGTCGTCTTTCCGGAAACGCCCTATAAGATTTACATGGACGCCGATCCGAACGTGCGCGAAGCCCGTCGCGAAGAGGTCGGTGAAGTGGACAGTGTGGCTGCTCGCGATCATGCCGACAGCCGCCGCGAGACGGCTCCGCTCAAGATCGCCGACGGTGCCGCGATTCTCGACACTTCCGGCCACACCATCGAATCCGGCGTGGCGGCTGCTTTGGAAATCCTGCGCGGCCAAGGCTTCGCAATGCCTGCCTGACACCCTTCACAACCTCCTCATGCGTTGGATTTACTGGCTCGGTTGGTCCCTCTTCGGTAGTGCCTATCGCTCGCTCTTCGGCCTGAAGGTCGTCGGTCGCGAGCACCTCGTCACCGAGGGTGCGGTGCTCATCGCTGCGAATCACGAGAGCTTCCTCGACCCGCCGCTGATCGGCACGCTTTACCACGACGAGATGTTCTATCTCGCCCGCAAGTCGCTGATGACCGGCCCGCTGCTCAAGTGGATCTACCTCGCGTGGAATTCCATCCCGGTCGATCAAGACCGGCCGGACATGACGAGTCTCAAGACGATCATCAAGCTGCTCTCCAACGACAAGCGGGTGCTCATCTTTCCCGAAGGTGAGCGCAGCCTCGATGGCAAGTTCGGCCCCGCCCAGCCCGGCGTGGGCCTGATCGCAGTGAAGTCCAATGCGGTGATCCAGCCGATCCGCATCCGCGGCGCGCGTGAGGCCCTGCCACGCGGCTCCGGCCGCGTCCGCTTCACGCAGATTTCCCTCCACATCGGACCGCCGATCCGGCTGACCGAGGCGGAACTCGCGACCGCGAAGGGCAAGCACGGCTATGCGCATATTGCGGACCGGATCTGGGATGCGGTGAAGGCACTGTGAGTGGTGGTGCCGCCGAGGCACGTCTGGATTCGATCCGACGGGATCGGATTCAGGGTTCGTAACCGATCTCCTCGCGGAGAAACGGGATCGCGTTGTCTTCGGTCATCTCCAGATAGGCTCTGGCGAGAAGCCGGTTGCCCTTCGAGGCGGCCAAGGCCGAACAGGTTGATCCGATCATTGACTGGTCCCACTTGGGAGGTGACGCCTTTGCAATCAGGTCCGGGATCAAGGACAACGCATGTAGATAGTCATCAACGAACTCGCGCGACATCTTTGGATTACCGTTCTCATGTCGCTCGATCTCGATGACCGCGATCAGCGCGAAGAAGTCGGGAGTCATTGGGGCCCTCACATGGCCGATCCGCACAATCTGAGGGACACAGGCATAGGAGCCGATCCCGAGGTCTCCTTGATGATGGAGGTTGTCCCACAGCTCGACGAATGCCTGGCTCTCCTCCTTGGCAGTCTGTGCTGCTTCGAGGCGCCGCAGAGCCGGCACGGGATTGTAGAGAACCCCGTATCCGCATTTCACCTGCTCCCAGAATGGATCATCAAGACCGATCATAAGAGGTCTCCGGTCAACTTGGGTCTCTATTGATTAGCCCCACCGCCACGCCTCGGTCGCCCACCGATAGCCGCTGCCCTCGGTGACGATGTGTCCGAGTCCCGGCCATGGCAGGTGGAAACCCAGGCAGCGCGTGTGCTTCTCGACAGCTTCGGTCCAATACTTCTTCCGCGTTTCGACCGCGACGACAGGGTCGTGGTCGAAGGCAATCGTCCAATTCGCATCGGCGAACATCAGCAGGTGATGGTGGGCGAGGTCCATCAGATGTAGCAGTTCATCGTTGCCGGAGCGAATCCGGAAACAGGCGTGTCCGTCGGTGTGTCCCGGTGCGGCCTCGATGCGGACGATGCCGCCGAGCACCTCGGTGCCTCCCTTCACGGGGCGCAGCTTTTCCTGCAGCGTATCGAAGTGCCCGCGCACCTCCTTGATCATCCCGGGGATCTGGTTCTTGTTGCGCTTGCTCTTGGAAAAGTCCGGCTCGGGCGAGCGCCAGAAGGCCAGTTCTTCTTCCAGCAGATAGACCACCGCGTTCGGGAATGCCGGCTTACCTTGACTCACGAAGCCATTGAGGTGATCAGCGTGCGCATGGCTGAGAAAGCCCGCCGTCACTTGGTCCGGCGAGATGCCGACCGCTGCGAGACCTTCCTGTAGCCAGCCCATCTTCGGATTGCCGCCCTTGCCGAAGCCCGCGTCGAAAAGCAGCACGTCGCTGCCCGAGCGCACGACGAGAATGTTCACGTAGAGTGGCAGCGGCCCCATGCGTTCGCCGTGGCGCACCATTTCCTCCTTCATCTTTGGCCGGTCCTCCTGCGGCCACATCAGGTCGAGGCCTTCGCCGAGGCCGAGATTGCAGTCGCTGATGGAAAAGGCCTCCAGATCGCCGATCTTGAAGCGATAGACGAAGGGATCGCGGAAAGGCTTCGGCTCCGCCGCTGGTTGCTGGGCAGCCGCCTTCGCCGTGAGCGCTGCCATGCCGGCCAGCGCCGTGCCTACGAATCCGCGTCGTGAAACTTCGTCCATGGCGCGACTCTACGCCCGTCTGAACCGGATTTCATCAGTGAAACGCCGCCCGTCGTGTCAGCCAGTCAGCGGCCTACCAGTCGCTCGCTGGTCGCCTGGTCCACTTCCTTACAGGAACGGTAGCCGTCGCCGTGCTCGGGGACGGACTCGAGGAACTCGCGGCGCTTCGCTTCATCCGCGAAATCGAGGCCGATCAGCGCTCGGCCGATCCGTTCGCCGGATTGGCGGTAGTTGAAATAGCACAGGTTCGCCCGGCCGCGGACGAGCTTGTCGAGGAAGTCATGGAGCGCGCCGGGGCGCTCATAGAAATCGAGGCGCAGGAATGCCGCGCACTCTAACAAATCGCCGCGCAATGGGATCGCGCGGAAGGCGATGTCGATGGCTCCGGTGAGGTCTTCCCACTCGAAGCCGCGTGATTGCAGCTTTTCCGGCAGGGCATCGAGCACCGCGGGGTCCTCGGCGGTGATAGTGAAGGCCGGCCACGCCTCGCTTTCATGGAGCTTACCGTATTGGAAGTCGGCGATATTCACGCCCTCGAAGCAGGTGTCGAGCAGCTCCAACATGGTGCCGGGGCGCTCGGGGATGCGGACCCGCAGCGTGCGCGACGCGCTTTGCGACGAGCCTTCCGATTGAGCGATCAGGCCGATCTGTAGGAAATCGATGTTCGCGCCCGAGACCACCACCAGCACGCGCTTTCCGGCGAGTTGCTCGCGGTTCTTCATCACGGCGGCGAGGCCGAGCGCGCCGGATGGCTCCGAGACGCAGCGCAGGCCTTCCCACAGGGTGCGGATGGCGCGGCTGACCTCGGCATTGGTGACCGTTTCGATGCGGCTGAGCGTGGTGCGCAGGATTTCGAAGGGATGGGAGCCGGCCTTCCGCACCGCGGTGCCGTCACAGAAAATGTCCACCTGGTCGAGGGCCACCGGAGTGCCCGCTTCAAGCGCGGCCTTCATCGAGGCCTGGCCGACGCCTTCGACACCGACGATCTCGATGTCGGGCCAGTAGGTCTTCAGCCACTCCGAAACCCCGGCCGCCATGCCGCCGCCGCCGATTTGAAGGTAGGCGACATCGAAAGGACCGTGGCCGGAAAGGACCACCTCGTCGGCGAGCGTGCCTTGGCCCGCCATGACCAGCACGTCGTCGTAGGCGTGGATGTACGTCGCGCCGCTGGCGGCTGCGTCGTCGAGCGCGGCGGCGACCGCTTCGTCGTAGCTATCACCGGTCAGGATGATCTCCACGCGGTCCGCGCCGTGGTGGCGGACGGCGCTCTGTTTCACGCGCGGCGTCGAGCGCGGCATGTAGATGCGGGTCTCGATCCCCAGCGCACGCGCGGCGAGGGCGACGCCTTGGGCATGGTTGCCGGCCGAGGCGGTGACCACGCCGACGGCTTTTTCTTCCGTGGTGAGGACCGCCATGCGATTGCAGGCACCGCGCCACTTGTAGGCCTTGATCGGGGAGAGGTCCTCGCGCTTCACCCAGACCTCGACGCCCGGGAGTGACAAGTGCTCCAACGGCGTCGGCTCGCCGAAGCGATAGACCCGCTCGCGAGCGAACAAGATTTCCTGGCGCAAGCGGCGGTCGGGCGGCAGTCCTTCGCGTTCCACGCCCGCGGTGTCGCGCATCAGGGCGGTGCGGGCAAGGCGAGAGTGGTCCGCACTCTCCGAGTGCGGTTGGCCGGAGGCACCTAAGATCTCCGACAACCACCATAGCGGCTTCCGACCGCACTCGGAGAGTGCGGACCACTTTGACTACGCTTGACGCCCGCGCCCGCCGCGGCGATGGCTCGCGGGCCATGACGAAGACTAAGTTCCGCCCGTGCATCGACCTCCACCAGGGAAAGGTGAAGCAGATCGTCGGCGGCACGTTGCGCGACGATGGGCCGGGACCGCAGGAGAATTTCGTCGCCAGCGCCGGGGCGGGGGAGTTCTCCGGAATGTTCCGCCGCGACGGGTTGACCGGCGGCCACGTCATCAAGCTCGGCCCCGGCAACGACGACGCGGCCAAAGAAGCGCTCGCCGCTTGGCCCGGCGGGCTGCAAATCGGCGGCGCCATCCACGCCGGCAATGCCCCCGAGTGGCTCGCCGCCGGAGCCTCGCACGTCATCGTCACCTCATGGCTTTTCGAAGGCGCGGCCTTCTCGGAGAACCGCGTGTTAGAACTCGTCGAGACCATCGGCCCGGACCGTCTCGTCATCGATCTTTCCTGCCGCCGCACCGCCACCGGCTGGACCGTGGCGATGGACCGCTGGCAAACCCACACCGACCTCGACGTCACCCCGGCCACGCTCGATCGCCTCGCCCCGTGGTGCGACGAATTCCTGATCCACGCCGCCGACGTCGAAGGCCTCTGCGGTGGCATCGATGGCGACCTCGTCGCCATGCTCGGAGCCTGGGCCGGCCGCCCCATCACCTACGCCGGCGGCGCCGCTTCCATGGCCGATGTCGAGGAGGTCCAGCAGCTCTCCGGCGGCAAGGTGGACGTAACCGTCGGCTCTGCCCTCGACATCTTCGGCGGCAAGGGCGTGCGCTACGATGAGCTTGTGGTGTGGAATCAGAGGTAGCTCCCGTTCCCGGTTCAATGCCCCGGGAAACGCGGTCCCAAATGATCTTTGTCTCCCGCCAGACATCTCCTTTTCTCCACCGCGTTGCGGATGGACTCTTCCACTTGCATCCACCCGATTTGGTTGGGCTCGAAGTCGTAGATCTTTTTCTTGTCCACCGTCCCGCAAGTGATGGCGCTTAGCCGCTTCTCGAGAGGATGCGTCTTATCCAAGTCGTTCCTCTCCAGGGGCACCCAAATCAAGACGCATTCATTCTTGTCCGATCGGTCCAGTGAAATTCTCAGCTCCGTCTTCTGGATGAAGGAAGAGATCCGGGCGCCCGTGGTGTAGAACAGCAATACGATTTCGGCCCGGCCCAATTCATCCAGGACGCCCGTTTCCCACTTCTCACCCGCCACCAGATTCCGGTCGTGCCAGATCTGGATGTAGCCCTGCTGGCTCAGGAGCGCCAGATTCTGGCGGAAAGGAATGAGCTCCTTCTCGTTCACATGGGCATAGCTGATAAAGAGATGGATTCTCCGTTTCGGGTCCGGCCCGCTGGCTTCAGTGGCGGCATCGCTCTCCACTTGGTCCAGTTCCTTAGAGACCTCGACCGCAGCCTCCTCGACATCGGATATCAATTCGTCGAATTGTTTGGTGCCCTTGCGTTCCTCCAACCGGAGTTTCGCCACTTTCACCCAGACACCCGGATGGCCGTCGATCTCGGTTTCTTCAACCGCGCGCACGTTTCCGTGGAGCACGATCAAGTGGGAACGGATGATATCGAACAGGGCCTGTCGCTCTTCCAGGGTGCCACCGCATATGGCGACATCCGTCCTACGTTCCAACCGATCCAGCCGGACCAATGCCTGGCAGCCGCACCACTCCAGCACCACCCCGCTGCGCCAGCGCCAACCAGGGTGGGAGTCGCTCATCTCCCGGGTCCTGACGATCAGTCGCGGTAGCAGGCCCGGCGGCAGGGCCTCCGGGTAGGAGAAGCGCAGGCGGCGTACTCCCTCACTCCGGAATTGGAGGAAAGCGTCCGGCTGTTCTTCCCCAAGCAACTCCGGGATCAGCCAGCTCTTTCCGGAGGCATGCGTCTCCCCGAGCGTGAAGGCCACCTCGAATTTTTCCATCAGGCCCAACACGAAGCCATGCAACTCCGGCGGATACTCTTCCGCTGGCTTGAGAGCCTCCCCGAGGTCCTCTTCCCTCAGCACGCCGTGGCAATCTTGCTGCTGGGTGTGGCGAATCAGCCCGTAGATCGCCTCCGTCACCCATTGCGGCTTGAGCACGCTGGTATTTCGCAGCCGGTGGTGGTCGCGGAAGTTCAGCGCGACCCCCAGCCGGTGCAGCGTCTGCGCCAGGCTGTCCTGCTCGCCCTCCGCCGTCACATCAAGCCTGCGGCAGAGCGCCTGATACTCCCGATAGGCCAAGTGGCTGCTCGCCATTGACTCCAGTTCCTGCTTGATGCGGTGCCACTTCTTGGGCACGCCGTGCCACACCTCTGGCATCCCGCTCACTGTCTCCTCCAGCAGGGTGCGCAACTCCGCGATGCCTCGGCCCGTGACGGCATCCACCTGCACGAATCCTGCGATATGCGGGCACCGCTCCTTCAGTCGGTGCCGGTCCACTGAAAAGGGGTGCAGGTCGTATTTCCCCAGTGCCACGATCACCGGACTGTCTCCGCCGAAGCTCTGGATGAAGCGCAGCCAGTAGTCCGTTTCCTGCTCCCAACTACCCTCCCGGCCCTCCATGACCAACACGTAGACACAGCGCTCGCTTAGAAAGATCTGGTGGGTGCCATGGAGGAATTCCTGGCCGCCGAAGTCCCAGATACGGGCCGTGGCATCAGCCTGCGCGCAGTGCAGCGGCAACTCCTCCACGGAGATCCCCGGCGTTTCCTTCTCCTGGAGATCCACCGGCCTGTTTTGTAGCGCCTTGATCAAGGACGTCTTGCCCACCCGTCCGCGCCCCACCAGCAGCGTCCTGACTTCCCGCATCGGTGCTTCGCCCTGCTGCTGGAGAGCAAAATAGAAATCGAAGATCGCCCGGGGGCTCGTGGGCGGAGCCGGATTCAAGGGATGGTGCACCTCGCGAAGCGTGGGACCAAGGACGGACTCGGGGATGCCCAATCCCGGATTCTCATGAAGGAAGATCTCCATCAGTGCGGGGAGCCTGCCGATGTTCGGTGGCAGGGCGGCGAGTTGGTTGCTGTTGAGGGAAAGCGTCGTCAATGTCGTGAGCTTGCCAATCTCGGGTGGCAGGCTGATCAATTGGTTGCGATGGAGGGAAAGCTTCGTCAATGCGGTGAGCTTGCCGATCTCGGGCGGCAAGGTGGCCAGTTGATTGTGGTCGAGATAAAGCGTCCTCAGTGCCGTGAGCCTGCTGATGTCGGGTGGCAGGGTGGCGAGTTGGTTGCTGTGGAGGGAAAGCGTCGTCAGCGCGGTGAGCCTGCCGATCTCGGTTGGCAGGGTGGTCAATTGGTTGCTGTCGAGATTGAGCGCCGTCAGTGCGGTGAGCTTGCCGATGTCGGGGGGCAAGGTGGCCAGTTGGTTGCTGTTGAGCGAAAGCGTCCTCAGTGCGGAGAGCTTGCCGATGTCGGGTGGCAAGGTCGCCAGTTGGTTGCCGTGGAGGTAAAGCGTCGTCAGCGCGGCGAGCTTGCCGATGTCGGATGGCAGGGCGCCCAATTGGTTGCGATTGAGATTAAGTGTCGTCAGTGGGGCGAGCTTTCCTATCTCAGATGGCAGGGTGGCCAACTGGTTGCGATCGAGGTAAAGCTCCGTTAGCGCGGTGAGCTTGCCGATGTCGGATGGCAGGGTGGCCAATTGGTTGCGATCGAGGTAAAGCTCCCTCAGCGCGGTGAGCTTGCCGATGTCGGACGGCAGGGCGGTCAGTTGATTGCTGTGAAGGTAAAGCTCTCTCAGCGCGGCGAGCTTGCCGATTTCGGGTGGCAAGGTGGCGAGTTGATTGCGGTTGAGGGAAAGCGTGGTCAGTGCGGTGAGCTTGCCGATTTCGGGCGGCAGGGTGGCAAGTTGATTGCGGTTGAGGGAAAGCGTGGTCAGCGCGGTGAGCTTGCCGATTTCGCGCGGCAGGGAGGTCAACTGGTTGCTGTGGAGGGAAAGTTCTGTCAGCGCGGTGAGCCCGCCGATTTCGGGCGGCAGGGAGGTCAACTGGTTGCTGTGAAGGTAAAGCTCCGTCAGTGCGGTGAGCCTGCCAACCTCCGGGGGCAGACAGGTGAGGCCAATGCCGCAAAGATTGAGCACGGCTCCGCCACTGCGGCGGCACTCTTCGATTCGCTGCAGAGCCTCGTTGTAAATGGCCTGCTCATTGGCGGTCATGGCGAGATTCGGTGTGGGGGTGGGAAGGGGAAAGGCGGAAACCCAGGAAATGAATGCCAGCAGACTACAGGACTGGTGGGGTTGGGCGGCGAGGCAATTCTGGCTCATGGTGCGTCAGGTTCGGGGATGAATGACGCAGGAATCGAGAGGCATGAGCAGGCGCGGCTCCCTTTGGGACGGTCCCGCTGCGACCGTCGGACGGGTTTTCCGCATGGAGGCGTGCGATCCACGTCATGGTGTGCCGTGCAACACTTTGGGATTTCCGATTCGCGTCCGCCGGATTGAAATCCAGCCGCGATGTCGAAGTGCAGCGACTTTCCCTACCTCCCGCAGTTCTTCGAATGCGAGGACGAGATCTTGGATCAACTGAGCAACCGTCCCGGCAACCAGCGTTGTGTGGTCGGGCGAGATGAGTTGTTGCTGGTGGTCCACGAGGTCCCCGAAGCGGGTTCTCCAGACCGCGTGCCGCTGATCTTCTGGCGGAGGCAGGATGAGACGTGGATCGATAACGGCGGGCACAAGGGGCTGCGCAAGCTCGGCGAGCTGCTCGACCGCTATACCAAGCTCCTCGACGAGAAAGAGGATATCATCGACGAGGCGGACACCGCGCAGGAGATCTTCGACCTCGCGAGGATCGCGGCACCGCTGGGCCGGGCGTCCCGCAACCTTGGCCTGGCGATCGACCAAACGCTGGTGCACGATGAGGATAACCGCGAGTTGAGATCCTACCGCGACCGCGCCCGGGAAGTCGAACGTGCGTCCGAGCAGCTCAGCCACGACGCGAAGCTGACACTGGAGTTTTGGAAAGCCGAGCGTGGCGAGGAGCAGCAAGCGACGGCGGAGAAGCTCAACAAGATCGCGTTTCGACTGAACCTGCTCGCGGGCTTTTTCCTGCCCTTGGTGGCGCTTGGCGGACTCTTCGGCATGAATGTCGATCTCCCAGACTTCGTGGACGGCTGGTTCTGGGTGATCTTCTGCGGTGGCCTGACGCTCGGTGGCACCTTGGTGTGGCTGGTAGCTCGCAAGACGGGAGCGGGATCATGACCGATGGCTTGTGGATTCTGCTAGGTGGGCTGGCTGTGGTGGCGGTCCTTGTCTTCTGGCACGCCGGTTGCGCCGCGCGCCGTCGTCGCAAGCTGCAGTCGTTGCGCCTCGATGCGCGGCAGCGGGGGATCGTGGCCGAGGCCTTTCCGCTGTGGGAAGAGGTCCCCGAAGAGATCCGGATGGAGACCGAGGGGTGGATGCATGTCTTCCTGTCCGAGATGACTTTCGAGGCCTGCGGCGGTCTCGCCGAGGTGACGGAAGAAATGCGCCTCGCGATCGCGGCACCGGCCTGCCTGCTGATCGCGCGGCGACCGCAGGACTTCTACGAGAGGCTTCGTAGTATCCTCGTCTATCCGGATGCCTTCACCGTGAAAGACGAGTGGGGGATGGAAGACATCCGCCTCGGTGAATCGTGGGGCTACGGCAGCGTGGTGCTATCGTGGGAGACCGTGAAGCAGGGCGACCTGAATCCCGAGGACGGCCTGAACGTGGTGCTGCACGAGTTCGCCCATCAACTCGACCAGAGCGATGGTGCCGCGGATGGGGTGCCGGAGTTGGAGGAACTCGAGGACTACGGCAAGTGGTCGGAGGCCTTCCTTCCGGCGTACGATGCCTTCTGCGAGCGGGTGAATGCCGGCAAGCGCAGCGTGTTGGACGACTACGGTGCGGAGAGTCCGGCCGAGTTTTTCGCGGTGGCCACCGAGACCTTCTTCGAGCGCGCCAAGGGCCTGAAGCGCGAGGAGCCGGAGATTTATGCGGAATTGGTGAGGTTCTATGGGATGGATCCATCCGAGTGGAGGTGATCCATCTGCGCGGCGGAACTCAGGTGAGGGCTTTGACCTCCTGGCGGATTTCCGGCCCCTTGGTGTGGTAAGCCTTTTGGAAATCGTGCTGCGCTTGCAGGCGGATGATGAGGTCCGCCGGGACGCCGAAGCAAAACTGGAAGCGCAGGGCCATGGCGGCACTGACTCCCTTGCGCTGCCGGATGACGTCGCTGAGTTGGGCGGTGCTAATCTTCATCGCCTTTGCGGCCTCAGCTTGCGAGACGCCATGATGCTCAAGCGTGTCCCTGATGACGGCGGCGGCGGCGTTGGAGAGGGGCTTGGGGACCTTGAGCGGATCCCGGGCGATGGCGGTGACTTTCGTTTTCATGTCCGGTGAGGTTTCAGTGGATGTCTTCGATCTTGACCAGTTGGACGTCCTTCATCACCGAGTTCTCCCACTGGAAGGTGATGCGCCATGGGGATCTTCGCGAGTCCGCGTCGATGGAGTATCTGGAGCTGCCCTTCAGGCGGTGGTAGTGGAGGAAGGGCGTCAGGAGCAGGGTTTTCTCATCCGCTTCGTTGAGGATTGCGAGGCGTTCGAATGCCTTGGTCGTGTCGAGGGTTCCGAGTCGCTTGGCTTCCTTGCGGTTGAGTTCCCCGCCGAGAAAGATCGTCTCGGTGGTGGCGTCCGCAAAGTTCCTGATCACCGGGAGGAAAATACACGAAAAGGCGAACGTGACAAGCTTTAGGAGCTGGCCGGAGGTGCGAGGGCGGGGTGGAGGCGATGCGGGCCTGAACGGGAGGCGGGCTTTTGCGGTGCTTCTGCGGGCCGGAGGCTCCGCGGACCCAGCGGGGCAAGCTGCTTGCCTCCCGTGAGGAAAGCGGTCAGAAAACCCGGGCCGATATGATCATTTCCCCGAAAATCCGCGGATTCATCTGCACCACCGCTCATCCCGACGGGTGCGCCGCCCATGTCCAGGAGCAGATCGACTACGTGAAGTCGAAGCCCCCGCTGAAGAATGCCCCGAAGCGCGTGCTGGTAGTTGGGTCCTCAACGGGTTACGGGCTTTCCTCGCGGATCGTGCCGGCGTTCGGCGGCGGAGCCTCGACCATCGGGGTGTTCTTCGAAAAGGAGAGCAGCGAAGGCAAGTGCGGCACGGCCGGCTGGTACAACTCGGTCGCCTTTGAGAATGCCGCTGCCAAGGAAGGCCTCTACGCCAGGAGCTTCAATGGCGACGCCTTCTCGAATGAGATGAAGCAGCAGGTGATCGACGCCATCAAGGCCGACCTCGGCCAGGTGGACATGATCATTTACAGCCTCGCCTCACCGCGGCGGACCGACCCGAATACCGGCGAAGTTTACAAGTCGGTGCTCAAGCCGACCGGCGAGACCTACACCAACAAGAACCTCAACACCGACAAGAAGCAGGTCGATAGCGTGACCATCGAGCCCGCAAACGCGGACGAGATCGCGCAGACCGTGAAGGTCATGGGCGGCGAGGACTGGAAGCTGTGGATCGACGCGATGAAAGCTGCCGGCGTGCTGGCGGACGGCTTCAAGACGGTGGCTTATTCCTACATCGGCCCCGAGCTGACATGGGCGATTTACACCGATGGCACGATCGGCCGCGCCAAGCTCCACCTGGAGCAGACTGCCAAGGATCTGAACGCCGCCTTCGGCGAGGGCACCGCGGTCGTTTCGGTGAACAAGGCGCTCGTCACGCAGGCCAGCTCGGCGATCCCGGTGGTGCCGCTATATATCTCCATCCTCTACAAGATCATGAAGGCGAAGGGCCTCCATGAGGGCTGCATCGAGCAGATCCACCGCCTGTTCGCCGATCACTACGGCGCGGATGGCGGGCCTCAGCTCGACGAAAAGGGCCGCGTCCGCATCGACGATTGGGAGATGCGTCCCGAGGTGCAGGCCGAGGTCGAGAAGATCTGGGGCACGGTGACCACCGAGACGCTTGACGACGTGGCGGATTTCGAGGGCTATCAGAAGGAGTTCTACCGCCTCTTCGGCTTCGGCCTCGCTGGCGTGGACTATGCTGCCGAAACCGATCCTACCCGCTCGCTGCCGAGCGCTTCCTAACATCATAACGTCATGCCCCACTGGTACTACGGATCCTCGGCCGGTCAGAGCGGCCCGGTGGAAGAGCAGGAACTCCGGGCGCTGATCGCCTCCGGCGGCGTCAGCCCCGAGACGCTGGTCTGGCGTGACGGCATGAAGGATTGGCTGCCGCTCAGCTCGGTTCCGGAACTACGGGGGGATGTTGTGACCCCGTATATCACGCCGGGCCCTGGTGGCTACGTGCCGGGCTACTATCAACCGGTCGCGCCGACCAGCGGCTTGGCGATTGCCAGCATGGTCTGCGGGATCGTCGGGATCGTCGCGTGCTACATCCACGGGTTGTTGGGGCTGCCCGCCGTCATCTGCGGGCATCTCGCCCTTTCCCAGATCAATGGCAGCTCCCTGCCGATGGCCGGACGTGGCATGGCCATTGCGGGATTGGTGCTGGGCTACATTGGCATCGCCATGAGTGTGGGATTCATCCTGTTTTTCGTATTCGCCATTTCCTCGGCGTATCCCTAGATCATTCCCGACATCATGAACTGGTTTTACGCAAAGAACGGCTCGCAGCAGGGGCCGCTGTCCACCGAAGACATGAAAAGCCGAATCGCCATGGGCGAGATCGGACCAAACGATCTGGGGTGGTGCGAAGGCATGTCCGACTGGCTGCCGGTCGGACAGATCCCCCAGCTCAAGATCGAGGCACCCGTGAGGGAGGAAGGGCCGCCGCCGTCGGTATTCGGCGGAGCTCCGTCGCCTTACCAGGCCCCATCGTCGCCCGCGGGCTCGCCGACTCCAGCCCAGATGATCCCGGGCCAGCCCCCCTCCCAGGGCCTGGCGATCGGATCGATGGTCTGCGGCATTCTCGCATTCCTCGGGTGCTGTGTGTGGTATCTCGCCGGTCCGTTGGCGTTGGTCGCGGTGGTCCTCGGACACATCGCCATCTCCAAGGTCAAGGCCAATCCGGCGGCGAACGGTGGCAAAGGCATGGCCCGCACGGGGCTGATTCTCGGCTATCTGGGTTTGCTCGGAGCCGCTGTCTTCGCGGCATTGACCATTTGGGCATCGACCCTTTCTCCGCAAGAAACGGAGGACATGATCCTCAAGTGGATCCCCGAAGCACAGCGTCAGGAGTTCCGCGAGAAGTTCGAGGCGGAAAAGGCCAAGCAGCAGCAGCGCTGAATGATGCGCGGAGTGCAGCGCCCCTGGACCTTGCTGGCAGTGGCCGGCGTGGCGGGTGCGCTGCTCCTTCGCGTGTCGAGTTCCTGGTGGTCCACGGCCTTGCCGGGCTGCCTGATCCATGAGTGGACGGGCCTGAGCTGTCCCGGCTGCGGAGGGACGCGTTGCGCGGTGCGTTTGCTGCAGGGCGATCTGGCCGGCGCGTTGACGATGAATGCCGCGGTGGTGCTGATCGCCGCCGCGGGATTTGGCGTGGTCGGCAGGGCGGTGTGGCGTGAGTGGAAGGGGCAACCGGTCCATGGCGTGCCGCCGTGGCTCGCGTGGTCGTTGGCGGGGCTCGTGGTGGTTTTCGGCCTGGTGCGCAACCTGCCGTGGTGGCCCTTCACGCTGTTGGTTCCGTCGTGACGACGCTGCCCATCTTGCGGGTTGCGGGGCGGAAAACCGCCGCCTAGCGTCCGCGCATGGCCATCGAGCAATTCGCCAACCGCTTCGTCTGCGACCTGATCGCTTACGAGCCCGGAAAACCGATCGACGAGACCGCACGCGAGCTGGGACTGGATCCCTCCGACATCGTCAAGGTCGCCTCCAATGAGAACCCGCTGGGCCCGTCGCCGCTGGCGAAGGAAGCCATGCGCAAGGCGCTCGACGAGTCGCACATTTACCCGGATGGCGGCGGCTGGAAGCTGCGCAGCGCCATCGCGAAGAAGTTCGACCTGGAGCTTTCCAATGTGGTGCTCGGCAACGGCTCCAACGAGATCATCGAGATCCTTTGCCACAGCTTTCTCAATCCGAAGGCCGAGCTGATTGCCGCCGAGCACGCCTTCGTCGTCTACAAGCTGATGGCCACGCTGTTTGGCGCGAAATACGTGGAAGTGGCGGATCCCGGGTTTGTTCACGATCTCGAAGGGATGGCGGACGCGATCACGCCGGACACGCGGCTTTTGTTCATTGCCAATCCCAACAATCCCACCGGCACGATGGTCGGCCAAGAGGCGCTCGACCGATTCATGGCCCGGGTGCCGGAGCACGTGGTGGTGGCCTTCGACGAGGCCTACCACGAGTTCCTCGACGATGCCCCGGATGTCATCAAATACATCCGCGAAGGCCGCAATGTCTGCGTGCTGCGGACCTGCTCGAAGATCCACGGCCTCGCCGCGCTGCGGATCGGCTACGGGCTCGCGCCGAAGCACCTCGCCGAAGTCCTCCAAAAGGCACGCCAGCCTTTCAACACAAACGCCATCGCCCAAGCCGGCGCGCTCGCCGCGTTGGAGGATGCCGACCACGTCAACAAGACCAAGGCGATCAACAAGGAAGGTCTCGCCTTTTACGAGGCTGCTTTCCGCGAGCGCGGGCTGGAGTTCGTCCCGAGCGTGGCGAATTTCATCCTCGTGAAGGTCGGCGAAGGCGACCGGGTGTTCCGCGACATGCTCAAGCACGGCGTGATCATCCGTGCCATGAGTGGCTACAAGCTGCCGGACTGGGTCCGCATTTCCATCGGCACGCCGGCGCAGAACCGCCGCTGCCTGGAGGTGCTCGACAGTGTGCTATCAGCCGCAGCCGTCTAAAGATATCCCTTTAGGTGGTTTGACAGTCGAGACGGCTGGGCCTATTTCTAACGGCCTCAAAAGCTGATGCCGGGATCTGTCGCCTTCCAGGACCAGCGGGAATTCCGCTGCAATCATTGCAGCGGGAGGATTCTCGTCCCCAAAGACATGCCCCCAATGACCGGGCCGTGCCCGCATTGCGGCGGTACGATCACGTCGCCGACGGGCAATGAGGCGGAACCGCAGCGACTGGAGGCCAAGGTCGAAGTGCCGGCAGTGGTGGTGACCGAGAAGGCCGTGCCAGTGCCGGTGCCTGTGCCCGTGGCGGAGTCGAGCAAGCCGGTGGCTCCGCCGCCTTTGCCACCGTCGTATCTGGCGCGCTCGCCTTTTGCCGAGGAAGCTTCTCGCGTCGAAGAAGCGCCAAAGCACGACGCTTGGTCGCGGGCCGAGGAATTGGCCAAGTCTCATGTCCGTGAAAAGGCCCAGGCCGAGGAACGTGCGGCAGCCGCCGAGCGGGCCTTGGCGGCCGAACGGGCACTCGCTTCGGAAAGAGCCCGTAGCGGCGATTTGGCAGCGGAGGCAGCGAGGGCCAAGCAGAAGGCGGAGTCGGATGAAAGAGCCGCCGTGGCCGAACGGGCGCTCGCCGCCGAGAGAGCCCGGGTGGCCTCGATCGCCGCGGAAGCCGAGAAGGCCAAGGCGAACCAGCAGGTTTTCGCCGACGAAAAGGCTGCGTCCGCCCAGCGCGCCCACGCGGCCGAACTTGCGCTCGCGGCCGAGAAGGCTCGCGGTGCCGAGATTGCCGCGGAGGCGGAGAAAGTTCACGCCAAGCAACTGGCCGAAGCCGAAGCCAAGAATGCCGCCATGGAGCGGGCATTGGTCGCGGAACGTGCGCTCGCCGAGGAGAAATCCCGCGCCGAGGAACGCACCCGCGAAGCTGAGCGTGCCTTGGCATCCGAACGCGTGCTGGCCGAAGAGAAGGCCCGCGCCGAGGCAAGGGCCCGGGCGATCGAGGAAACGCTGGCCAAGGAAAAGGCCGAAGCGGAAGCCAAGTCCCGCGCTGCCGAGGAATCGCGGCAAGCCGAATTGGTGCTGGCTGCCGAGAAAGCTCTGATTGAAGAACGGGCCGCTGCTGCCGAGCGCGCCTTGGCTCACGAAAGGGCCCGTGCTGCGGAGACTGCCGCCGCCGCGGAACGTGCGCTCACTGCCGAGAAGGCGTTGGCCGAAGAGCGCGCCAAGGCCGAAGCACGGATGGCCGAGATCGAGCAGGCTTTGGCCATGGAGAGGGCCCGCGCCGAAGCGCAGGCAGTCGCGACCCGCAAGGCACTCGAGGAAGAACGAATCAAGGCCGAGGAGAATGCCCGCGCCGAAGCACGGGCCGCCGCCGAGAAGGCATTCGCCGCCGAGCGTGCCAAAGCCGAGGAAGAGCGCCGTCTCGCCGAAGAGAAGGCCCGTGCTGAAGCCAAGGCTGCCGCCGAGAAAGCTCTCGCTGCCGAACGTGTCCGGGCCGAGGAAGAGCGGCGTCTTGCCGAGGAAAAGGCTCGCGCGGAGGCTCAGGCGGCTGCCGAGCGAACCCTTGCTCTTGAGCGTGCGAAGGCGGAGGAGGAACGCGCCCGGGCCGAGGAAAGGGCTCGCGCCGAGGCCAAGGCCGCGGCCGATAAAGCTCTCGCCGCCGAACGTGCCAAGGCCGAGGAGGAACGACGCCTCGTTGAGGAAAGGGCACGTGCGGAAGCTCATGCAGCGGCCGAGCGCGAACTCGCTGCGCAACGCGCCCGCGACCAAGAAAAATTTGCTGCCGCCGATCGGGCGTTGGCGGCCGAGAAAGCTCTCGCCGAGGAGAAGGCGCGTGCCGAGGAAAAGGCGGCCGTGGCGGAACGAGCCTTGGCTGCCGAGCGCGTCATGGCTTCCGAGCGCGCCCGCGCTGCTGCCCAGGCCCTCGCCGAAGAGAAGGCAATGACCCAGGCGATGGAGAAGGCCCGGGCTGCCGAGAAAGCGGCCGCCGAAGAACGGGTCCGCACCGCCGAACGCGAGCAGGCAGAATCCGCCCGCAAGGCGCATCTTGCCGAGCAGGCGCTGCAATCAGAGAAAGCTCTGGCGGTGGATCGCATGCTTGCCGCGAGGCAGACGCTCGAAGTCCAGAAAGTGATGGCGCAGGAACAGGCGCTAGCCGTTCCGCGGCCGGCATCGGTGGCGTCTCCCGCCTCGATGGCCGCTGCGCCGGTGGGTGCCGCTCCTGGATCCTCTGCGGGCATGCCACCCGGCCCGGGACCGGTCAAACCTGCTCCGCCAAGGGAGTCCGTCTCCCACGACAGACCCGCTCCACAGCTCAAGGCAGCTCCCGCATCCCGCCGCAAGATCGTGGTACCCTGTCTGGTGCTCCTGGCGCTGATGGCCCTCGCCATGGGCACCTGGTGGTTCCTTTCCAACTCGATGAACCAGCAGCGGGCGGTCGCAAGGCCGACGCTCAATCCGAACATTCAGGCCCAGCTCCGGGAGAAGGAGTATTTGGAGACCGGTTGGCAGGCGGAAGCAAAGCAGATCCTCTCCGAGTTCCTTGCCGCCGATTCCGCTCCGGGCAAGGCCGCCTTTTCCATCAACGGCAGCGACTTGCTGATGACCATGGAGCAGTTTTACGGCCCCGGTCGCATTGACGACTCGGACACGCCGTTGTCGGGCTTCTCCGTGGAGCAACTCCCGCCGGAAGATCGCAAGCGCGGCATCTTCATGATGCGCTACGATCAGCCGCCGCAGTTCGAGATGCGCGATTTCTTCCGCCCGCTCGCCCCGGTCGAGGTCCAGACCGGCCTGGATGAGCCGGACCTGTTGCTTTCGTCGCTCGCTCGCGCGGACAATTTCACCTCCGAGCCGGTCAAAGTCCACGTCTTCCTCAAGCGTACGCCTGATGGCCTGCGCCTCGACTGGGAGACCTTCATTCAGACCAAGCACCGCACGTTCCGGAATTTCACCGAGCTCGCCAATCCGGGTGCCAGCGGCGTCTTCCGGCTGTTCGTGGTGGAGGACGTGCCCCAGCAGGGAAAGGACCGGACTGGCATGAAGACCTACCGCATGGTCGATCCCGCCCATAAGACGGACTCGATGCGGGTGGATGTCCCGGTCGATTCCGAGGCCGGCCGCTCGCTTTCCATCCTGAACTGGCGCGGCGTGAAGGATGCGCGGCCCAAGACCCGCACCGCCACGATCGAACTTGAGTGGACCAAGGATCCGGTGCCGGAACTCTCGGTGAAGCGATTCATTTGCTGGGAATTCCTTGGCATTGGTGGCCAAGCGGTGGACACACCGCGCAAATGACCGCGTCCACCACCGAGACCATTGTGGCGCTCGCCAGCGGCGGCGGCACCGCGGCGGTTGCCCTGATCCGCCTTTCCGGTCCGCAGGCAGAGGAAATCGCCGACCGCGCTTGTCGCGGGGCCGCGGGCCGCGCCGAAGAACGCCGGGCCACCCGCGCCAAGGTCCGCGACGCCGAGGGACGCGTGCTTGATGATGTCCTTCTGACCGTCTTTCGCGACAGCCGTAGCTTCACGGGCGAACCGGTCGTTGAGATTGCCTGCCACGGTGGCCGCCTCGTTACCCGCCGGGTGCTGGAGCGATTGTTGGAGTGTGGTGCACGATCTGCCGGTCCCGGCGAGTTCACCGAGCGCGCTTTCCTTCACGGCAAGCTCGACCTGACCCAGGCCGAGGCGATCATGGATCTGATCTCGGCGCAGAGCGATCTGGCCCTGCGCGCCGCCCATGAGCAGCTAGAAGGCGGCATCGGTCGCGAGGCCGTCCGCTTGCGGGAGGATCTCATCGGCGTGGTCGCCCACCTTGAGGCGTGGATCGACTTTCCGGAGGAGGACATCGATCCCGACACCGGCGCTCTATTCATGGCCCGCGTGGCCGCCGCCCGTGACGGGATTACGAAGCTGCTCGCCACGGCAGAGCAGGGGAGAATCCTCCGCGAAGGCGTCCGCACGGTCATCTGTGGCCGGCCCAATGCGGGCAAATCCAGCCTGCTCAATCTCCTGCTCGGCAGCGAGCGTGCCATCGTCAGCGACGAAGCGGGGACCACCCGCGATACCATCGAGGAAACGATCATTCTCGATGGAGTGCCGCTCCGCCTGGTCGATACCGCCGGCCTGCGCGCGGAAGCCGGTGGCGTGGAGCAGGAGGGGATCCGCCGCACGCTTCATGAGGCCGGCCGGGCCGATCTCCTGCTGGTCGTGCGCGACGCCTCGCTGCCTGCCGCCGAAAGCGCCGTCGAGCTGCCGGAGAGCAACCGCACTGTAACCGTTCTCAACAAGTCCGACCTCGGCGAACATGCCGACTGGTCGGACCACGGCGGTGTCCGGCTTTCATGCAATACGGGCGTCGGCCTCGATCAGCTCCGCCGCGTCATCCGCGAGGCGCTCGACCTCGGCGAGGCCGACTGGGGTGAACACGCGGTGGCGATCAATACCCGCCACCGCGACTGCCTGCGCCGCGCCGACGAATCGTTGGAGGCGGCGGAGGTCTTGCTAGAAAGCGCCGCTGCGCCTGAACTCGCCGCGCTAGAACTGCGGGGCGCTCTCGATGCCCTAGGCGAGATTGTTGGTAAGGTGGATACCGAGGCCATCCTCGGTGCCATTTTCAGCCAGTTTTGTATCGGGAAGTAGGGAAGGGCTTCGCTTGAAGTCTCAAGTCCCAACGAAAGCCGCGGAAACGCCAAACCCGCTGGCATTTCTTGGCAGTTCATTGCGCCCTCCAAGCGCTGACGCTGGAGGGCTCACCGAAAATCAACTGCAAGTAGCCAACGAGCTACTTCAGGCACTCGCGGATATACGCGATGCCCTTGGTGTAAACTTCCTCCGGTGAGGGGAACAGGTCGCGCCAGACGCGGGTCGCGGCGGCCAGCTCGGGCAGCGCGCGGCCGAAGGCCTCGATGGTCAGCCAGCCGGTGTAGCCTTCTTCCTTGAGCACCTGGATGCTTTCGCGTATCGCGGCGTGGCCGGTGCCCGGGGTGCCGCGGTCATTCTCCGAGATGTGCACGTGGCCGACGCTCTTGATGTATTTCATCAAGGTGGCGGCCGGGTCCTTCTCCTCGATGTTCGCGTGGAAGGTGTCGAACATCGTCGTGAAGTTCGGGTGGTTCACCAGCGCGGCATATTCGGCGCCCTGCCCCATGGTGGTGATGAAGTAGCACTCGAAGCGGTTCAGCCACTCGATCACCAGCTTCACCCCGGCCTGCTGGGCGTAGTCCGCGACCTCGCGGTGCACCTCGGCAGCCCACTGCCATTCGTCCTTCGTCGGGCTGTTGCCGGAAAACACGCCTAGCGGCTGGTGGTAGGGGCCCATCAGGATCTCGGTGCCGGCGGCGTGGCAGGAATCGACGATTCCCTTGAGGAAATCCACCGCTCCGGCGCGGTTGGCGGCTTCGGGGCTGCTCGGGTTGTGGGCTTCGTCAGGAATCACGGTCACCGCGGTCGAGCGCAGGCCTTGGTCGGCGAGGGCCTTGCCGACGACCTTGTAGTGATTGGTGTCGGCCGAGAATACCGGCAGTTCCACGCCGTCATAGCCGGCATTCTTCAGGGAGGTGAGGAGGTGAAACTGGTCTTCCTGAAGGGCGGGGGTCCAGAGGAGCAGGTTGAAGCCGATGTTCATGGTGGATTTGTGAGTAAAGGACCGGGGCTCGGGAGGGCTACACATTTTTGTAGGTCATGTGATTTTGCTTCCGTTTTTGTGAGATTTTTTCTGAATCGCCTGCATTGATGAACGATCTTGTCCACGGCGAGCCGAGCTGGAAGCTAACCCTAGACCGGGTAACGCTGTGGATTTCCTGCCGCGCGGGGCATATGGCACCGGTCGAGTTCAGGCTCGGCGACCGCACCGTTTCGCCCTACGCGCTGGCCCCGTGGACGCCCGATGAGGTGGACGAGGCACTCCCGCCATTGCTGACGGTTCTGCGGGGTGACTTCCTCTGCTTCCCCTTCGGTCCGCAGAAAAGCGCCCCGCCGCACGGTGTCGCGGCGAATGCCGAGTGGAAGATCGTCGCCGGCGGTGATGACCGGCTCCACCTCGGCATGGATGACCCAGATTCGGGTGGCTGGCTGGAGAAAATTGTCATTCTTCGGGAGGGTGAGACAGCGATCTACTGCGAGCATCGTATTTCAGGAGTCGAGGGCCACTACAGCTACGGCAATCATCCGGTGATCGACTTCTCATTGCTTACCGAAGGAGAGGGTTTGGTCAGCGTTTCGCCATTCCGCTGGGGCTCTGTTTACCGCGGTTTGTTTTCGAATCCCCTCAATCGCGAATATGGTGCGCTGAAGCCCTCCGGGACTTTCACCGACCTTCGCGAGGTTCCTCTCTCCACGGGCGGGACGACCGATGTTTCGAAGTATCCGGCGCGCCAGGGTTTCGAGGATCTCGTGATGATGCACGCGGCGCCCGCCACGGCGGAGCAGCCCTTTGCGTGGTCGGCTGCGGTGCTCGATGGCTACGTGTGGTTCTCGCTGAAGAATCCTGCCGACTTCCCCTCGACCATTCTGTGGATCTCCAATGGCGGCCGCCACGGCGCGCCATGGAATGGCCGTCACCTCGGCCGCATGGGCATCGAGGAGGTCTGTTCGTACTTCGCCGATCCCGTGGACGTTTCCCGCACCAACCCGCTCGCTGCGGAAGGCGTGCCCACGACGCGTCATTTCCGAAAGGATGAGACCGTCTCGCTGCATCTCGCCCAGGCAGTCGCCGCCGTGCCGGAGAAGTTCGGCCGCGTGACATCCATCGTTCCCGCCGGTCCCGGCAAGGTCGTGATCACCGGTGAATCCGGCGCAACTATCGAGTCGGCCGTCGACTGGAATTTCGTTCTCTAACATCAAGGCATCCGCAAACAGGACTTTGAGTCACCTACCACCCAACATCTACCACCCAAGATCATGAAACTTCACAATGCCATGTGGCCCGGCCTGGTCGGGAAGGAACCCGGCACCGACCATCCGCCGATCTCGCTCGAGCGCATGCTCGAAATGACCGCCGCCGCCTCCGTCAATGGCCGCAAGTACGACGGCGTGGACCTGTTCCTGTTTCACCCACACACCGATCCCGACGCTTCCGACGACGCGATCAAGGCGATGGCCGACCAGATCGCGGCGCACGGCCTGAAGGTCGGCTCGCTGGTGGCCCCGGTCTGGCCGGGCACCGTCGGCGGCCCGGCTTTCGGCTCCGATGACGACCGCAAGAACTTCGTTCTCGCGGTCGAGAAAGCCTGCCGCATCGCCGACATCCTCAAGGCGCACGGCGTGCGCGAGTATGGCCTCATCCGCATCGACTCCGCCGGCGGCGTTCACGACTGGTCGGAAGATCCTGCGGGTAATACCAAGAAGATCGCCGAGACCTGGCGTGAAGCTGGCAAGGTCGCTGCCCAACACGGCGAGCGCCTCGCTGCCGAGGGCGAGATCTGTTGGGGCGGCATGCATTCGTGGAAGGCGATGATCGACACGCTTGAAGCGACCGGCATGCCGGAGACCGTTGGCTTCCAGGCCGACCTCGCCCACACCTACCTCTACCTCATGGGCTACAATGCGCCCGAGGCCGCCTTGCTCAAGGAAGGCTACACCGACGAGGAATTCTGGCCCGCCTACAAGACGCTCACCGACGCGCTGCGCCCGTGGACCATCGACTTCCACGTCGCCCAGAACGACGGCACCGTCCACGGCACCGGCAGCCACGACAAGACCGGCCGCCATTGCCGCGCCGACGATCCAAACGGCAAGCTCGACATCGCCAAGTGCTCGGCCTTCTGGCTCAAGGACGCCGCCGCCCGCGGGATGAAGCACTTCTGTTGGGACGGTTGCATGTTCTCCAACGAGATCCTCGAGGACGCCCACACCTGGGAGACCATCCTCGGCAAGATGATCGAAGTCGACGAGGCGCTCTGAAGCGGCGGCCACTCCATTCACCATTCTTCAGTATCCATCTGCCATGGCTGCCCCGACTTCAATTCTTGCGGAGAAACTGCACGAGTATCCTCATCACGATGTCATCGACGGAGGATCGGATTCGATTCTCGATGATTGCCTCAATCAGAACGACGGGGTGCTGCAGCTTCTGCACCGCTACGCCGGCCGGACATTCTGCACGCCGGGCAAACGCCTTCGCCTGGACGAGAAATCCTACTATCCGGACTACATGGGCGGAACCGGCCTCGATGAAGTCTGGATGTGCTGCACCGTGCCCATTGTGACCGGCGTCCTGGATACCCGCACGGGAAAGGCGCCGTTCCGTGAAGGAGAAGCTCACGTTCTCACTCCGGGCGGGCAAGTCATCTCGCTTCAGGATCTGATCGAGACCAATCCTGAAGCCGTCATGGGAGAAAAGCTCGTGGCGCTTTCCCAATCCCTGTTCGGCAGGGTCACCTGGCCCATCGTGTCCAAAAAGTTCGACAACCTGAACCCCATTCCCCATCACCTTCACTGGTCGAAGTGGGAGGTTTACGACATCAATTCCTTCGACAACCCCGGAGTAAGCCCGTCGCACTACCACACCACGGCCATGGGGCTGTATCCGTTCGTCACCAAGGACCAGTTCCTTGCTTGCATGCAGCGTTGGGGTCAGGGCGAATACAACGGGGTGCGGCACTTGTCGCCGCACACGATGATGAAACTGGATGACGGCTTCGTGATGCCGAATGGCGTGCTGCACTCGCCGACGGATCTTTGCACGCACGAGCTTCACGTCACGATGGACGAGCATTTCCTGGCCGAGGACCTGACGCTCGACGGAAGGATCGGAGCGGCCGATGCATTCTACGCCTGCCGGGAAGAGGACTATCCGAAAGACCGGCACGAAGATTGGGAATACTTGGTGGACAAGTTCGACTTCGAGGCGAACCAGGATCCCGACTTCGTTCAGAAGAATTCGCGTCCGGCCATCACCGCCAAGGAATTTGCCGGCGACGGAGTGGACGCACGGTGGATTGTCTACGGTGACATCCTCGGTGACCAGAAGTGCTCCATTCTCCGTCTCACCCTTGCACCCGGAGCCAGGACGAGTTTCCGCCCGGAAAGCCCCGCGCTGTTCCACACGAACGGCGGACGCGGCCGGGTCGGAAAACTCGAAGTGCGCTATCACCAGGACATGAAGCTCGGCGAAATCTATCCCGAAATCGGATTCATCACCCAGGCCGCGATGAATCGCGGTGGTGTGGAAATCGAGAACACGGGAGATGAACCGCTCGTGCTGACCTTCGACTTCCCGCAACACGCGCATTCCCAAACACCCGGCGCTGCATGACGCCGTTTGAATCAAACATCAACCCAGCAGACGCACCCTCTTCCCCATCATGAAAAAGGAAATCCGCATCGGTCTCATTGGCTACGGCTTCATGGGCCGTACCCACTCGAATGCCTACTCGCAGCTCAGCCACTTCTTCGACACCACTCACGTCCCGGTCCGCCAGGCCGTCTGCGGCCGCGACGAGGCGAAGGTGAAGGCCTTCGCCGAAAAGTGGGGCTACGCGTCCTACGAAACCGACTGGCGCGAACTGGTGAAGCGCGAGGACATCGATGCCGTCGACATCTGCACGCCGAATGACTCGCACGCCGAGATCGCCCTCGAGTGCATCAAGCACGGCAAGATGATCCTCTGCGAAAAGCCGCTCGCCCTGAACGGCGCGCAGGGCGAGGAAATGGTCAAGGCGGTCGAGGCCTCCGGCCTGCCGAACTTGGTCTGGTACAACTACCGCTTCCTGCCCGCCGTCACGCTCGCGAAGAACATCGTCGATGCGGGCGAGCTCGGCCGCGTCTTCCACTACCGCGCAAACTTCCTGCAGGACTGGACGATCTCCGAAGAACTCCCGCAAGGGGGCGCCGGCCTCTGGCGCCTGGATGCCGCCGCGGCCGGTTCCGGCGTCACGGGTGACTTGCTCGCCCACTGCATCGATACCGCCCGTTGGATCAATGGCGACGTCGTCTCGGTCAGTGCGATGACGGAGACCTTCATCAAGGAGCGCGTTCACACCGCCACCGGTGAAAAGCATCCCGTGACCATCGATGATGCCTGCGCCTTCCTCGCGCGCTTCGAGAACGGTTCACTGGCGATCTTCGAAAGCACCCGCTACGCTCGCGGCCACAAGGCACTCTATACATTCGAGATCAACGGTGAGAAGAAGTCGCTGGCGTGGGATCTCCATGACCTGAACTACCTCTCGTACTTCGATCACGGCGTCCCCGGAGATCGCCGCGGCTGGACCAACATCCACGCCACCGACGGCGATCACCCTTACTCCGGCAACTGGTGGGTCCCGGGCCTCTGCCTCGGCTACGAGCACTCATTCACTCACGAGCTGGCGGAGTTCTTCAAGTCCCTCGATGACCCGACGGCCGAGAAGCGCTACCCCGACTTCCGCCACGCCCTCGGCACCCAGTATGTCTGCGACGCCGTCCTCGAGTCGGCCAAGACCGGCCAGTGGGTGAACGTGAAGAAGGCCTGAGCCAACGGATTCCCGAACGCCACCGGTCCGCATGGGCCGGTGGCGTTCTTGTCTTTTGCGAAGGCGCACTGGTGACAGTGCGGAGTGGTCCATGGAAGCGGTCCGTTCCGGTGCTTCCGCATTGTCACCAATGCGCCTACCCTAAGAAGCCTCGCTCCCTTCATCTAACACCCGCCGTCTTCACTTCGGCGAGTTGTTTCACGTAGCCCTTCAACTCCCGGAGGAACCACGCCACGATCGGCTTGGGCTCCCTGAGATAGACGGCCACGACCTGCACCGGGGCGAAAGCCGGGATGGGGATTTGCCGTAGTCCGCCGGAAGCCTGGACCCCGGGGATCACCACGGACATGCCCACGCCGAAGCCGTGTTTCACGTAGTCGCGGATCACGTCGAAGTTGCCCACCTCCACCTCCGTCTCCCAGATCAGTCCCGCGGTGGTGAGCCCTTCCCGGAAGCGCCGCGTGATCACGCTCTGCACGGGCGGCGCAATGAGTGGCAGGTCGAGGCTGCCGTCCTTGCGCTTGTGGCGTGCCATCACCTGCTTCCAGGTGGTGCAGGGGAAATCCTCCGGCACGAGCAGGGCGAGGGGCACCCGGAGAAGCTCATCCACCCGCAGCGGCGGAGGGAATGCACCGAGCACCGCGCCCACCGAGATGTCCGCGATCTGCTTCACCAGATGCTCTGCGATCTCGTCCATCTGGATCTCCTTGAGGCTGATCCGTAGCCCGGGTTTGCGGGCTTTCATGGCCAGCATCAACCCGGGAAGATGATGCCGCAGCACGGAAGGGCACGCGCCCAACTTCAAGTGGAGCGATCCCTCCTGGCGGATCTCGCCGGCGAGGTCGGGAAGCTGCGAGAAAAAAGGCTGGATGCGCTCATAGAGCATCTCGCCTTCAGGAGTCAGCTTGAAGGGACGGCGGATGAACAGCGTTACCCCGAGGTCCTTTTCCAAGCGGCAGATCTGGGCACTCACGGAAGGTTGCTGGATGCCGTAGGGCATGCTGCGCACTGCCGCGGTGATGCCGCCGAACTTCGCCACGTAGTAGAAAAGCTCGAGGTGATGGACGTTCATGCCTCTTTCGCTACATGCGCTCGCTGTCACGGACAAGCTCACCTGCTTTCAATGCGGAAGAAGCGTTGCTGGGGACCGACAGGGACACCTGTCTCGATGATCACGGGCAAGCCGGAAGTTCCTGGGAATACCGCTCCTTGGTCGGACCAGACCTGAAGGTCGGTGCTGGTGCGCAATTGGTAGTTGCCGGTGCCCGCGGGAGTGAAGGTAAGGCGACCCTGGCGGCTGAAATCGACCCTGCCGATCGTCGTGTGCGAGGGAAACCCGGTGAGCGCGATATCCGTGACGACCCGTTCAAGGCTGGAGGTGCGCGACCAGAACATCAGACGCTGCTCGTCCATGAAGAGCTCTGAATCGAAGCCGGTGTTCACCAAGGTGATCCCCGGCACGACGTCGATGGAGAACTTCCCGCCATTGACGGCCTGCCAAGCGCCCGACGACGCCTTTTCGAAGAGATAGATCGATCCTGCGTCGTTGACTCCCGCCACATCATCGTTGTTGGCGCAGACGGCGAGAACGTTGTCACGCAGCACCACCACGGCCCCGAATTCATCTCCGCCCGCCGCGTCCGGAGCGGTGATGCGCGCGGGGGTGAATCCCCATGCACCGGGACCGCCTTGATCCTTGGACAGGATGTAAACGACGCCCGCATCCTGTTGGGAGGGGGAGAGATCCCTGCCGATCGCGCCCACCGCGATCTGATCGCCCGAGATGGAAATGGTGCGCCCGAAGTTGTCGGACGTGGCTCCATCGGGCGCATACCGCCGGCCATTGGGGAGAAGTCCCCACCGGTCGGTGCCGCCCTGATTCCTGCTGAAGAAGAAGAGCGCCCCGCGGCCCAGGTCGGCGGGAGCTGAAGGAGTTTCCCGGTAGCCTTCGAATGGGGAACCCACGACGATGGTGTCTCCAGTAACCGCGAGGGTGTAAGCGAACTGGTTCAAGCTCACATCGGTGCCTACAAGTTTCACTCCGGGAACCTGGCCCCATTGGTTGGGACCGCCGCGATCCTTCTCGAAGACGTAAAGGAATTTCACCGTCGAGTTGCTCGCCTTGGCAGAGACGACCAATCGGCCGTCCCCGTAGGCCATGACGTCTCCTAGACTTTTCGAGAGCGCGCCATTCGGGAGCTGGTGATCCGTCGCGGTGATCTGCTTGATGAGTCCCCAATTGTTGTCCCCGCCGACATCCCGACCGAAGACGTAGACGGCACCCTGGTCGTTGTTCGTTCCTCCCGACGGAGTCAGGGCGTTGAACAGGGGATCGGATACGATCAGGGTGTTCCGGTCGGGCATCAGGACGTATTGGCCGAATTCGCCGGAGTTGCTTCCGGGGGAGGTCAGCATGTTCTTGCGCGCGAAGATCTCCCAAGTCCCGCCATTCCGCTCGTAGAGATAAACCCGGTTGTTTTCCGAGACCGCCATGAAGTTCCCGACGGCGACGATGTTGTCGCCGAAGGAGTTGTTCACCCTGAGTCCCCGGACGTTCTGGTCGAAGGCGGCGGTGAGGGATGTTCCTGCCTCGGAAAGCGATGCGAGGAACGTGGCAGCGAGGGCGATTCTTCTAACAGTCGTGATCATCGCCCGAGCTTAGGCTCCGGCGATACCGTTCAGTTAATCGAAAGAAATCCTCGCCTCCATAGATTCTATCTATGGAGGAGGACGGGTTGAGAACCGCTTTCAAGTGGCGGGTTCTTTGGGGCAAGGGAAGCGGGGCGCGTGCTAGTTCACCGGCACGAACTTCTCTCCACCATGCTCCCTGAGCTCAGTCCAGTGCCAGTTGAACTGATACCTCTTCTTGTTCCCGGCGCTCCACTCGACGTTGAAGAAGTAGATCCCGTCCGGCTGCCACTTGCCGGTCACGTCCTTGACCTTCACGTCCGAGGCGCTCTTGAAAAACAGCTCGCGGGTCTCAGACTTCCACGTGGATCCCGTCAGCCACGCCGCCAGCTCTTTCCCGTCCTGCGGACCGGTGAAGGACACCGCGAGCACGGTCTCGTTTTCGCCGCGGTGCTGCTCCCGCTTGATGCCGTCCTTCTCGTAGGAAATCTTCAGATGCTTCCGGTGATAGGGCTTCGGGTCGACGCCCATATCCTTGGGGCTCGCGGAGAAGTCCCTGCCATTGGCGACTAACTCCGCGATCTTGCGGGTCACGTCCGCCGACTGGTCGCCGCTGGCAAAGGTTGCCTTGAGGATGGTCACCTTGGACGGCGGTCGCGACCTCCCCGCCGCCAATCCGAAGGCCTGTTGCATCGACTTCAGTCGTCCGGCGACACCGTCCATTTCCTTCTTCAGCAGTATCGCCTGTTCGATCTCGCCCTTCTTGGTCTGCTCCTCCACCATCCGCTGCAAGTCCTGTCCGAAAGACTGCTCCGCCTTGACGAGCGCCGGGCGGATCTGCTCCGCCACCTTCGGGCGCTGCTCCAGGTAGATCTTCTCCAGCCGCGCGATGCCCGCATGCGCGGATTCGCCATCCGGTGTGCCGGATTTCGCGAGTTCCTCCAGCGCCGCCTCCGCTTCCAGCAGGTTGGCGGCGTTGTTTGCCGCCTTCGCCTCATCACGGATCTTCTCCACCGCGCCGCGGTATTTGTCCTCCAGTTCCGTCAGTGGGGCCTTCGCCTTCGTCCGCAGGTCTTCCGCCAACGATCGCACGTAGTCCAATTCCATTTCCACCGCGGGCGTGAGCTTCTTCGCTTCCGCCTGTGCAAGGCACGGCGAAAGGAGGAACGTCACAAGGGACAAGCCCAAGAATGGGACGGGGAGGTGCATGTTTTTACAAGCACCTCCCGAATAGGACATCCCAGCGGTGGGGTCAAGACGAGTCGGACGAGTCGGGCGCCGATGAGTTGATGGGTGCGATCGAGATCAGATGCTCCGGTGCCAACGTTCCGGCAACGACTGGCCGGAATAATAGACCAAGTGTAGCACCCGCCGGTGTCCGGGAGAGGTGGCTTGGGAGGAGGCGTGGAGCAGGAGCGGGCGCATGAGGAGTGCCTCGCCACAGAGGGCAAGACAAGGGACCTCGCCATGAGTCGAGGCGCTGGTGGCTGCATCGGAGGAGGGGATGTTGCCGAGGCGATGGGTCCCGGGGCTGATGCGCCGCGGGCCATTGGATTCGCCGCAGTCATCGAGGTGAAGGCGCACGGCGAGGAGGTCCTCCAGCACCTCCAGCGGCGGGCGGGCGTAGTGGACGCCGGACTTGCAGGAGGGTAGTTCGTAGCCCGGCGAAGATACCTTATCGGCGAAGGGGAACATCAGGTCCTGATGCCACGCGACCTTCCAATTCGTGTCCGGTGTCTTGTCGAAGGCGATGGCTTGGATGGCGACGGCGGTGGCGGGCAGGATGCCGGTGGCGATGAGCCGCCGCTTCATGGCGAGCGCCGCGGCCTGGACCGGCGGCAGGTCGAGCAGGCAACGGGTGCCGGCGGTGCCGGCGGCGAAGGCTTCACGGCGCAGGGACTCTAACAGATTCTCCTCAAGGCTGGCGTGGAGCCGGGTCCAACCGTCGTGTGCCAAGTCCATGTCACCACGCGGTGTCGAATACCCGCTTGCCGATCATCTTGCCGGCTTCGAGGTCGCGATGGGCGGCAGCGAGGGAGGCAGGCGTGAGAGTGCCGCCGTGCTCCTTCATGGTGCTGAAAATCCGGCCGGCATCGACGAGGGTGGCGACCTCCTTGAGAAGGTCGTGCTGCGCGATCATGTCCGGCGTCTGGAACATCGAGCGGGTGAACATGAACTCCCACGAGAAGGTCACGCTCTTCGGCTTCATGAGGCCGATGTCGGGCACGGTGGGCGATTCGACGATGGCGGTGATCTTGCCCTGCGGGACGATTGCCTTGGCCATGTTCGCCCAGTGGCCGGAGGTGTCGGCGAAGCAGGCGATGGCATCAACGGTGGCGATTCCGCGCTTCTCCAGTTCCTCGGTCCAATCGACCGAGTGGTCGATCACGCGATGCGCGCCCATCCGGCGGCACCACTCGACGGTCTCCGGCCGCGAGGCGGTGGCAATGACGGTGAAGCCGGTGAGAGCGGTGGCGAGCTGGATGCCGATCGAGCCGACCCCGCCCGCGCCGCCGATGATGAGGAGGTTCTTGCCCTTGCCCTCCTTCAAATCGCCGGCGGAAAGCTCGAGTCGCTCGAAAAAGCACTCCCATGCGGTGATGGCCGTCAGTGGCAAGGCCGCGGCGGCAGCGAAGTCGAGCGAGGCGGGTTTCTTCGCGACGAGGCGCTCGTCCACGAGCTGGAGCTCCGCATTGCAGCCGGGGCGGGTGACGTCGCCGGCGTAGTAAACCTGATCGCCGCGGCGGAAGTGCTTCACGTCCGAGCCCACGGCCTCGACGATCCCGGCGGCGTCCCAGCCGAGGATGCGCGGCGCGGTTTCGTCCTCCTTGCGGGCTTGGCGCTGCTTGTAGTCGACCGGGTTGACCGCCACCGCCTTGACCCGCACCAAGAGGTCATACGGACCGGGGACGGGATCGGGCAGGTCGAGTTCGACGAAGCAGTCCGGGTGATCGAGCGGGAGCTTTTGCGTGAGGGCGATGGCTTTCACGCTCCCTAATTACTTCACCTCCGGGGTGCCTGTCAGCTTCGCGATGTGGCTTTCCATCACCTTGGCCCAGATTTCGTAGCCGACGTCGTTCGGGTGGAGGTAGTCGGGCATGATCACCTTCGCGAGCACCTTGTCCTTGTCGAGGAAGGCGTCGCTGACCTCGAGCCACTGGACGCGCTCCCCATCCGCGAAGGTCTTGATGCGGGCGTTGATCTGGTCGTTGAGCTGGCGGAGGCCGTCCTCCGGCTTCGGAGCGCGCGGGAAAATGGACAGCAACAGGATCTTGGCGTCCGGCTTGCGGTCCTGGAGGAGTTCCAGGATGAGCTTGATGCCGTCGGCAACCTGCTCCGGCGGATCCTGGCGGTGGCCGGTGTTGTTGGTTCCGACCATCAGGACGAAGACCTTGGGATCGACGTTCTCCAGCTCGCCATTCATCAGCCGCCACAGCACGTGCTCGGTGCGGTCGCCGGAGAAGCCGAGGTTGAGCGAATTCCGATGGGCGTAGTACTTGTCCCAGGTGGCCTTGCCTTTGCTCTCCCAGCCCTGGGTAATGGAGTCGCCGATGAAGACGAGGTCGTGGCCGCCCTGTTTGGCGAGCTTCACCTTCTCCTCGTGGCGGGGTTTCCACCAGGCTTCCTTGAAGCGATTGGCGGGCACCGTGGAGGGGCTCATGCGGTAAAGGCGGCGCTGTTCGTCGTAGGCCTTCTTCATGTCGGCCAGGGTCGTGGCGTAGGCCGGATCATCGTGGACGGACTTCATCTCCTGCGGGTCCTTCTCCAGGTCGAAGAGGTTCCACTCCTTGGTCTTGGGGATGAACATCAGCTTGTAGCGATCGCTGCGGACGCCATCGTGCGCGGCCACGTGGTGGGTCGGCTCGCCACTATAGAAGTAGTAGATCGCCTTCCGCCAATCGGCCGGGGTCTCGCCCTTCAGCACGGGCAGCAGGCTCTTGCCCTGGATGGTGGCGGGGATGGGGACGCCGGCGGCCTCGAGGAAGGTCGGCGCGTAGTCGATGTTCTGGATGAGCGCTTGATTGCGGGTGCCGGGCTTCACGACGCCGGGCCAGCGGACGAGGAAGGGCATCGAAAGGCTTTCCTCAAAGATCCAGCGCTTGTCATACCAGCCGTGCTCGCCGAGGTAGAAACCCTGGTCGGACGAGTAGATCACCAGCGTGTTCTTCGCGAGGCCGCTCTTGTCGAGGTAATCGAGCACGCGGCCCACGCCTTCATCGACGGCCCGGACGCAGCGCAAGTAGTCCTTCAGGTAGCGCTGGTATTTCCAGCGGGTGACATCGTCGTCCTTGAGCTTGCCGGCCTTCATGTCGGCGATGAAGGCCTCGTTTTCCGGATCTCGCACCTTGTCCCATGCCTGCTTCTGGGCAGCGGTCATGCGCGCGTATTCGCCGTTGCCTCCCTCCTTGCTGAAGAACTCGGGGAAGAGATTCTCGCCCTTGAACTTCATGTCGTGGCCCCACGAGATGTTGCGGGCGATCGACATTTGCTGCTCCTTCAGGGTGGAACTACGTCCATCGTAGTTGTCGAAAAGCGTGGCGGGTTCCGGCAGGGGGGCATCCTTGAAAAGCTCGAGGTGGCGCAGGGCAGGGGACCAGTTGCGGTGGGGGGCCTTGTGCTGGCACATCAGCACGAAGGGCTTCGATTTGTCGCGGCCCTCCATCCAAGCGATCGCCTTGTCGGTGATGATGTCGGTGCAGTAGCCCTCCTCGCGCTTCCGGCCTGTGGCGGTGATGAAGTCCGGATTGTAGTAGCTGCCCTGGTCGGGGAGGATTTCCCAGTGGTCGAAGCCAGTCGGCTGGGTGACGAGGTGCCACTTCCCGATCAGCGAGGTCTGGTAGCCGGCCTTCTGTAGGAGCTTCGGAAAAGTCGTCTGGCTGCCGTCGAAGCGCGAGCCGTCGTTGTCCGGGAAGCCATTGATGTGGCTATGCTTGCCGGTGAGGATGGTGGCGCGGGAGGGGCCGCAGATCGAGTTCCCGCAGTAGGAGCGGGTGAAGACGGCGCCGTCCTTCGCGATGCGGTCGAGATTCGGCGTCGGTGCGACGTCTTTCAAGGGGCCGCCGTAGGCCGAGATGGCATTGAGGGCGTGGTCATCGGAGAACAGGAACACGATGTTCGGCCGTTCCGCAGCGAAGAGCGCAGGGGCGAGGGCAAGGGCGGCAAGCAGCAGCAGCGGGCGCATGGGTGCGAGAATACGGAAGCGAACCGCAGATCTGACAAGAAGAAGTGACCGGTCGGGCAAAGGGACCATTTGACGGGGATTGCTGCTGGGGCTTTTCTTGGCGCGCTATGAAATACGTACCCCTGATCAGCTCCGGCACGGCCGGCCCGCTTGGCGTTCTCCACCTGCCCCGCCTGTGGCTCAAGGTTTCCCTCGAGGCTCGTGGCGTGCTCGCGGACGGCTACCCCGGTGCCGGCCAGGGCTACGACCAGATGGTCATCGACGGCCTCGGCTTGAACCGCGATGCGGTGCTCTCCTACATCGCGGACGAGCATCCGACCTACCCGCAGTTCGAAGCATGGGTGAAGGCCCAGCCGGGCGCGAAGTTGGATGCGGGCAGCATCGGGACCCTGAATGCCGCCATCACCGGCTACATCCACGCGGACGACGTGAGAAAGAGCGTCCTTTCTGCCGACGGCCTGCCGGACGACGCCAGCGCGCCGAAGGACGCCATCAACCTGAACAATTTGGACGACTGGCACGAATTCCACGCCGCGGTGCTGAAGTAAGCTCCGGGGGGCGAGATTAAAGGGGTAATGCGCAAAACCCGGGATGCCCTGCGCATTACCTCATTTCCTTTGCCGCTCGTTTGCCGCTCTATTCCAGTCATCCATGACGGCTTCCGCACCCAGCCTTTCCGAGCTTCCCATTGCCTGTGTCCCGGTTCTCGATCCGGATTTCCTGCCTGCCGTTCTCTGGAATCGCGCCTATCGTGAGATGGCGGCCGGGGCGCGGACGCTTGATCTAGCGCTGGTCCGTCAGGATGGCACCGCCTTCCGCTGGTCCTCGCCGGTGCTGGCGGACACGCCGGAGAATGCGCCGCTGACGCTGCGCTACGTCGAGCGCGCGCTGAAGTTCTTGTTCTGGCAAAAGGGTGGCAGCCGCGTGCTGATCGCCGGCGCGCCGGAGTTGGTGCCTGCGCTGGCCGCGATCTACGGGGCCGGTGGTGCCCGCGAGTTCGACTGGAATTTCATCGGCAAGAAGATCTTCGGCGAGCCACTGAGCTTCACCGCCGTGGAGGCTGCCGACCTGCCCGCCGAATGCGGCGACGCGATGGCGCTGGGCCGTCACCTCGGTGGCTGCCGGATTGGCTTCGACCTCGGCGGTTCCGACCGGAAATGCGCCGCGCTCATCGATGGCGAGGTCGTTTTTTCGGAGGAAATCGTCTGGGATCCCTATTTCCAGAGCGACCCGGACTATCACATCGAGGGTGTGCAGGACTCGCTGAACCGTGCCGCCGCGCACCTGCCACGCGTTGACGCCATCGGCGGCAGCTCCGCTGGCGTGTATGTGAACAATGAGGTTCGCGCCGCGTCTCTCTTCCGCGGGGTCAGTGAGGCTGACTTCGAATCCCGGATCAAGGGCATGTTCCTCGAGTTGAAGGACCGCTGGGAAGGCATTCCCTTCGAGGTGGTGAACGACGGCGAAGTGACCGCGCTGGCCGGCTCGATGTCGCTCAATGAGAACGCCGTCCTCGGCGTGGCCATGGGCACCAGCCAGGCAGCCGGCTATGTCGATCCCAATGGCTCGATCCGCCCGTGGCTCAATGAGCTGGCTTTCGCTCCGGTGGACTACCGCGAAAATGGCCCGCGCGACGAATGGAGCGGCGACGAAGGTTGCGGCGTGCAATTCTTCTCCCAGCAAGGCGTCGCCCGCCTCGCCCAGGTGGCCGGTTTTGAGTTCGGCAGCATGCCCTTCCCCGAGCAGCTCGTGGAAGTGCAGACGGCCATGAAGGCCGGTGATGACCGCGCCCGGAAGATCTATCAGACGATCGGCACCTGCTTCGGCTATGCCATCGCCCACTACGCGGATTTTTATGAAATCGGCAGCCTGCTCATCCTCGGCCGCGTGACCTCGGGTGAAGGCGGCACGATCATTATCGAGGAAGCGGAGAAGGTGCTGGCCACCGAGTTCCCGCAAGTGCGCATCCAGCTCGTAGTGCCGGATGAGAAGACCAAGCGCCATGGCCAGGCCGTGGCGGCGGCGAGCTTGGCGGCGGTGGGGTGAGGGGAATAAGGAGCGTGGACATTCTGTCCACGCCGTGTCGACAGAATGTCGACACTCCATATCACGGACGACAGTCCCGGTCTGCGACGAGAGAATGTCGCTGCTTTGGCTGCCAAAGCAGGTCGGCCCACAGGGGAGAGCAGCATCGAAAGACCACTCGGGCCGGTCGGAAGACCGGCGCTCCCGGGGCTATCGGTGCCCCGGGATCCCCATGATGCTCCCGATGAAGGAGCTCACTCCGCCTTCAGCTCCAGCACCTCGATGCTGCGGAACTCCACGGGGTGGCTTTCCGACTGCAGGCTGATGTAGCCTTCGGTGAGGTTGTTGTTGCCCTGGGCCTCGATCAGTGGCTTCGCGTCGGCGTCGCCTTCGTCGAGCTTGGTATCGGTGTATTCAAACACCACCTTGCCGTTGATGAGATGCTTCACCAGCTTGCCGCCGTGGACTTCGGCCTCGGCCCTGACCCATTCGCCGACCGGCTTGGTCGGCTCCTTCGAGTTGTTGCAGTGCTGCTTTACCACCTTGCCGTCGATGGTGATGTAGGTGCTTGGCGTGCAAAGATTCCCGGTGGTTTTCACGCCGTTTCCGGCACCGAGGAGCTGGAACTCCAGAGAGGCCGGGAAGTTCTGGTCCTTGCCCATCGTCTTGGGATCTTGGCAATGCAGCATGATCCCGGAGTTCTGCGTGGCCCAGCCGGGTCCGCCCTTCACCTGATCGCCGACGAAGCGATACTCGAAGCGGACCTTGTAGGTCGAAAACTTGGTCTTGAAGAACAGGTGGCCGAAGGCATCGCCCCAGTCCTCGTAGTTCTTGTAGTCCACCTTGATCGCGCCGTCCTCGACCACGAAGGTCTTCTTCGGGTCCTCGCCGAGCGCGAGGCCGCGGATCTTCGGCGTCCAACCGTCGAGGTCCTTGCCGTTGAAGATGGAGGTCCATTTCTCATCCTGGCCGGTGGCGCAGGAAACCAACAGAGCCGCGAGCGCGGCGAAACGCAGGGTGATATTCATCGTCGTCGTGGAAAGGAAACAGAACCGGAACGCGCGAAAGCCGCCGGATATTGCTCGCAAGTGAGCTTAGCTCAGGCTTCGTCGCGGAAGGCCTCGGCGCGGCCTTTGCCCACGCAGTCATTGAGCCAGCCGATGAGGTGCTGCACTTCCTCGCTCTCGCGGCGCAGGCCATCGAGCGATTGCCAGTCGATGTGCTGGCGGGTGTGCGGGGCGGCGATGCGGTTGATCTGCAGGCGGTCCATCAGGGCCTCGGTTTCCCGCGGATGGGCATTGAGAATGTTGGCGGCGCGCGGCAGGTCATCCAGCGCCTGGGCGGTCAGGCCGAAGGAGATCACCCCGACACCGAAGATCGCATTCAGGCGGCGCAGGCCATCGGCCAGTGCCTCGTCCTCGACCGGCGCGGCGTAGATCAGCTCGCCACCCTGCGCCCACATCGACGCGGAAAGCGCTTGGAAAAAGTCCTCGCGGAAGCTGGCGAGCGACGGATGGATGCGCAGGCGCGCAGCATGCAGGCGGAAGGGAGGCAAGCCCAGCCGCTGCTTGAGCGAAAGCATCGTGGGATCGAGCGCAAACACCTCATCGGGGGCGTCGCCGGTCTCCCAATCGACCAGCACCACCTCCGGGAACTTCCAGAGGTTCCCGAGCGATGCGCCCTGGGCAAAGGCCTGGCGGAAGACGTAGGGAAAGCGGCCGTTAACCTCGTAGTAGCGGGTGACCACGGCGCGGAACTTCCGCAGGCGCTCCAGTGCCGAATCGACCGCTTCGTGGTCCGAGCTGAGGTCATCGAGTCGGCCTTGGCTCAAGGAAAGCAGCTCTTGGGCACCCGTGAGTGCGGGCACCGGGGCGGAGCGGCGGTAGTAGCCCTGGCCCTTTTCCACCTTGGCGATCGGCGAGGCCGGATCGCAGGACATGATCGAAAAGTGATAGCGCAGCGAGGCGTCCGAGTAGGCGCCATTGAGTTGAAGCCGCGCGAGCCGGATCAGCTCGGTTCCTTTGATCGCTTCCGAAGGATTGCTCGGGAGGAGTGGCGGGAGTATTTCCGTAAGCTGGGTGCGGAGGCTCATGGGGTTTCGGGACAGCCCCTGTGGGCGTGCAGGATTCCAAGTCGCCGCGTGGCGTTGCAGCAAGCCCCTAATGTCACGGAATTGAAAAAATCCCGGTCATCCGTGCCGCTGTTTTTGTGAATCTCGCCGGGAGCTTGCGATAGAACGCATCCGGCTCCACCCTATCGCCCATGAAAACCGTCGCTGCCCTCCTGTTCGCCGCCGCCGTAGCCCCGCTCCATGCCCAGCAGCCGGATGCGGCCGCGATGGTCCGCTCGATCCGGCTCTCCGCCACGCTCCAGCAAATGGACCTGACCGGCAGCGTGGAGAAGGACGGCGGGCCGAAGATGGGCCTGAACCTCTTCGTCCGCCAGGGCAACATGCAGTTCCAACTTGGCGACAAGGAGCGCTTTCACATTCGCATGGGCGACGAGAAGGCCGAGCTGCTCAACGTGATCGATGACAAGGGGACGACCCGTCCTTTCCCCTCATCAAAGCTGTCGCAGCCGATTGCCGGCACGGATGTCAGCTATGAGGATCTCACCCTCCGCTTCCTCTACTGGCCGAATGCCAAGTTCGAAGGTGAGGAGAAGGTCAACGGCGAGCAGTGCTACAAGGTCCGCCTGAACAACCCCGGCGGGGACGGTGCCTACGGCGTCGTTTACGTCTGGGTTCACAAGAAATATGGCGCCTTCTGGCAAATCCGCGCCCACGACCGCAAAGGGGTGCCGCTCAAGGAGTTCCAGGTGAATGCGGTGATGAAGCTGCCGGACGACAAGGGCTACACCATCAAGGAAATGCGGGTGAATGCGCTGCAAGGGGAACGGGTCAAGTCGATCACCTACCTGCGCTTTGAGAAACCCGCCGCGGCAGGGCCGAAGGGCAGGGGAAGATGAGAGCGCTCAAGTCTTGCTGCGAGCCTTCCAGTGCCGGTCGTGTCGTGCGGCGTGAAGGACTGCGATGACGAGAACGAAGTGCCGTTCTTCATCGACCTGATAGACCACACGATAGGGAAAGCGCTCGGGATATCGCCATCGGACGAAGGTTTTGCGATGGCGGTGACTGCCGGTGAAGGGGTCGTCGGTAAGACGATTCCAAACTTCGATCAGTTCCGCGATGAAGTCATCGCCCAAGTCGGCCTCGCGGGCCTCATACCATCGCGCAGCCTCGGCTACGTCTTCCTCTACTTCGGGACGGAACTCCACTTGCCAGCTCATCGGCGGGAGCGGTCAAGCAGGCGGCGCTTCATTTCCTCGAGTTCAAGGGCCGACGAGGGATCCTCGCGATGTCCCTCCAAACGGGCTTCCACCAGTTCCTCGTCCTGTGGTGAAAGACCGATGTCGTCGAGTTCCACCGCGGAGCGGATCAGCTCCTGGCGTTCGGCCACGGACATGGCGGGCAGTTCTGCCAAAACTTCGGCAAGGCTCATGGGCTCAAGCTAGCCAATGGGCCACCTCCTGTCAGCGGATTTGTTCCGGGTTTCATCATTGTCCCACGACGAATGACCGCGTCATCGTCCGCCCGTGAGGA
Source organism: Luteolibacter arcticus (assembly GCF_025950235.1). Lineage (NCBI taxonomy): Bacteria > Pseudomonadati > Verrucomicrobiota > Verrucomicrobiia > Verrucomicrobiales > Verrucomicrobiaceae > Neoluteolibacter > Neoluteolibacter arcticus. Next base: position 772,575 of record NZ_JAPDDT010000001.1, on the reverse strand, counting down.
TTCACCGGATGTTGGCGGAGAGCGCGGCGGGCGTGTTGGAGCAGGTCTTCGACCATGGCCGGGTGCTGGACCGCGAGCTCGATGGGCTATTCCGGGCCAACCCGAAGTGGGGGAAGCGCGACCGCGGCTTTGTCGCGGAGACCGCCTTCGAGGTCACCCGCTGGCGGCGGGCGTTCGCGTTCCTCGGCGGTGACGAGTCGATTGCCGCGCTGTGCTCCGTCCACTGGCTGCGCTGCGGCTTCGAGCTGCCCGAGTGGTGGGCGAGCCATCCCAACGAGGTCGCCGCGCGCGATGCGGAACTCGCCGGCCAACCGCGGGCCATCCGCGAGTCGATCCCGGATTGGCTGGATGAACTCGGCGAGCGCGAACTGGGCGAGGCGTGGGACAAGGAAATCGACGCACTGAATCGCCGCGCGCCGGTCTTTCTCCGCGTGAATCGGCTCCGCATCGAGGTGGACGGTGCCATCGAGTGGCTGCACCGCCATGGCATTGAGGCCAGCCGTGTTCCGGGGGCTGCGGATGCGCTGGTATTGCCCGCCGGGAAGACCGTGCCGAAACCGCTCGTTGCCGAGGGCTTCGTGGAAATCCAAGACGCCGGTTCGCAGCGGATCGCGCCTTTGTTGGACCTAGAACCCGGCATGCGGGTCATCGATGCATGCGCCGGAGCGGGCGGCAAGGCGCTGCACCTCGCCGCGCTGATGCAGGGCAGGGGGGAGATCGTCGCGATGGATATTTCCACTTCCAAGCTGAGCGAACTCCGCCGCCGTGCGACGCGCGCTGGCACGCGCATCATCCGCACCGATTCGTGGCGCGAGGACACGCTGAAGCGCTACGCCGGTTGGGCGGACCGCGTGCTGATCGATGCCCCGTGCTCCGGCCTCGGCACCTTGCGCCGCCAGCCCGATCTCAAGTGGCGACTCACTGCGGCGTCGCTCGAGAAGACCAAGCGCCTCCAGCGCCGCATGCTCGATCACTATCCGGAGTTGCTGCGGCCCGGCGGCAAGTTCGTCTATGCCACCTGCTCCGTGCTAGGCTCGGAGAATGGCGGGCAGCTCCGGAATCTCACGGAGCGCGACCCGCGGCGGACGATCGAGGAAGAGCTGATCGTGTCGCCGGCGGAGACGGGATGGGATGGCTTCTATGCTGCGCGTTTGGGATGAGGAGTGCCGACAGGATATCGGCGCGCCTTACCCGAAGAACTTCCGGACCAGCGCCAGCAGTCCGCTGAGGACCACGCTCACGAGCAGGCAGGTCACCACGGGAAAGTAGAAGCCGCCCTTGTCGCCCTCCATGCGGATGTCACCGGGCAGGCGGCCGAGCCATGACAGCCAGCCCTTCCCGCCGGCGAACCACAGCACGGCACCGAGCAACGCGATGCCCAGCCCCGCAAAGACCAGCACGCGTCCGGCATTCTCCATACCCATGCCTTACGATCCCGCGAATGCCTTGCGGAGCAAGTCCAAGCTCTTCGGAATTGCGGTCAGCGGGTCCTCCTTGCCCTCGAATTCGAGCGAGACGTAGCCCTTGAAGTTCGCATCGCGCAGGATCTTCGCGATCCGAGGGTAATCGAGATCGAGCGTGTACCAAACGCCGCCGCCGAAGTAAGTCTTTGCTTGGAGTAGCACCGTGTCCGTGGCGAGCTTCGCCAGGCGGTCATACGGGTCTTCGAGGAAATTCCCGGTATCCAGCGTGACCCGCAGCCACGGCGAGTCGATCGCATCCACGACCCGCTTCACGCCTTCCGGAGTGACGCCGAGGCCCCAGTGGTTTTCGAGGCCGAGGGTGACGCCGCATTTCTCCGCGACGGGCAGGATCTTCTTATACGACTCGATCACCCAGCCGTAGGCGTCTTCCTCGGTGAAGCCTTCGAGCGGTTGCTCGACGCCGCGCTTGGCCATCAGGTCATTGAAGTCCTTCGAGGTGCCCCAGGTGCCGGAGTTCACCCGCATGGTCGGGATGCCCATGGCGTAGGCCTGCTCGATGCAGTCGGTCGTGTGCTTGATCTGGGTCTCGCGCTTCTCCTTGTCCGGTGAGAGGAAGCCTTGGTGGGTCGAGTAGCCCATCAGGTCGAGGCCTAACAGAAACGCGTGGCGCTTGATCTTCTGCAGCGTGGCATTGTCGGTGGAAACGAGCTGGCGCTGGAGCACCTCGAAGCCATCGAAGCCCATCCGCGCCGCGTGATCGAGGCAGGCAGGGATGTCGCGGAGTTCCTCGCGTTGGAAGCCCCAGAAGGAATACGAGGACACACCGATGCGGTTGGCGGGGAAGACCGGCTTCGGGATTGTTTCCTGGGCTTGGGCAGGCAAGGCGGTCGTCACTCCGGCAAGGGCTCCGGTGGCGAGGAAATGGCGGCGGTTCATGATGGCGCGAATGATCACGGAATCGCCGGAAAAGCAAGCTGGGTGTCCCGCTTCTTACTCCCGCTGCACCGACATGAAGAACGGCTCGAACTCGACCCACTTGCGAAAGTCCGCCAGTGACATGCGGACTCGCCCTCGCAGCGGATCGATGAAATGGATCTCCTCGGCCGTGATCTTCAGCACGGCAATGAAATGCCCGGCCATCTTGCTGCCGGTACCGAGGATGCCCGGCAGGTCTTCTTTCTCGGGTAGGCCCTCGGGCGAAAGGAAGCGCACCCGGTAACCCCTCTGGCGCAGGGAACGGGCGAGGTGCCAGGCCTCGGTGCTGCTTTGCGAGCTCCACGACTCGCGCGCGAGATCGCGCTCGGTGACTTCCTTGTCGCCAAGGAAACGCAGGATGTTCGCGGCGCTCGCAGGACCACAGGTGACCACGGAGCTTTGATAACACACGTCGCCCTCCCATCGTTCCTCCAAGGCGGCGACATCGAGCGGCCGGAATACCGGCTTGAGAAAGGGGATCGTCAGCAGGAACAGACCGGCCCCGGTGGGCAAGGGCTTCAGCAGCTTCGGCAGCAGATTTCGCCACGCTCCCGCAGCGGCACCAAACAGCGCGAGGAAGCCTTCGCCAAACGACAGCGAGCGGAGTTGATAGAGCAGGGGAGGCTCCGGCAGCCAGTGGAAATAGTAGAAGGCGAACCACGCACCCGGCAGGCACAGCAGTGTCAGCAGCAGCGCCACCGTCACCTGCACGCCACGGCTCTGCTTGTCCGTGAGCTTCCACGCCGCCACGTGCAGCGCGACAAAGGCCACCAGCACCAGGCCGAAGGCGACCGGCGCGCTGATGCTCATGCGTGATTGAGGAAACCGGTCAGCGGACTGGTGGCCGAGGCCGCATCGCGGCGTTCGGGCAGGCCGAGTTCATAGGCCTCGCGTCCGGCTTCGACGGCCTTCTTGAAAGCGATGGCCATCCTCACTGGATCGGAGGCGACGGCGATGGCGGTATTGATTAGCACGGCATCCGCCCCGAGCTCCATGGCTTCCGCGGCGTGGCTGGGCGCGCCCAGGCCTGCATCGACCACCACCGGCACGATCGCTTGCTCGACGATGATGCGGATCTGGTCGCGGGTCGCGACGCCTTTGTTAGAACCGATGGGTGAACCGAGCGGCATCACGGTGGCGGTGCCGACTTCCTGGAGTCGCTTGGCGAGGACCGGGTCGGCATTGATGTAGGGCAGCACGGTGAAGCCTTCCTTCACGAGGATCTCCGCGGCCTTCAGCGTCTCGATCGGGTCCGGCAACAGGTACGTGGGATCGGGATGAATCTCGAGCTTCACCCACTTCGGCAGGCCAGCCGCGGCGGCGAGACGGGCGAGGCGCACGGCTTCCTCCGCATTCATCGCGCCGCTGGTATTCGGCAGCAGCAGGTATTTCTCGGGATCGATGAAATCGAGGATGTTCGCATAGGGGTCGGCCTTGCCACTGAGGTCGGCGCGGCGCAGGGCCACGGTCACGATCTGGGTGCCGGAAGCGGCCAGCGCGTCGCGCATCGTCTCATTCGACGAGAATTTCCCCGTGCCCGTGAACAGGCGGGATGAGAACTCGCGACCGGCAATGACAAGCGGCTGGGACATCGGCGGCGGACTGTAGGAGAGCCGCCCCTGCTTGCAAGCCCGGGGGGGACTGGTCCGTAAGGAGCGACGACCTTACTGTCGTCGGAGTGTGGAGGTGTTTCCACTGGCAGCCCACTCCGTGCTTCGCCCGACCAGTGCACATCGACAGAAATGTCGATGCTCCTTATTAAATCACGCAGGCACCGCGAGCCGCCGGCCTTCCATGCCGTGCCACTCGTGCGGCATGTCGCGCATGATCAGGGCGTGATCAAAGACGGCGCTGCCAACGGGAAAGAGCGCCCGATCATCGAAATACGAGGAAGTCACGTTGGTGATCGCCAAGGGCCGGACCTTCCATTGGTAGGTCTCCAGGCGGATGCCATCGAGACGACAGCCGTCCTTCGTGGCAGAGTAGCCCACGCTGCCGGCTTCGAAAAACGCGGACGACTCTTCGAGCGAGCGGAAGCAGGACGAGGCGGGAAACTCAAACTCATCGGACTCCTCGGCGCTTACCGAGAGCGTCATGCCGCCATCGCGGGCGCGCGCCTTGATCTCGATGATGCCCTTGTCATCGCAGACGATGAAGTCCGCCAGATGATGTTCGCCGGGGAATACCCGTCCGCCAGCCAGGTGATTGGCGAGTGAACTGGTATCGCGCCGCGGAATGAAAACGCCTTCGCGAGTCGTGCCATCGTCGTCTTCCCAAAGCACGGCGATCCGGTGCGCCACATTCTCGCTGTTGATGCCGGCCCATGCGGGAAGTGTCCGCGGGCGAATATCTTCCAAGCGAATCAGGCAGATCCCCGCGATGGCGTGACCGCGATGCAGCTTCGGCCGGAGTCCCTCGGGCAACACAGCAGCGACCGCCCTCGGATCCACCCGGTAATTCACCAGCAGTCGGCGACGAATCAGGCCGGTAACGATGGGCAGGGAAAGCATGCCCCACCACCAAAGCAGAAAGCCGTGGGAAATCCCACGGCTTTTGCATGAATTTTTTATAACTTTCGGCTTAGGCGGGGATCAGATCCTTCACCGCCTCGCGCTCCTCAAGCAGCTCGCCGATGGTGGCGTCAATCTTGCCTTGGCTGAAATCGTTAACCGGCACGCCCTCGACCACTTCCCACGTGCCATTGGTGAGCGTGCGGATCGGCATCGAGGCCATGATGCCCTTGGCGATGCCGTAGTGGCTGCCATCGGAATACACGGCCACGCTGTGCCAATCGCCGGCCGGGGTTGGATTGACCAGGCTGACCACGGTATCGATGGCGGCATTCGCGGCGGAGGCCGCGGAGGAGGCACCGCGGGCAGCGATGATGGCGGCGCCGCGCTGCTGGACGGTCTTGATGAAGTCGCCCTTGAGCCATTCTTCATCGGAGATCACGTCGGTGACCGGCTTGCCGCCGATCTTCGCGTTGGTGAAGTCGGGATACTGGGTGGCCGAGTGGTTGCCCCAGATGCAGAGGTTGGTCACATCGGAGTGATGGGCGCCGGACTTCTGGGCGAGCTGGCTCTTCGCACGATTCTCGTCGAGGCGGGTCATCGCGAAGAAGCGGTCCTTCGACACGCCATCGGCGTTTGCGGCGCAGATCAGGGCGTTGGTGTTGCAGGGATTACCGACGACCAGCGTGCGGACATCGGAGGCGGCGTTCTTGGCGATCGCCTGGCCTTGGCCGGTGAAAATCTTGCCATTGATGCCGAGCAGGTCGGCGCGCTCCATCCCGGCCTTGCGCGGCACCGAGCCGACGAGCAGCGCCCAGTTGGTCCCACGGAAGCCTTCATTGAGGTCCGAGGTAGGCACCACCTCGCGGAGCAGCGGGAAGGCGCAGTCATCGAGTTCCATCACCACGCCCTTGAGGGCCGGCATGCCGGGCTCGATTTCGATCAACCGCAGGTTCACCGGCTGGTCAGGGCCGAAGAGGGCACCGGACGCGATTCGAAAGAGAAGGGCATAGCCGATCTGGCCGGCGGCGCCGGTCACGGAGACGGTGATTGGAGCTTTCATGGATTTCAACGGACGTTGCGGGGGGAGGTAAGCGCGCTCATCCCGGCCGGTCAACCGTGGAGCAACCGCGAATTCAAAGACCCCGCCCGACAATTTGGGGCTTTCCAATAGCCTCCCTCTTCTTACACCTGAAACCGTGAAATCGTGGTGATTCCGGCAGTGGCGATGGGATTTCTCGCTGGGAAACTCACCGAGAGGGAAGCTGCAGCGTCCGCTTCCGCCCATGATACCCCGGCCCCGGCGAAAGTGAGTGTGCGCCCTCGAACGGGTGCGGCAGTTCCCCATGCGACGAGGAAACGTGAGGTTTCCTCGCCCTTTGCCATTCCTGCCGAGCAAAACCAGGATGCGCTGATGGAATGGGTGGAGGGGATCGATGCCGGCAACTGGCGCTCGTATCTGGAGATCGCCACTTCGGAGCAGGCTCGCGATCGCCAGTTTCTCGATTTGCCCTCGGTCGAGAGCCTGCTCTTGCTGCGGCGGCTCGGGGAGATCGCTCCGGAGGAGACGATTCGCTCGCTGAACGAGAAGAAGTTCCTCAAGACCCTGCCCGAGGTGGTGGATGGATGGGCGCGCGTGGCTCCTCGCGAGGCCTTTGAGAGCTTGCTGTCGCGACGGCTCATGATTTCGACGGAGATCGAAGGTGCCTGCTTTGGCCGGGCCGTCGCGGTGATGTTCGCCACCGATCCCCAAGCGGTGTTGAACCGGTCGCCGGCGCGGGTGGGGGAGTATCCGTGCTCTCTCAGCGAAGGCGTCGCGAATGCCTTGCCTCGTTATGCCGGAGTGGAACGGGTCGAGGCACTTCTGGAATCCCGCTGGGATGATGTGGCAGGGGATCTTCGTACCAATTGGGGCCGCGCCGGGGAATTCACGGCATGGTCGGAAGTCTATACAAGGTCGCTCTTGAAGTCGGGCGAGCCCGCCGTGCAAACCCAGCAGATCATCGAACGCAGCGAACGCCTCCTCGCGCGGGAGAACCTCAACCCGCAGGTCCGCGGGGTCATCGAGCATCAGCTCGCGGAGTGGCGGAAAATGGCGGCGGGCACGAACGGGCAGTGATGGGTTTCTCGTGAAGATGCTCCGGTAAATCGAGGAGTTGTCCGATTTTCCGCTATGCCGGAAGCTTCAGGGATGCTAACCAACTGCCAGTCAATGGCGGTGCGGCGAAAAAGAGTCTCGGGAGTGAAATTGAAGCGTCTGGAAGCCCAGACGCGGGTGATTTCCGCGGCCAATCGCATCATTTTCGCGGTCATGGGCCTGATCCTCGGGATGGCTGTCGTCGCCACGGCACTGCCGCAACAGCGGCGGCTGAAGGACCTCGAATTCAAGCTCGCGCAAACGCTCGAAGCGGAGAAGCGGGTGTTGGCCGAAAAGGACTACCGCGAGACCGAATACCTCGCGCTCAAGGAGGACCCCGCGTTTCTCGAACTCAAGGCGACCGATCGCCTGAACCTGCATCGCGCGGGCGGCAAGGTATATCGCTTCAAGCGGACGCACGATTGATTGATCTGATCGCTTGATCCGGGCCGCTGGGATGCGGAGTCTCGCGGCCATGGAAGAAGATATCGAGCGCGTGTTGGTGGATGAGCAGGTGATTCACAAGCGGCTCGATGTGATGGCGCTTGAGATTCGCAAGGACTTCCCGGGCGAAGTGCTGGTAGTGGTGGTGCTCATGAAGGGCGCGTTCGTCTTCGCCGCCGACCTGCTGCGCCGCGTGCCGCGGATGCTGGAGATGGAGTGCATCAATGTCGCGAGTTACCACGGCGGCACCGAGAGCAGCGGCGTGGTCAGCTTTCTCGATCACAAGCTGCCGGATGTGAAGAGCCGCAAGGTGCTGGTGCTGGACGACATCCTCGACACCGGCCGTACGCTGAAGGCGGTAGTGGACCGGCTCTATCAGGAAGGGGCGTCGGAGGTGAAAACCGGCGTGCTGTTGTCGAAGGATAAGCCACACACGGACAACATCGCGGCTGACTACGTGGGGTTCTTGATCGCGGATGAGTTCGTGGTCGGATATGGGCTGGATTATCAGGGGCGCTATCGGAACCTGCCGTACGTCGGCGTGCTGAAGGCGGAGGCTCAGTGAGGTTTGGTAGGCGCATTGGTGACAATGAGGAAGCATGGGGGCTGCGGGCTTCAAGGGACCACTCCGCACTTTCACAAGTGGACCTACGCAAAGACATGGTAGGCGCATTGGTGACAATGCGGAAGCACAAGGGCTGTCGGCTTCAAGGACCATTCCGCACTTTTACAAGTGCGCCTACTGAAGAGCTGTTAGAGCCGCAGATCTGCGAGCATCTTCCTCAAATCGGGATTCGCCATCACATGATCCAGCCGTGGGTCGCGCAGGATGTCGGCGTAGCGTTTGGCTTTTGCGAGTTCACGCAGCCTTGCATCGTGAAGGATCAGCGAGCGAATTTCGGGCTCCTCCATCACGAGGATCGCCTTGGGCGGCGGCGTGCTGTCGCCGAGCGCGATGAGCTTGGCCAAGGTGACCCGGGCGTCTTCCGCGAGCGGGTCGATGCCTTGGAACCAGCCGGCCGGCAGGGCGCGATTGATGGTGTCCTTCAACTCGGCAAGGAAGGCCGAGGGCGCGGTGGTGCCCTGGCTGCCATCGACGAAGCTCCGGATCTCCGCAACCGAGCCGATATTCCGCAGGGCGGTGGCACCGGTGAACCACAGCAGCGCGGCTGGGATCAGGCTGAACAACATCGTGACCGCCCAGCGGACCGGCGAGCGCTTGTTAGACTCGGCGATCCCTTCATTCGGCCTGCCGAAGGGACGCACCGCGAAGTGCAGCAGCTTTCGCAGGAGAAAGAATGCCGCCCCACCAGCGAGCACGGGCGCGATCCACGGGCCGCCGGGGATATCGATCGCCGGGGCATGCCGCCATGCCAGATAGGCCGCGAAACCGCTGAGGCAAACCACCAGCGAGCCCGCGAAAATCCGCAGCAGGCCACGCAGCACCGCGAGGCTCGCACAGGCACCGAAAATCAATAGCGCCGCGGTCCCGAGGCTGACCTGCGGGATCGTCTCCAAATCGAGCGCGGCGAGGAGTTCCTTCATTCAATTACGCTGGGAGCGCGGAAGATTGGCGAAGGCATGTAGCCAATCTGGGCCGACCGTAGGTCGGGGCCGGAGGCCCGAGGGGGCTGGCGGAGCCCCCCGAGCCAAGCTCCGTCCCGCAGAAGCAACCCGCGGGCTGCTGATATCAGGCAGATGAATCATCGGACTCTATTTGGAAAGCTGCTGTTGGGGACCACTCTTCGGGCCAGCGGCCCGCGCTCCCGGCGTCAAGCGTCCGGAGCAGGGAAGCCACCGACCTGCCCGCGTTGGCGCAGCAGGTGATCGCACACGACCAGCACGGCCATCGCTTCCACCATCGGTACGGCGCGCGGCAGCACGCAGGCATCGTGGCGGCCGCGGCCCGCGAGTTCGGTGTTCTCGCCGTCGCTGGTCACGGTGTCCTGCGAGGTCATGATCGTGGCGGTCGGCTTGAAGGCCACGCGGAAGACGATGTTCTCGCCATTGGAAATCCCGCCCTGAATGCCGCCGGAGCGGTTGCTGGTGGTGCGGACCTTGCCCTCGACCATGCGGAAGGGGTCATTGTGCTCGCGGCCTGTTAGAAGCGTGCCTGCGAAGCCGGAGCCGATCTCGAAGCCCTTGGTGGCGGGAAGGGAAAGCATCGCCTTGGCCAACTCCGCCTCCAGCTTGTCGAAGACCGGCTCGCCGAGTCCCGGCGGGCAGCCGCGGATCACGCACTCGACCACGCCACCGACCGAGTTGCCTTCGCCGCGCACTTCCTTGATGCGCTCGATCATGGGCTCGACCATCGCCGGATCGCCGGTGCGGACGATGTTTCCCTCGATCATCTCCGCGGTCACGGAAAGGGGATCGACGTCTGCATTGAGATCGTGGATCGACTTCACCCACGCCAGCACCTCGATGCCGGGGCAGAGGTGATCGAGCACCTTCTTCGCCACTGCGGCACCGGCCACGCGGCCGATCGTTTCGCGGGCCGAGGCGCGGCCACCGCCGGAAAGGGCACGGACGCCATACTTCGCGTCGTAGGTATAGTCGGCGTGGGAGGGGCGGTATTTCACCGCCATCTCCTCGTAGGCACCGGGGCGCTGGTCCTCATTGCGGACCAGCACGGCGATCGGCGTACCGAGGGTGGCGCCATCGATCAGCCCGGAAAGGATCTCCGCCCTGTCCGCTTCCTTGCGCGGGGTGACGATATCGCTCTGGCCCGGCCGGCGGCGGTCAAGCTCGTGCTGAATGTCTTCCACCGTCAGGGGAACCCGCGGCGGGACGCCATCGATCACCACGCCGACGCCGCCACCGTGCGATTCTCCGAAGGTGTGGATGCGGAAGGCGTGGCCGAAACTCGATGACATGGGCGGGACTGTAGGCAGCCGGAGCCCCGCGCCAAGAGCGGTTTCACGGCTTCATTTCCTCGACTAGGTCGCAGGTCCGCGCCATCCAGCCCGCGGGATCGAAGCGCCGGGAGATCTCGGCGGCCCGTTGTTTCAGCGCGGGATCTGCCAGCATGCCATCGAGCACGGAAGCAATGTGGCGCGCCTTGAACTGCCGCGGATGCAGGCCGCCGCCGGTGCCGAGGTCGTGGATCCGGCTCAGATTGTCGAGCTGGTCGTGGGCCATCGGCATCAGGAGTTGCGGGACGCCCGCCCGAAGTGCTTGGGCGCAGGTGCCGACGCCGCCGTGGTAAACCATCGCCGCCGCCCGGGGCAGCACCTGGCTGAAGGGCACGTAGGAGAAATGGCGAATCCCATCCGGCAGATTCGCCGGGACGGTATGGGCAAAGCGGCTGATCAGGATGCCGCGGCGGCCCAACAGCTTCAGCGTCTTTACGGCTTCGTCAAAGAACTCGTGCCCGCGGTCCATCGCGCTGCCGGGGGTAAAGACGACCGGTGGATCTCCTTCGTCGAGGAAGGCCTCTAGCTCCTGCGGCACCTCGCGTTGGCTGCTTTCATCAAAGAGCGGGAACCCGGTCTGCCGCACCTGCGTCGGCCAATCCGGCTGCGGCGGGCCATACCATTCGGGGAACAACGCGATCACCCGGTCTGGCGAGTGCCAGCCATTGATCATTTCCCGCGTCGGCGGCAGGCCGTGCTGCTTGCGGAACCGATTCAGCTCGGGCAGCACGTGGTGGTCGACGACCTTCGCCGCGATCCACCATTGGAAGACCTTCAAGAAACGGGGCGCCCACTGCGGCACCGGCGCGCCATGCATGACCGGCTGCCGGTAGCTGCTGACCATCAGCGACGGGGCAAGGTGAACGCTCACGACCGGCACGCCTAACAGCTCGCGCACGGTCATTGCTCCCCATGCCAGCGAGCTGGCGAGGATGAGGGTCTTGCCCGGGATATTCAGCTCGCGGGCGACTTCCAGGATCGGTCCATAGCTCGGGTTGACGGCGTGGCGGATGATCGAGGGCAGGGCCTTGGTCGGATGCCAAAGGTGCGGGTCGCCCTGGACGCGCTCGAAATCCGCCACGGTGCCCATCCCGCGGAAGCCGAGCCCGGAACGTGTGACCACGTCTTCGAAGAACGCGCTGGTGGCGACGATGACCTCGTGCCCGCGCGCTTGCAGCGCCTTCCCGACACCGACGAAGGGGTGCACGTCCCCCGCGCTGCCCATGGCGTAGATCAGGATGCGCATGCGTGGGCGTTCTCGGCGGGGCGGGGCTGCTTGGCAAGTGTGCGTGAATGCATCGCGCCGAACACTTTCAATCGGATTCGACCCCTTGGGCGGGCTACTTCCGGTCCTTCGCCCGCTGATAACGGGAGCGGCGCTCAGCCGATTCTTCGGACGGTGTCTCGGCCGTAACGACCGGCTTCTCTTCCTCCTTGGCGAAGACCGGTTCGGCCTTCGCCGCCTTGACCTTCTTCGGCTTCACGACCTTTTCGCGCGGGGCGAAGTTTGGCATGGCGGGGAGTGGCATTTTCCAACCGGTGCGGGTCAGCAGGGCTTCCAGCACGAGGAAACCCAGCATGGACAGCGCGATCCACAGGCGGAGGGAAACATCCTGGCGGTTCGGTGGGCGCAGCCAGGCCTCTTTCAGATTGATCAACTCGCGGCCACCGGTCTGCGCCGAAACGGTCCGCAACTCGGCCAGCCGCTCGGGCTCGAAGGCCCACTCGACCGACGAGCCGACGGTGACGGGGCCGAAGGGCAGGGCGTGCTCGCCCACCTGGATGGCACCGCGGACGATCGCTCCTTCATCCAGATCCTTGGTGACCGAAAAATGCCCCGGCGCGATGCGCTTCCATGGGACATCGTAGGGCGCGGCACCCGGGCCGCTCTCCAACAGGCGCAGCTTCGGCGGCATCTTGGAGAGCTTCTGCGACCACTCCTCGGGATCGTAGAGCAGGTCGAGTGTCAGGCGCGTGCCATCGAGCCGGTGCTTCAGGCCGATGCCCGGCGGGAGGTCCGTGCCCATCAGAAATCGGGTCATGGTCTGAACGAAGTCGCCGTAGCCCTTCCAATCGCGGATCCTCTGAGAGAATTCGCCGCCGAGCGGGAAGGACACCGCGGCACTGCGGCCGAGCCCGCGGTGGGCATGCGCGACCAGCGGGGCGATGTACTCGTCCTTGCTCACCAGCGAGTGAGTCGCATCTTCGCGGAGGTAGGAAAGGTTGTAGCCGTCCACCTCCGGCAGCCAATCGAGCAGCTTGGGAGAGATCTCCGCCCAGCGACCGGTCGGCTGCGCGCCCACCGGATCCTCCACGAAGGCGGAGCGGGCGATGGTCACGGTTTCCTGCGCGAAGATCCTCGGGATATCGACCGGCTGGTCGGCAAAGAAGATCCGTCCGTCGCCGAGCTTGGCGATGTCCTCCAAGAGCTTGGAATCGACGTCGGCCTTGGTGCCCATGCCGATGACCGAGACGGTGCAGCCTTCCTTCTTCATCTCCCCTAACAGGCGCTTGTAGTCGCCCGGTTCCTCGGAGTCATTGGCATCGGAGAAGAGGATCACGTGGCGGGTGCCGGACTTGGAGGTCTTGAGCTCATCCCACGCGGCCTTGAGTCCTTCATAGACGAAGATACCGCCGCCCTGTGACTTCACGCTGCGGGCCCGGGCCTGGAGCTTGGCCTGGTTTGCCTTCACCTCGGTCAGCGGGATGATGGTCTCCGGCGCGCTGTCCACGGCGAGCACGCAGACCTGATCCATCGGGCCTAACAGCCCGATCGCATCCGCCGCGCCGTTGTTGGCGAGGTCCATTTTGACCATGCCGCCGCCGACGCCGACCGACATCGAGCCGGAGCGGTCGAGCACGATGGCGAGCGCCACGGACAGCTTACGGTGTTCGGATTTGAGCTCCATCGACACCGGCAACAGCGCATCGATGGACGATTGGAAGTAGCCGCCCGAGCCGAAGGACTGCTTGCCGCCCGCCATTAGGAAACCACCGGCCTGCTCGCGGACGAAAAAGTCGAGGGCATCGAGGAAGTCGTTCGGCACTTCGAAGGCCGGGACGTTGTTGAAAATCACCGCCCGCGCGCCGGTCAGGCGGCCGGGACGCAGGTCGGCGGGATTCGTCACGACATCGACGGTGAAGTCGAGTGACGCCAGCACCTTGGCCACCGGGTCGTCGGCATACTTGGTCACAAGCAGGACGCGAGGGCCGCCGGCGATCTCGATCCACCGCGAGGCCTTGTTGTTGCCGGGATGGGCATCCTTGAAGGGGGAATCACTGCCGACGACGACCTCGGCTTCATACTGGAAGGCCCCGGCGCGGGAGATGCGGTCGGTGAACTCGACCCGGCCCACGCCCTGGAGCAGCTTGACCTTGGTTTCCGTCAGGGTCTGGCCGCCGCGGCGGAGGATCAGGTTGACGGCAGTGTCGGAAGATCCGCGCACGGTGGCGGCGATCAGGAATGGCTCGCCAGCCTGCACGCGCTCGGGAAGCTCCAGCCGGGAAAGGCGGAAGTCATCGAGCGTTTCCTCGCGGATCAGGCGGAAGTCCACCGGGATGCCGCGCGCCTGCAATTGTTCCGCGGCCTCGTGCAGCGGCTCGGTGGCGAAGCCATCGGTGAAGACCAGCACGCGGGCCGGGCGGTTCTCCTTGGCCAGCGCGGTGATGTGCGACAGCGCGAGGCCGGTGCGGGTCAGCTTGCGCGAGCCGGTAAAGCTGGTGCCGTCGCTGCCCTGCTCGACGATCTCCGCACCGTAGTCGAAATAGTGCGCCTCATCCCGATGGCTCGGCTTGGCCTGGTCGAGCAGCCGCTTCCACTCGACCAGGTTCTTATCCACCAGGTTCTCGGTGGAGTCGGACCGGTCTAACAGAACGAAGAGATCCAGCGCGTCTTCCTGCACGTTCACCTTCGGATCGGCGAGGCCGAAGGCGGCGAGCAGCACCAGCAGCAACCGCAGCGGCGACCACAGGCGCAGGGATTTCCAGAACCAGCCGATGAAGAGGAAGGCGGGGACCAGCAGGAACCACTCTGGAGAGCCGAAGGTCATGGGATCAGCCAATGGTAGAAGGGCTTCGGCGCGTTTTCATCGATGAGCTTGTGGCGGCCGTTGACCCAGGCTTGTGAAAGGTTGCCACCTTGTCGTTCGACCAAGCGGATTTCGACACGTTTCTTGGGAGTGGTATCGACGAAGCCGTCGCATTTCAGTGGCACGGCAGGCCGAGACTTGCCGGGGAATTTGCGGAAGACAGTGAGGTCGCCCGCGGTGGTGATGCGTCCGGCATTCGCCCCGGTAATCCAATAGCTTCCTGGCGTCGCACCCCACCCGCGTTGAGTGACGGTCAGCGAGCCATTCTTCTGGCGGTAGGCGGTGGTCGTGGTGCAGGCGGTGAAGAGAAGCGGCACGATCGCGAGCAGAAATCGGTGGGAGTTCATGTCGGTCAGGCGTTGGCGGGTTCGGGAGCGGCGGCCTTTCTCGCCGCCACACGCTCACGGGTGAAATGCCACGAAATCAGCAGGGCGGCGAGCAGCAAGAGGAACCACGCGCGCCACCAGTGATCTTCCTCGGTGTGGCGCTCGACCGCGGCGGCGCTGCCTTGGTCGAGCGTGTTGGCCGGTTTGCAGTCGTTGAAATCGGCCTCGCGGGTGTCGGCGAAATGCACGCTGGCGGTGAGCAGCTCAGTCTCGCCCTGGCGGACGCGCAGGAAACCGGCCTCGAGCGGGGCGTCGAGCTTCACCCGCGTGGAAGCGGGAAGGGTGGTGGTCTTCACGACCTTGCCGTCGAGTCCGAGCGTTTCGACGGTCAGCGCCGGAACCTCGGCCCCGGTTTTGGCGGCGAGCGTCACCGGTTGGCCGCTTTCGAGAAGCTCGGCCATCGGCGCCACCTTCGCCTCACGGAGTTCCTCGGCGAAGCGGTGGAGCATCACGATGAAGGCGGGCAGGGTGGAGGCATTCGACAGGCGCAGGTCGAAATTGAAGCAGAGCTGCCGGATGGCCGGTTTGTCCGCGGTCGGCTCCGATTCGCGCAGGAAGATCAGCGGGCGCGTGTCCTGCTTCAGCAGCACCGTGTCGCTCTCGCGGAGCTGGAGCTGGATGGTTTCGCGCACCAGCAAGGACTGCCAGTTGAGCGCGTCGATCAGCGGGTGCCGCTCCGCGATGATACCTCCCTTCAGGTAGGCTCCGCCGCGGGTCTCGTCCTTCACGAAGACGATGGCATGCCCGCCGGGGAGCACCGGATCGAGCGGATCGTAGGAAAGAATCGTCAGGTCCGAGGTCGCGGTGTCGTTGACGGTTTCGGTGGCTTCGAGAGAACGCAGCAGCTTCTTCGTGAGCTCTTCGTAAGCGCCCCCGGTGGCGGCGAAGAGCGCGAGCTTCTTCGGCTGCGGGACCACGATCGGCAGCACGTCATCAAGCGTGAACGTGTCCGGTGAAAGCACGATCTTCAGGCGCTGGGCATTCTCCGGAAAGGCAGCCTGAAGGGTCATGATGGCGTTCGGCTCCAGATCGATCGCGCGCGGCTCGGTGCGGGAGCCGTCGGGCAACTCGACCTGCCAGGTCCGCGAACTACGATGACCGGAGTAGTTCCGCACGAGCGCTTGGAACACCTTCGCGCCTTCCTTTTCGCCGATGGTCACCCCGGTGAAACCGACATTGTCGATCGGCTCGCCGAGCGAAAGCAAACGCGCGTCGAAAGGCGGCTGCTCCACCGGCGTGTCGGTGGCATAGACGACGATGCCTTCGCGAGCGACGAGCGAGCGAGCGAGCCGCAGCGCCTGCGAGGGATCGGTCAGGCCGGCGCGTGGCTGCCAAGCGTCGAGGGTTTTGGCGAGTTCGTCCGGATTGTCGCCGGCGAAGAGTTTCGGCCGGCCCGGCGTGCTTTCCAGAACTGTCAGCTCCAGCGCGGTCGCAGGCCCTTGCAGGCCGGGCAGGGAGGCGATGAGCTTCTCCTTCAGCTTGTCCTTGATGACGGCCATCGAGGCCGATGAATCGAGCACGATGGCGACGCGCTGGGTGCTGCGCGCCTTTTGGTAGCGCGGCTCCGCCAGCAGCCACGTGAGCAGCAGCACGCCGAGGAGTTGCATCCACAGCGGGACCGAATTCATCAACCGGTCGAAGCGCCGGCCGCTCGCCGATTCGCGCTGGGTCTTTTCTAACAGAAATAGCGTGGAGACCGGGATCACCACTGCCTGGCGCTGGAGGAAATGAATCGCCAGCACCGCGGGAATCCCGAGGAGCGCCCAAAGGCCGGCGGGGTTGGTGAGGGTAAGCAAGGCGGACTAGATGGGAGATGGTGGATAGGAGATCACATTGCCGTCTCCAGCGCTCCGCTGGGCAGGGCCTCCGCAAAGAGCGCGGTCTGGAAGTCCGTCTCGCAGGCGACGCGGGCCATGCGGCACTGGTGGCGACGGCAGGCAGTCTTCCACATCGTGAAATGATTCGTGTAACTTTCCTTGTAGCGCTTCAGCACGGACGGCTCGATGCGGTGTTGATGGCGCGACTTGCGTTCGGCATCGATGAACTCGTAGTTGCCGGTCCACTCCGGTGCCGCCTCGCTTTGGAGGAAGGGAACCAGCAGGATCGGGCTGCCCTGGCGGGCGGCCAGCATGCGGATGCCGTGTTCCGGATCGCCGGGGAATAGCAGGTCCGACACGAGCACGCGGATCGCATTCCCATGGAAGGGGATGCGGGAAAGGTCGGGCGGCAGCGCGGAGTCGGCACCTTTCATCGCACGGGCTTCATCGAGCCAGCGATGGCGGGAGATGCTTTCCGGCGGGATCGGCCGCACGGCATCGCCGCGGACCAGGAAGACCGCGGTGTTCGCACCCGAGCGGCGGGCGGATTCGACCGCAAAGCAAAACAACTCGGCCACGCGCTCGGCCTTCTGCGGGTCGAAGAACATCGACTCCGAAGCGTCGAGCACCACATCCACCACGGGGCGCACTTCCTCGCGGTAGAGCTTCATCGTGTACTGGCCGGTGCGGGCGTAGGCCTGCCAATTGATATGCCGCGGATCATCGCCCGGGACGTAGGTCCGGTGGTCTTGGAAATCGAGCGACGAGCCGACGCCTGCGCCTTGGAACTCGCCGGCCTGTCCCTTCCACACCCGGGACCGCAAGGGCAGGCGCAGCCGTCCCGCAGCGGCGAGCGCTCGGGCGTGACAGCGGGTGAGTTCCTCGGCGGTCATGATGGCGACGATGTCTTGTTGGCAACGAAGTCCTCGGCTTCCCGCTCGACCTCGCGGATCGCGGGGAAGCTCCTCAGGGCGCAAATCAGGAGCAGGACGAAGTAAATCGAGGACGTGACGATCCCGGTGACGAGCACGGGGCCGAAGTCGGGTGAGGTACCGCTCGCATACCCTCCCGTTGCCGACGAATAGTGCTCACTTTGGATGTAAGCCACGACGTTCATCTGCACAGGAGGAATCCATGAAAAGAGCCAGACATACTCATCGCTGCGGGTCTCCCCCATGATCATGGCCAGCGCGATGGCGACGACGCACAAGAGGACGCCGATCAGAATGTATACTCCGAGTGGATTGCGAGCCCGTCGGAGGAAGACCCGCATGAACAAGGCCGGCAATAGCAGGGTGCCAATGGAGACCACGAGCATGACGGTGCTGATCGTGTCGGCACTGCTCATGTAGCGACCCATGGTGCCCGGCCGGGAGAAGAACACGCCGGTGATGCCGGCGATCATCAGGCCGGTGAAGACGACTCCCGACGGCCAGCCAGGATAGAGGAAGCGACCGACCACTTTCCCCAGATTGCCGAACTTAAGGAAAGGACGGCAGATCGGTGGCAGCAATTGCAACGGCTCGGTCAGTGCAATCATGATCGCCGGCACACCGACCAGCATCAGCATCACCGCCATCACCTCGCGGGGGACGTCCCCGGCCCAGCCGAGGAATGCGAGCACCGCCAGCATGCCCAGCGCAATCACACGCCGCGAGGTGCTATGGTTCTCCGCCATCGGCGCAATCATCGAGGCACCCATCGCCAATGCCATCCACGCCAGATAGGTGCCGATGGATAGGAAGATCAGCAGGGCCCAGCCGGCATGCTTTTCCTGCAACGTGCAGAACTCGATGAGATCGTCCAACTCATTGCCAAAGGTGACCGCCATGATCCCGGCCCCGAGATAGACGGCGACGCCCAGCGGCAGCAGCCCGCGGACGAGGATCGAGGGAATCGCCGACAACCCGACGGTGAGGGCGGTGAAGATCGCCGAGCCGACAAAGATCAGCCCGAGCAGCAAGAGCTCGGCGAACAGATCCATCCGCCCGAAGAAGTAGCGCAGGATCAGGTAGGGCACGATCGCCGTGAGCAGCAGCGCCGTTTGGCTGACGATGGCGACCCATTTCCCGAGCACGATCCGCCATGCGCCGAGACGGGTGAGCACCATCAGGTCGATGGTGTTGCCCTTGATCTCATTGTGCAGGGCACCGACGCCCCGCAACGGCTGCGCCACCAGGGCGGCCAGAGAGAAGAAGAAGAAGATCACCCGGCTGACGGTGAGCCCGGAGTCGCCGTCGGAACTCGCCCCGATCGCCGACAGCAGCACCACGGCGAGCAGGCCTTGCAGCGCCAGGAAAAGGATGACGAAGGTCTTCGCCCGGAGCCCCTGGCGCAGTTCTTTTACCAGCATCGGCGACAGCTTGTCGCTGAATTCGTCGAGCTGGCCGGCCACGGGAGGCGGCACGGCGGCGGGGGTAGCGGCGCTGGCGCTCATCAGTTGTTCGACGGTTCAGGCGGGGTGAAGGCAGGCAGCTCGGACTTCGGCGCGGTCGGCAGGGCCCCTTCGCCGCGGTCAATGCGGCCGAGCATGTCGATGAAGGCGTCCTCGAGATTGCGCTGCTCCTTGTGGAACTCCGTCACCTTCAGGCCGTCTTTAACCATGCGCGCGAGGATCTCCGCGGCACGCTCCGGTTCACTGGACTCGATGCGGATGCGCCCGCCGGCCTTGCGGCTTTCCAGGAACTCGACGTTCGGGTTCACCACGCACCAGTCGGAGATCGCCTGGGGATTGCCGACGACCTGCACGTCGTAAAGCATCCCGCCGGCCGAGTCGGTACCCTGCTTCAGGGTCTCCGCGTCGCCGTGGTGGACGATGCGGCCGCCGTTCACGAAGAGCAGCGAGTCGCACATCTCGCCCAGCTCGGAGAGAATGTGAGAGGAGATGAAGATCGTCTTTCCTTCCTGGGCCAGCACCCGGATCAGGTGCTTCAGCTCGACGCGTGCCTTCGGATCGAGGCCGGCAGCGGGCTCGTCCATGATCAGCACCTGCGGGTCATGCAGCAGCGCGCGGCCGAGGCAGAGGCGCTGGGTCATGCCCTTCGACAGCTTGTTAGAGAAGCGGTCGGCAAGCGGGATCAGATCGGTGAATTCCATCACCTCCTGCACCCGTGTCTTGCGCTCCTTGTCCCGGTAGCCGAAGGCGCGGGCGTAGAAGTCCAGATACTCGACCACCGTCATGTGCTCGTAGTTGCCGAAGTGATCGGGCATCCAGCCGATCAGCTTGCGCACTTCGTCCGGATGATGGACGACATTGATCCCACAGATCTCCGCCGTGCCCATGGTCGGATAGTCGAGCGACGCGAGGATGCGCATCGTGGTCGTCTTGCCGGCACCATTCGCACCGACGAAGCCGCAGACCGAGCCATGCGGGATTTCAAACGAGATCCCGTTCACCGCCTTCAGTTGCCCGAAGTAGCGGTAGAGGTTGTGAACTTTGATGGCGGCGTCACTCATGGCTTCGCGATGGGTCCGGTGATGTAGGTGCGGGTCTTGGTCCAATCGATGCCCTTCAGCGTCTCGATCGCCGGGGCATTCTCGGTCACGGCGATGAAATGGCCGGGTCGCTCGTGCAGCGAGGCGATGTCCTTCTGCAGGCCAAGCACGCGGCGGCTTCGCCCGGCGAGTTGCAGCGAGGCCTGATTGACGAACGCCATCACTTCCTCCGGCGGCACGCTGGTGCAGGTGAAGGCCTTGCCCGGCACGATCTTCTCCGCCTTCCACCAGCCATTGGCCGTGTCATGGTAGTAAAGCGTGCCGATCTCGAAATCAAAGGTGGAGAGGAACGAAGGGGTGCCACCTTCGCTGCGCGCCTCGATCCGCCCACGAGTGGGGATCACGGCCCTCAGGAAGTGGCCTTGCTCGGAGCGGCTCTGGAACCAATCGCCATCCACCTCCAGCTTGCCATCGGTGAACTTCTCCTCGTAGCGCATCCCGCCGCCGTCATTGTCAGTGGTCAGGCGTGACCATTGGCCGGTGGCGAGCGGAACGCTGGTGATCACCGCGGGCTCGCTCACGGTAAAGCCGCCGCCAAGCAGCACGCCGGTGCGGCTCACTTGCTCCTGCATGATGAAGGCGGAGTTCTCGCCATCGTCCGGCCGCACTTCCATCAGCACGGTGCGCATGCCGCGCCCGCCGAATCCGTCGATCAGGATGATCAAGGCGATCAGCAGCACGCTGGTGCCGAGCGCGATCAAGGGCGTGGTGATGAACAAGCGGTGCCGCCGCCCGGATTTCGCAAAGACAAACAGATTCACCGGCCCCACCAGCACGCCGAAGGCGACCAGGATCAGGATGAACAGACCGTAGTTGTAGCGCTGATCGCCGAACTCCGCCTTGGTGTGCCACGCGCCGCTGAAGTCGTTGCGGATGCCTTCATTCACAGGCGTCATCCGGGAGTGGTCATGAAACCGCTCGACCGTCGGCGCTGCATCTAGTGTCAAGGTGCCGCCGGTCGGCGCGAGCGGCACCAGCGTCACCCGGCCGAAGCTGCGGTCGGCCGTGCGTCTACCCTTGCCTTCGTCGGCAATCCCGAGCGTGGACAGGTCGGACGAAGTGGAGAGCGTGTAAATGATCAGCTCTCCTCCGAGGCGGTTCCAGCGCAGGATGGCCGTGCGCGCGCCGGGACTGGCATTTCCCCAGTCGGTATCGGTCATCGCGATCCCATCGTAGCCCGCATATGCCCGCCAATCCTCTGGCAGCGAACGCGCGTCGAATTTCCCCGCGAAGATTTCAGCACCTCCATAGTGCCTGCCGCTGCTGGAACTGGAAACCTGGCTATCCAGCATGGACGCATTCGGCGTGAAGAGCGGCTCGCTCAGCAGCACCGCGGGCTGGTTATCCCGGTAGCTGGTCCGCAGGTTGCCCGAGCTCCCGCCGTAGGAACCGGAGAGGCGCACCTCCATGGTCACGTTCCCGCCGTAGCGGTAATTCAGCAGGGTGGCGCACGGCACCAGCAGGTCATGGACGCTGGTCCGCTTGGCCGGGATCGTCAGGTCGAAGGAGGACGAGACCTCGCTGCCCTGGCCGCCGTGGCTGCCGTCGGAGGATTCCGTGGAGATCGTGATCCGCCCTTCCTGTTCGGAGGGATTGTTCACGGTCACGCGCACCGGCAGGAAGCCGCCGGGTGCCGGCCGACTGAACAGCGCCACCGCCTCGACCCGCGTCTTCGCCTTCGGGTCGGGCACGTGATTGAAGAGCACCTCCTGCGCCCCCAGCGGAGCGACGAGGGAGACCAGCAGGAAGAGCAGGCGTTTGAGCATGAAAGGCAACGGTGGAGATAGCGTGTTCCGGCCGCTTTGGAACTTGGAACTTCTTACTTGGAACTTCAGCGGATCACGCCGTCTTGAGAGTCTTTGGAGTCGCGCCGCCTTGGAACGGGATTTCCTCAATCAAAGCGCGCACGATGTCGTTATTCGTCAATCCTTCGACCCGCGCGTTGTATTCCAGCACGATGCGGTGGCGCAGGACGGCCGTGGCGACAAAGCGGACGTCCTCGAACGACGCGTGGGTCCGCTCGTTCATCAGCGCCCGGGCCTTCGCGGCCGAGGCCAGCGAGAGCGCGGCGCGCGGGCTCGCCCCGTAGCGGATGCCGCGGGCGGCGGAGCTTTGGCCCGGATGGCTGCCGTCCACGAGCCGGGCAATGTAGTTTGCGACCACGTCCGGCAGGTAAATGCGGCGCACCAGATTGAGCACCTCATCGAGGGTGGAGGCATCCATGATCGACTCGACCACGGGCTCGGTGCCGAGTTCGCGCTGGGTCACGATGCGCTCCAGCGTCTCGACGTTGTTGCGGGTCACCTCCAGCTTGAAAAGGAAGCGGTCGAGCTGGGCTTCTGGCAGCGGGTAGGTGCCTTCCAGCTCGATCGGGTTCTGGGTCGCCAGCACGAAAAAGGGCTTGGGAAGATCGTGGGTCTCGCCCAGCACGGTCACGCGGCGCTCCTGCATCGCCTCCAGCAGCGCCGACTGCGTTTTCGGCGAGGCGCGGTTGATTTCGTCCGCCAGCACGATGTTCGTGAACAACGGCCCCGGCTGGAACACGAAGGCGCGGCGGCCCTCGATTTCCTGGAGCACCGGGTTTCCCGTGATGTCGCCGGGCAGCAGGTCGGGCGTGAACTGGACGCGCTTGGTGCCGAGCCGCAGGGTCTTCGACAGGCCCTTGACCAGCTCGGTTTTGCCCAATCCGGGCAGGCCTTCGAGCAGGATGTGGCCCCGTGCCAGCACCCCGGTCAGCACCAGATCAACGAGTTCCTCCTGGCCGAATAGCACCTGATTGAGCGCTGCGGACAGCGAGCGGACGTGCTTCCCGGCGGTGGTGACTTCAGTTTCGGAGGCGTATTCCATGGGATAAGATCGTTCTAACGATGCGGATGCTCGACGGTGTATCGGAATTTCACGTGAAGGCGCGATGAAAATTCCCGTCGGATCTTCCACCAGGGAAGTCCGGCGGGGAGGGGATCTGTCGGGAAATGCCGAAGTCCCGGAGCGCCAAAGGGAGGCGGGAAGTGCCGGGTGATCAGTGATCGGTGATCGGTGGAAGAATCAGTTGCAGAGCCCACCGGCAGCGAAGGACCATTCAGGCCGGTCTGAAGACCGGCGCTCCCGGCCCCTCTCTCAAACTTAGCGCCCTTGGCGTCTTGGCGGTTCCGTTTTCTTCCCTTGTCACGAAACCTCAGCCACCTGTTGAGCCATTCTCTTCTCCATCGGATCCGGCAGCGCGGCCACCGGCTGGATGAACATGGTCTCCGCTTCCAGTTTCATCCACACCTTCATCCCGCCCAGCAAGTGCCGCACCGCCTTCATATTCGGCTCGAAGGGCACCCGGACCAAGTGTCGGTGCTTCAGGTTATTCTTCCCATAGGTCCCGGCCATCAGCCGCTTGCGGGCGATCGTCTCGAGACGCCGGTTATAAAAGCGCATGAACCGCGCGAAGATCGCTCCGCCGGTGCCGTTGTAGGGCATGGTCGAGTATTCACGGTCGGCGTCCGCATACACCGCCCGCACCGGGCCGATGAAATACGCCGCGATGTCCATCAGGAATGCCGCGTGCATGAGGTCCGAGTCGCCGAGATACTGATACTTGTTCCGGTAGAGACCGTGGAACCACCGCTGGTAGGACTGCGGGTAAATCTCATTGTGCGTCGCCAGCGCCATCTTCACGCACTCTCCGCGCAACCCCTTGAGGATGATCTTGTGGGCGCAGTAAGTCGCGTGGGCGCAGTAGTCCAGGCCCTGCGAATAGAGCGGATCCATGAAACCCGCCGCGTCGCCGGCCAGTACCCAGCCATCGCCACAGACCTCCGTGGCATAGTAGGGGAGGTGCTTGTAAATTCGGGCGTCATTCTCGACCGGCACCGCATCGGCGAACATCAGCTTGCCGATCGGGTGCGTCACCAGGTGCTGCTTGACCCGCTCGCCGACCGAGCCCTCCGACGGCGGCGCGAAAATCCGCTCGTCCCAAGTCACGCCGGCGGAGAAGTCGCCATTCGACAGCGGGATGATCCACGACCACCAACCGCGGCCCATCAGGTGATTCGTCGCGCTGGCACGCCCCACCGACGGGCCGTCCTTCAGGCAGGGTGCCTTCACCCGCGCCTCGTGGGAATCTAGCGTGAGCACGTTGCTGAAGCGCACCCACATCGAGTGCACCGGGTGATCCTCCAGCTTCCGCCACAGTCCGCGCTGGCGGGCGACCAGCGAAGCCTTGCCGGAGCAATCCCCGACCCAGCCGGCGGTGATCGTCCGCGTCTCGCCATTGTGCTTCAGCACGATCGCGTTCTTGCCCGCGCCATTCAGCTCGAAGGACTTGATCGATGCCGGCCGCAGCAGTTCGCAGCCCTCTTTCTGGGCCTGTTCCAGCATGTGCTGGTCCAGAAGTTCCCGGTCGAGTTGGTAGGTCGGGAAGCGCGCCTGTGAATTCGGCCCGATCTCCGAGCAAGAGTTCGGGCAATCGTTCTCTGGCGTGGTGAACCACATCCGCAGCCCGTGCTTCTGGAAATGCTCGCAGGAAAGATAGTGGGCGAGCCCTAGCACCCGGGTCAGGAAGCACCCAGCGACCTCCGAGGTCGATTCGCCGACCTTGCGGTCAAAGACTTCCGACTTCTCCACGATCAGCACCCGGGTCTCCGGCCGCGCCCGTTTCAGCAGCAGCGCCAGCGCCGAGCCCGAAAAGGCCCCGCCAAAGATGACGACATCATAGTCGGTGAGGGCGGGGGAATCATTCATGGTGGCCAAGCTGCGTGGAGCTTACCGACCGACTCACGCCGCGCAAGGGGCAAGCGACTCGCATATGACGCCGTGATGGAACGAGACAGCTCCCCCGGGGAGCGCCGGTCTCCAGACCGGCCCGAGTGGTCCCTCAATGCCCGCCTTCAGATCCACGCGCCCAGACCCACCGAGCCCGCACCAGCCGTCGAAGACCCGGACTGCGCACAGCCCTGCTGCCGCCCGAAGCCAGCAGCCCTCCTGCGGGGAAGCGCCCGGGTGCTTCCGCCGTCATCGACACGACGTAGGTGGAGAACAACGAAACGAGCGAAACAGACGAAATTCGAAAGACTCTGGGAGACCTCGTCTCGGGCTCACTGGGAATGCGGGATTCATCCCCTCCATCTCCGGCCGGAACCAGCCAGTATGGCCTCAGCTAAACTGACGGGCTGGCAGAAGCGTCAGCCCGCGTGGGAACGCCCTCCAGCCGATGACCCATCTCGCTTTGCAACAAATCCGGCACTTTTCTAACAGTTCCATGGATTTGTTGTTGTTCCAATCTCCGGCGACGCAGCAACTCCTCTCCTCAGGATGAAGCACGAACCGCCGAAACAGATGGAACCCCGACCGTTCGTGTCGAAGACGCCAGATCCTTACGCCAGCAAGGAGAAGCTCCGGCCGCTCAATGGGGTCGGCGGCGGCTGGCTGGTCATGGCATTGATTGCTGGAGCGATCCTCGCAGCGATCGTCATTGCTTCCAACTCATAGATATACGTTTCTCCGGGCACTTGGGTCTTGGGGCAGCCAGGGGAATATACCACCAGGGCAACCGCGAATGGACGCCAATCGACGCGAATGCGATCCAATGTGGCTGCCGGGTGGTCTCTTGGTCGATCCTCCCTGACGGCTGGGCCCTTGCTCCCCTTGGAGATTGGCTTCGATTGGCGTCCATTCGCGGATCGGATTTCCCAATGCGGTAGCCCTGTCCGGCGGGGAGGCTCCTTGTCAGGACGCCGGAATCTCTCCAGCCTCCGGAGCGCCTTCCCTGATGAAACTGCCGATCCTGCCGTTCCTGCTCGTCCTCGCCTCTTGCGCCGGTCCCGGAAGTTACCGGCCGGTCACCTCTGACACCGCGTGGGTCTATGAAGACCGTGCAGCCAACCCGATCGTCTGGGTTTCGGGTAAGAAGCTGCGGCTTTCGATCGAGACCATCGACGGCAAGCCGAAGGGCACGCACGAAGTCGATGCTGGCCGCCACACGTTCGGCCTGGTGGGCGAGGGGCTGGAGCGCATGCAAGTCCGGGGCTCGCTCACGGTGCGGATCGAAAAGGACACCTACTACTACTTCAGTTGCGTGAAGGTGGAGCAGGGGCGCTATCGCTTTGTCTGCGAGGTCGACTTCGACGACGGCGATGAAGAGACCGACGCCAAGCGGGAGATCACCTCGGTCACGGTTTCCGTGAAGGAGTGAGAGTGGCGACAGGGCCGGCCGGTCTGGCGCGCGACAACCCGGACCGATTTGGAGGACGGACCCGAAGGCACGGGACTAAGTCTGTGATCGGCGCGCCACGGCACACTGGGAACGCGGAATTTATTCCGCCTGGAAGCCCCGGCGAACCGGCCGTCGAGGCGGAATAAATTCCGCGTTCCCAGTGAATCCGAGAGGCGCAACTGGCCTTAATCCCGTGCCATTCAGGACGGACGGGCAGGGGTGATCGATCCCATTCGCGCCGCTTGGCTTCCATTCGCGGTTCTCTAAGTCCAAGTGCGGTTGCCCTGACCCCTCGCTTTTGCCCATTGCCACTGCGCTAGAAATCCGCTCTATTCATAGAGCTTGGAGTCCTAGATCTATGAAAACCCATTTCTATCCTCGCTCACGGTCTGGTTTCACACTCGTCGAGCTTCTCGTCGTCATTTCCATCATCATGGTGCTCGCCGCGATGGGCTTTGGTGCCATCGCGAAGGTCAACCAGCGGAAGAACGAGTTGGTGACCAAGACCTGCGTCACGGATTTGTCCATGGCTCTGGATCAATTCTATAACACCTACAGCAGGTTCCCGAGCGTCGGCAGCGCGGATGAACTGACCGCTGAAGGCCAGGCCGGAACGGAGCTTCTGAAAATCCTGCTCGCCAAGGAGGACCCCGGAAGCGAGCTGCAGAATCCCCAGCAGATCGTCTTCCTCACCCCGAAGATCGCCAGCAACAAGAACCAAGGGGGCTTGGTTTACTCCGGCAATCAAATCGAAGGCATGTACGATGCCTGGGGCCGCCCCTTGCACATCAAGTTCGACGAGGATTCCGACAATGAGATCCCGAATCCATTCCGGCAGGGTGAGGTCGTCCGGCAGAAGAGGGTCATCGTCTGGAGCTTCGGCCCCGACGGGAAATTCGGCGACAACGATGAGGTGAAGTCGTGGTGAGGAAATCCTTCGGCGAAGGCGGAGCCTGAGCATGATGAGCCGCCATTGATAGAACCGGTGAAGCCCGCGGAGATCGACCGGCGAAGCATTCTGGTCAGCCGGATGAAAGTCTGTTCCGTCTTGAAAATCCGTGATTTTCTCGCGTATGACCTACGCGAGAGCCATACAAGTCCTCTGTAGGATTGTCGTCGGTGGCTGGCTTGCTCTCTTTGTCCTCCTTTGGTCTCTTAGCCCTTTCGCCCAGCATGCCATTGATCGCACCCTGCGTTTCTGGGTGGTTTGGGGACTGATTGAGGCAGTGTTGCTTGGGGCGTGCATCGGATCGATTGTCTTGGTCTCTCGACGCAAATGAGGCCCAACCCGGTCTCTGAGCTTGGTTGTTCGAGAGCTGGCGTTCGCCGGGGCTGGCAGGGTAAGCAATCTCAATCTCAGGGCTCCCGATGAACCTCCAATATTCGCTTTCGTACACCGATCGACGGGCCTTCCTCGATGCCATAACGCCCCGCACGTCAATCAAGCCCCTGCCGTTTTATGCCGGCGTTTTCGGAACCAATGGAATGCTGCTGGTCTTGGCTTACCTCTGTTCGGCCAAGCTCGATCACACGTTGCTGGCGATCATCGCTGTCTTCTTCGCGATCAAAAATCTGAAGGCCGCAATCCCTCACACGAAGTTCCATCGCCGGTCGATTGATGCTCAGGCCCGCGAGGGAACCGGCCACCCGATTCAGCTTGAGATTGGGGATGCCGGTCTCACTGAAACTGCGTGCGGAATCGTCTCGTTCTGCCCTTGGAGTTCTGTGACCAAGATTCAGAGGGTGGAGGGTCTGGTGATTGTCCATCTTGCTTCCAAGCAATTTTCTCTGATCCCGATCTCCGCCTTGGATTCCACCCAGGTAAGCGCAGACGAATTCGTGGCATTTCTCGAATCAAAGGTCGCGCATTGAAGGGGATTGGAGCGCCACCGTGAGCCGTAGGGGAGGCCGTTGACAGCAGGCCGTGCCCAGTCATCAGGGAAGTCACGCCCGTCAGAGCGGGTCTGATCCACGGCGCGGGCTACCCGCTGTAGCGCTATGCGATACTTCCTCCCACGAACTCGTTCCGCGAATAACCCCGGAAGCTAGATGCGTGCGGTTATCTTCAGTAGGATTTTGCGACCGTATTCTCGTGTTTCCGTTACGTTTTATTCGGCTACGACACCGGAATATTGCGTTAAAGCCGCTAAAAAGACGAAAATTAGGACGCGCCGAACTGGTCAATCATATTTTGAACCGAGTTGGGAGGAGGAGTAGCCAAGTGGATATCACGCCGCGCCTCCTGAAGAGCAGATTCAATACAGGAAGCCGCCTTGTCAAAGTCTTGGTAGGCGTCCCGGAAATCGACCTGCGAAATTTCGCCCGAACCGCTGATCTTCAGCATTCTGCATGTAACATCGGACGAGATCGAGGAGAGGTTTTCGTCGAGTCTCATAAGGATCGCTACACGACCGTGCGCATGAGCAAACTGGTTCCGCGTCTCCATCAGGGTGCTGAAGTGCCCGCCACATTTAGCGAGTGCCTGCCAACCCGTGTCGGAGGCGATATGCCTCAAGACTCTGACCTTGCCATTAAACGGCATGACCAAGCTGTTGAGGACAACGTCCTTGAAGAAGATCTGACGTCCCATTGCTGGGTTCACGTATTCAGCTATCAAACCGTCGATTTGGAATTCGATCTGGGAGAATCGCTGAAGGACTTTGCCGCGGCACGACTCGAAATCCTGTACGCGGTCGCTGACGCTCAAGATTGGCGGTGCTTCTTCATCCGGCAAAAGGTCATCGTTCATCTTCTCAAAAAAAATGCCTTGGGCGCGATCGCCCCAATGCGATAATGAGACACAGAGGAACACGGGCGTGAAGCTTCTGCGATGGGGAGTCTCTGCGCCGATTGCTGGCACGGGGCAAGCAGAACCAATCCGAAAACCACCTTTTTGAATTCCGCATTACATGCAGACAGTCAATAGGTTATGCGATAGATTCTCACTTGGGAAGGGGGCTGTTAGATACGCGGTCGCGGCCACGGAAGTCCTGCTTTCTGCATGGCTGCAATCTCTTTTGCTGCGTCCTCCAGGGAAGCACGAATTTTAGCATTATGAGCGGCAAGCACGTCTGGCGGCGTCGGTGCAGATGCGGACTCGGGAACGAGATCGAAGTCATACCGTGCGCCAGTCGGGTAGGGGACCGGCGGGGCGTTGTCTTTGAACTTCCGACTCTTCCATCGATAGCGGATCACGTCTTTGTAGGAGTAGAGTCGATTTCGCCCGTGCTGGAAGTAAGCAATCCACCCGCGCTCCGATGCTTGGTGCACGCCCTGGGGCGTCATGTTCAGGTAGTCCGATGCGAGCCAGACCGGCAGTCCAAACGAGTGTTCACGGCAGAAAAGTTCGAAGGCATGCAGAGCATTCAGGGCTTGGCGACGTGCTTTAGGCTTACTCATGATTTGTTGAAGCGAATTCCCTAACAGAACCAGATCATCGACATATGACGAGATCGCGTAGTGTACTGCGACCTCGAACGCGAAAGGCGATTTTGAACTCTCCCAAACAGGCAGAGCGGTCGCAGAAATCTCCGACCACCCTGATCCTGCCGGCATCTGCCGGCTCCCTCAGTCCAATCTCATCCGGAGGAAGATTACCACGACGCGCAGCCCTGGCACGCAGATTCTTTCCAATCGCATTGGGCGCAATCAAAGGCACCGCGTCGAACGCACGCCTTAAACTGCTTGGAAACTCGCGTTCGACGTGGCATCCAATTGCCAAGAACTTCAAAATTACGCCAAACGATGGGCCGCGATCTCACTTTATATCCGCAAAAGGCATCAAGATCAGAACTTAAAGATTACCTCGAATCCTTAGGTTTTGTGAGGTGTGGGCATTTTTGGGATTGGCCAAAGGGAACCCTCAATTATTCGTGGTTTGATTCGAAAGATTATCGCTCGATCGATGGAGTGTCAGCAGATGTTTATCCGATCCGAGACGAAGAGAAATTAATTACCGGAAATGATTGGGCCCTACACGTGAGAAACCTTGTTAGCGCAAGTTGGCACGATGTCAGCATGCTTAACGAGGTGTTGCGTGGCGCAAGAAGGAGGTTCGGAGGAACCATAAAGGGGGACTACGGCACGAATAAATATGCCACTCTTTGGAAAGACGAGAGCACGCCTATAAGCAGAGGAGTTACCGCTGTCTTTCAAAGAGTCAAACAGGACATGGACGCTGTGAGACACGCCCTGCCCGATGCGTCGTTCTCCAGCCCGGCTATTACCCCTTCCACCTCAAAGAAGTCACGAGACTTCATTGAGTTTGCTAATCGCCATGATCCTTCTAGAGTTCTGTACAACGGATTAGTCCCGTTTGCCGTTTCGATGTTTGAATACTTCTTTTCACGATTATTCAGAATACTGATCACTTACGATACATTTGCGATCTCAAAGCGAAGCGAATACAAGCTTCGAGTCGATTTTGACATATTGCTAAAAGTAGGCAAAGGCGAGGAGAGTATTGAGGATGTGATTGCCAGCGCGTATACATTTCAGAACCTTGCGCAGCTAAACAAAGCTTATATTGATTGGCTTAAAATCGACGTAAGGAAAATACTATTCAAAAAGCGGCGCATTGGGCGCAAAGTATCCTTTCTGGAGAATCGAATCCAAGAGATCATTCAGTATCGCCACGGCGTCGTTCATCATTTTGATCTTGATCGAACGCTTACACAAGAGGGGTATCTTGCGATTTTGGACGCGGTCGATGCAAGCATAACCGAAGTTGTTATGCACATTCAAAATAAATATAAGGTCAAAATCGAGCGGTATTAAAGCCTTATCGGAATCAGCCCTATGCCTGTTGTAACAAGTCTATTTTGAGACGGTCCGGATTGATTCCGAGCGACTTGCAGCGATTTCAATGAACGTCACACGGCATTCCTGAGCCGCGGTGACGTTTTTCGTCTCAATAGCGGGGAAAATTCCACCATGAAGGAGGGAAGGGGACACAATCGGCAAAGGTCGGCAGTCCTCGACACCCGGCCGGGACTCATTCTCGGTCGCAAAGCCTCCCTGCGAAGGCCCTCGTTCCGGGAGTCTGCGGTAAGAAATCCCAGTGTGAGGAGAGGGTCGCTCCGCTTGATCCTCCGCTGTGCTACGGCCGGGGCGCTGAGCGCCCAACAGTAGGAGATTTAAAGGGGCCGTTTGCCCCCGCGCAAAGGCACCGCCCGCCGGTCGCGCAAAGACACGCTGCGCGGCGCGACCGGCGGGCGGGCGCGCGGGCAAACGGCCAACAGCCCCACTGACGGCCAATCTGATGGCGGCGGAGCAACCCACAGGGGAGGCCACGCACATGACCGCCGCTGAAGTCATTGCATCGAGTGGGGTGCGGGGTTCCACCGGCCCGATGGACCCGCCAGACCTGCGGAGTTCCGCAAACCCGGTTTCGATCCACCCACCTTCCGGCCTCCGGCTCGGGCATCAGCGCCCCGGCGACACGAATTCTGTTAGATACAACACAAGGCGGGATCGCAGACAGCATGCAAGCCCTCCGGGCCTTGAGGATTAAGGGATTTCCACGCAAAAAAACAGTCGCGACCTCTAGGTTTATGCTTGAAAACGAGATACGGAATTGTAACTTATACGCATGTCCCACGCGACCTCTCAGATACCGAAATGCCCCATCGGCCACCAGAAGCTCAAGGCAGAGATCCGGAAGCAACTTGAGCTTTCCCCCACCGACCCGGTGCACATCGACTATCGCCGACCGATGTTCAAGACCACCGGAACGAAGCGCCGGTTGGATGAGGCTTGGTTCTACGAGTTTGGATACCCCGACAAGAAATCGGGCATTGCCTCGGTGATCCACTACCCAGGCACGAAGCTTGAACCCTCAATTCACCTCGCAATTTTCATCTAACATGGAAACCCAACGCCAAATCATCACCGTGGAGGTGGACGGGAAAGCCGAGTTCTGGACCATCGGCATGGAGGTAATGGGACCCGACAACGTCCTGCTGGAAGCAACCCACAAGGGCGTGTCGCAAGACGTGCTACCCGTGCAAGTGGCGACCCGCGCAATCAGGCTATGGAACCAATGGATGCAACAGCTATGAAGCTCTACACCAATCCCGGCCGCGAGCAGCTCGCGGAGGCCGCACAGCAGCTCAAGGGCAGCGAGCGCGGCCGCCGCACGCTAGTTCAGCTGGAGCCGTTCCTTCGTGGCCCCGCCTCGGCGCTGGACACGAACAACCGCAATGCCCTCCTAACCCTCATGTTCGGTTTTTATGGCAGCTACCCAGGCACGACGCTCGAAGTCATCGAGCTCGACGATCTATCGGCTACGGACTGAACCGTTAGACCCGCAGCTCTGCACGCACCTTTGGTGCCCCACTTGCAAGCGATGCATAGGCGTCCGCGATTGGATGGACACCGACTTGCGGGGCGACCTCCCGCCGAATCATTACCAATGCTTCGTATGCGGCTTCTACTTTGAATTCCGGCAACGCCAAAACCGCTGGCCCGCCCGCATCATCATTCACCACCCCGAACTCTAACTTATGGAACACCACTACATCCGCACCGGCCGCAGAGGCTACCAAGAAGCCTACAAGCCCGGTTTCAAGCCCCGGAACCGGACGCTTTCGCTGATGGCTTCCGAGGATGAGACGGCCCAAATCGACGCGGCCGCCAAGGCCGCCGGCCTGAAACGATCCGCATGGCTTACGAACGCCGTGATCAAAGTCCTGGGCGAAACCCAGAGGTCGCAGGCGCCCGCGAAAAAGGCGGCAAAGAAGACGCCGAAAAAGGCGGGTGCCATCACAGAGGCACTGACGAAGGGATACAAGACGCCGGCGCCGTGACCCATAGGTTCTCACCTGGTCATTCCCATGGGTTCGCCTCGATCGCCACCCAGAGGTTTTACCGATCGCAGCGACCCATAGGTTGACGCCGGCGCATTCCTCTAGGTTTACTGCAGAGCGCCTCCCATGCTTGAGAATCCATTTTTTCTTCCCACGGTCCTCGCGGTCGTGGTTGTTGTGACCGTGATCCTTGCGGCCCGTCGTTAGTGTTACTTTTCCAGCACTTGGGCCGGGATTGAAATTCCACATGCGTAAAAGCGCCTCCGGCGGCAGGGGTTCCACCCCTTGACCCGGCCAAGGTGGGCCTTGGAGCCCTAATTTCCCCACTCAGGGCTCTTGCCGGACGGCTGCGGCCGATATGGCGAGGAGAAGGTTTCCCGTGACTTAGCCTCATCCGCCTCCATCCGACGACCCAACTCATTCCATTGGTGCACCGCAAGGGCTCCATAGACGGACCAACCGGCGAAAAGGACTGTGATGATGATGAGGCAGGCGGCGCAGATCCAGTTAGGCAAAGCAGATTTCACGCGGACTCACTTAGCGGGAGCCCGTCTTTCGCGCAAGAAGGCCTTTTCCTGCGATTGCCAGTCACGCGGCGGAAGCAGTTCCCCAATGATCCAGTCGCGGCCCTCTGTGGCGGGCTCCGTGAGCGGGGGAGGGGCATCGAGCACACCAGCCGGAAACGGTTGCTCGGGTGCGTCTACGAGCACTGCCTTGGGTTCGTCGGTGTAGGTCGAAAGGATCACATACAGCGCGCCTTCGCTGATCTCCGTGCTCGATCCGATGAGATGCTTTTTTACGACGTTCCTAGTAGTTCGAACGCCACCGAGGACAAGGGTTTGACCGACTGTCATGTCGGCGACGCTGCTAACCGTTTGCGACTGGATCACTGGCACGCTGTTCCCTCCAACTTGGACGCTGGCACCGACGACGCCATTTGTCTGAACGACTCCAAGGCGAACGCGGTCGTTGGCAAAAAACGTCGGTGTGACCTCCAGTTGAAGCCCCACCTTGCGGTATCGGATCGAACCTTGCGAGATCCCGTTAGAGACGATGGTCTCGGCAATGGGAACCTCTTGCGTGCTCTCGACCTTGGCGGGTTCTCCGTTGAGCAACCGAACATAGGGATTCTGGACCACTTCAACCGATCCGCCTTCCGCGATGACATCGAGCGCGGCCGAGATCCGATCCGCACCGACATCGAGCGCGAGGCCGGACGGGCCAATCGTGAGTTTCGTATCGGTGGCACCCGTAATAGCTCCAAGAGCGGCGACAAGGTCGAAGCCCTTTTCTACGCGACGATCAACGTAGACGGTCCACGCTTGGACCGAACATCCGGCGGGGAGTTGATCCATTGCGACGAGAGCCGTCTTGAACGAATCGCAGGGACCGGCGAGACCACGGAAGAAAACGACACGGGCGACCGGATCTGCAATCGCCATGACTCCTAACCGCTCCCAACCCTGAAGGAATTCAGGGGAAGGGACGGGCCGGAAGTTCATGACGTAAACGTCGGACACGGGGGGGACGTCGTTGGAAGGAACTCCTTGGACCGCACCCGGTGGGGCGTGATTGGATGCACCGGCCGCCAAGCTCATGGAAGGAATGACTTGCGGTGTCGGTTGCCCTGGCACGTTGGGGAATCCGCCACTGCCGGTGGGCTGCGTTCCTGCGGGAGTCGATCCGGCAGGCGGGGCCGGTACAGGACTCGGCGCAGGTTTCGACGCAGAAGGCCCAATCTTGGGCGCGATGAGGTTAGTCACCGATCCGATAAACGAGCCGCTGCCGCCCTCTTTTGGACGCAATGCAAAATACCAGATCGCCGCGCCGATCGCAAAAAGGATGAGGATACGGCCCATGGTTCAACCCTCGCTGTCGGCGGTTGCAACTTCGACCACGGAAGGCCTGCGGGCCGCCTTGCGATTCGTTGCACGACCTGCCTTCCAGTTCTCGAAGCGAAGACGAGCCACGCGGAAGGGCTCGGAAATGTCCATCCACCAACGGCGATAGAATGGAACACGCGTGAGCTTGAAGGGATCGACGCGGGTTACCTCGTCGGATAGATCGCCCATCTCTTTGTCGAGGAACGAAAACGAATCGTAGACGCGGAAAAACCGCTTGTCGTATCGACGCCAGCGACGGCCTAACAAGGTGCCTTTCTTCACGCTGATGACCTTCACGATGAAGCATCGCGGGAAGAGCTTCACGATCCAACCGAGCGGGACGTGATCGGAGCTAACAATTGCAAGCTCATACTCGGCGAGCGCCCGGAATTGCTTCTCCATCGTTTCCTTTTCCTGAACGATGTAAGTCACGTTCACCTTGGCCTTGCGGCTTTGTGAATGGAAGGAAACCAAGCCCTTGTTCTCGGTGCCGGTTTTCTGCCAGTCGCGGGCGTTATAGATCAAGTGGATCTCATCAAAGTAAGCCTCGATTGGAACAGTTGAGCCCCACGGAATCACACGATGCCAGTTGCGATCCTCTTCGGGATTCACCCGGATGAGCTGGCGCTCATCGAGCACGACACCACGCAAGCGAGCCGCGAGAAGGGCCATTTCCTCCCAAACGACCTTGATGTTGGTGACGACGATCCGACCCTGACAGAGGGCGTCAAACATGAGCATGGACGTGTAAAGCGTCTTGCCCGAACCAAGGTCACCGGTAACAAGCTGAATCATCAGTTTGAAAGAGTTGGAATGAAGGATTTCACCCATCGTACGGAAATGATCACGGCCCAAAAGGTGAAGTAAGCACTTAGGATTCCGAGCGTCTCCGCAAGCGGGAAGATCGCATTGAGCAGGCCGATCATTGGCCAAACGCTGAACTCCGCACCGCCTCCGGCGAGCTGGATTGTGTTAAGCGTGGAGGTTATCCAATCGACACCGGCCACGAAGACGAGGGCAACGATGTTGAAGAACCAAGCGAAGAAGGCGATGACGGTTGCAGCAAGGGGGAGCAGCTTCGCAGCATAGTCCTTGACCTTGTTAAACCAGAACATTGATGGGATCTCGATCATGGCTTCAGATGGAAAGACGTTCAAAGCAATCACGGCCGACAACGTAGACGACAACCAGAAGCATGAGAGAACGGATGAGCGTCCACGGAGACTCATCGAAATGGAACGTATACGTTCGATCTCCAAAGCCCCCTAGCGGGAGCTGCATGACATAGGTGGTCGTGCTAGGAATGGCACCCGAGCCAAATGGACGGAAGCTGCCAATCTTGTTCCCGACGATGCCCTTGGCCCCACTAACCGAACCGGCCACGTCGTGGCCGACGCCGGGTTTAAAAGCTCCCGTTTCGTCACTGTTAGTAGACTGGCCTTGGCCGAATTCGTCGGTTTCACCGGGGCCGGGACCGGGGCCGGGTTGAGGCCCGGGGCCTCCCGATCCATCACCCGTCCCGGGGTTTCCTTGACCGTCTCCCTGATTGCCGGAGGGGACAGGCGTGATACCTGGGCGAACGTCGGGAGTCTTGGGATTCTCGTCCCCTTGGTCTCCAATTCCGTCGTTGTCGTCGTCGGCGTCGGTGTTGTCGCCAACCCCGTCGTCGTCGTTGTCGCCGCTCTCTTTCCAGTTATCAGGAAACTTGTCCTCGCTGTCGCGAATGCCATCGCTATCGCGATCGTTCCAAGTTTTCAAAGGATCATACGGAGCATCGTCCTGAAGGTCGGGAGTGCCGTCGTTGTCGTCATCAAGGTCGGCATTGTCGCCAGTGCCGTCGTTGTCGGTGTCGTCCTTCTCATTTGCATTCTTTGGGAAGTCGTCCGACTCATCCGGCCGGCCGTCGTTGTCGTCATCGCTATCGGTGCTGTCGGGAGTACCGTCGCCATCGAAATCGGCAGGCCCGCCCACATCAACCCAAAAGGAGAAAGCCCCCTCGACTTGCACGGGATTGATGTAAACGGGTGTCCCGTAGTAGACACCGCCCGCCGTGTAGTTGGTGACCTTCGTGATTTTCATCGTGTCGGCGACGAGATCCGCAGAGGCATTGACGATTGGGCCGCTCGTTTGCGCGGCGACACTTCCCGCCATGCTGACGGCAACGGTGGACGTTCCAGTTGCGACGGTCACGGAGCTACCGATAGGCCCGCCGATAGAGTAAGGAACGGCGACAGCTAGCGGGGCATTCGAACCCAAACCCGACTGCTGAACGCCGAGAAGCAACGGTTGATCGGGCTTGCCGGGGCCTAACTGCAACGGTCTCCATTGGTTGACGCTGTAGTAATAGACGGTGGCATTGATGGGATAATTCCCACACTTGCAGACGACTGTTTTGCCGAATGCGTGCGTGCCGGAACTGCCACCGGTTGCGGCAATCTCAGCCCTCAGCCCTTGGGAAAGAGCAAACCAAGCCCCAACGCCATAACACCAGCGAAGCAAACGCCAGCGATGAAGGAAAGAACGGCCCGCAGGTCCGTTAGAAGGTCGATGATCACCTGTCCTTGTTCGAAGGTCATGCATTGCTCTGGTGTTTGAGGTGAGGCGAAAAGGCCCCGCCCGGAACATCCGGGCGGGGCGGCGAAAGGCTGTTAGACCTTGCCAAGAGCCCGCTTGAAGATCTTGTAGGCCATGAAGAGAATGGCCAACCCGATCGCCGCTTGCAGGATGGTATCGGCGGACGTCTGAGCCGTCGTGATCTCGGTGACCACGTCGGCGGCATCGAACGCGGCATGCGCTTGCTCGGTGACGAGCGCGAACATAAGCGCGAGGGCAAGGGAGGCACGCTGTGCCCAGTATTGCAGTGTTTTCATTTGGTGTAGAATGCCGGTTACGATCCGACCGGCGGCGGGTTTAGACAGTGTCCACCGCTCGCTTGATCCACGCATTTGCGGCGATCATGCCCCAAGAAGTGAGAGCTAGGCCCAAGCCCAGCGAAAAGATGGCGATGTCCATTGGTTTACCTCTCTAATCGGCTTGGACACCCGCCCGCAGGCGCGATGACTCAGGCTCGAAATCTGTGATATGAACCGGAGTCGTCGAACAACTGCGGTCAATTATGATTTGTTTAAACAAGGAAAGGAAACCCCTGCCGCCGCGCCCGCTTCGCGGGCATCGACGGCAGGGGTTTTGGGAACCTAGGCGTCGAGCTCAACATCGTAGGACGGCAATCCGTTATTCACGCGCACACCCACGACGCGGAACTTGCGGACGCTGAAAACATCGAAGACGGGAAGCTTCGCCTCCTCATCCTTGCGAATGGTGATCTCGACGGTATCCGACCCAGCCAAGACCGTGGCCCGCTGGTTCCAGAAGGAATAGGGCTTGTTCGTCTTCGACATGCCCGACACGTGGCGAGGCTCGTCCTTGGCGGTGACGAGGCCGGTGATCTTGATGCCGAGATCGGCTTGGCTCAGGAGGTTCGCAAATGGGTTCCCTCCTGACGCAATCTCTCGGCTGCTGGAAGCGACAGGCGGTTTTCCCGTATCAGGGGTGCGATCAGACATGACGTTGTGTTTTGTTGTACGATGAAGGCCGGGACAGCGAAGGAACCCACGGCGAGCCCGACTGCCGCTCCGTGGGCTGTATGCCATGACGCGAGGTGCCAGAATCGGCCCTTGGACATGGCAAGAGTGATGACCGCGCTCGACTTGTAGTTGCCCCCGGCATCGCGGGAGACGACTTGAACGGAGCGCTCTAACCGTTCCGCGGCGACGCGAGCGGGGAAGGGGACCAAGGCCGATTTCGGCTCGATGGCGGGCCGCTCGTCTTCGATCTGAAGACCGGTGTAAAAGCCCTTCGAAGTCTGCCAGAAGCGGACGCGGGCAAAGGTAACGGGCTTGCTGACCTTCCGGCGGGTGCCGTCTTCGTCGGTGACAGTGACGAGCCGCGACGAGTGGTAATCAAGGAACCACTCGGGCGCGACGTTGCGGGAATCGGTGCCGTCCTGGTCAACTTGGTAGACGGCCTTGAAAGCGTATTTGAACGAGTAGAGGAAATCCCGGACGTTGACCCGTTCGACGTTGGTCCGGCCGAGGCCCCAAAAGCGGGCGATGTCGCGCAGTTCGTCATGCGTGAACTTCGATTTCCGCTCGACGAGCAAGTGCCAGTGAACCCAGCCGTTTGCCTGGAACTCCATCTTCCAGCACCATTTGGCGTCGTCGCTCCACAGGCCGGCACCGCGGCAGGCGAACAGGAAGCGCCGCATGTGGTCCTTGCCTTGGAGGTAGCCGGAAAGGGGGCATTGCTCGAAAAGTTCAGGGTCGAGAGTGAGCGTGATGAAGCGCCAGTTTTTGAACGAGGGCAGGCCTTTGCGCTCGATGGCCTTCCGCTTCTTGGAGACGCCGGCGACGGTCAGCCAGTTCGGCGGGCTGTAGTCGCGCACGTGGAGAACCCGCGACTGGAGCGCGGCCGGACTCTGCCGAGAATGGGAATCGTCATCAATGGACGAGACGCGACGCGGGCTCAGAGTCCGACCACGCAAGCCGGGCGATCTCTCGCGAGAAATTGTGTAATCCCGGCAGCCGTGATTTTCGGCTTCGAAGCCTTCCGGGATGTCCTGGACGGAACCTAGAGGTAATGCCCTGGCAGGATCGACAGCGCCCCCGGAAAGGGAACAACCGGTTTGCTCAGCGCTGCCGATCCCATTTTGATGGGCGGCAGAAGTCGCGCCCGCCAAGAGCGGGTCTGATCCACGGCGCGGGCTACCCGCTGTATCGCTATGCGTTACTTCCTTCCTCATTCCCGTGCCGTGGATAGACCCCGGGCGGGAATATGCGTGCGGTTATCCTCAAGCAGGATTCCGCGCCCGTGTTCTTGTGCTGTGTTCCCTTACGTTTCATCTGAGCCGCTAGACTCACCGGCCGCTAGACCGGGCCTTGCCGGAGCAAGGTGACGCGACGGCTATCAGGCCGTCGCGTGCGACGTCAACCTTAAAAAGGAGTTTCTAAGTTTTTCAGCAAGTCGTCCAACGTCTTCTCCACCTTAAAGACCTTCGATCTTACGAGATAAAAAAGATCGAAAAGATTTTCAGGCTGTATGGCGTAGCTGGGCGCGGACTCCGTAGTAATCACGATGATCGCAGAGCCATCTTCGTTGATTAAAGTAACCCGGGGCGCCTTCTGATATTCCACACGCACTGACGAATTGGGGAAATCGAGAACAAAAGAATTCGTTTCCCGACCTTCTTTCCAAACTAATGTATCGTCTTTGGTTGACTCTACAAGATAGGCGAAAATTTTATTAATCTTTTCCTTGTCCATGATTATCAGAGATTTGTGATTTTAACAGGAGTATAGTTTCGCCAATCGAGTCGCTGATTGAATCTGCGACTCCGACCAACAAAACTCTCTTAGGGCGAGTCCAACCTCTTTCAGCAATATTGCGGTCTACGATGGACTCCTTTAACTCGGAGAGTTCACGAAGAGCCCCTTGGAGTGTAGAGGCGAGAAGGCTATCATCCTTTGGGATTCTATGCTTTGCCTCGACGAGAAGGTCTCGAAGCTGCCCAAGCGGAACCAAAAAATCGGCAGGCATTTTGGAAGGCACCTGGAGATCTGAACTGAGACGTTTTACTAGTGTACCAGCGTTCGCCAATGCCGTTAAGAGATCCATGCCAGAAACCAACGCGACGGCGCGGCGTACTTCTCGAGAAAGCTGCTTCAACCGACGAACGCCAATCGCGAATCCCACAATCGCGGCAATAAACCCGAGAATTCCAAGTGCGTCCGCGATCGGCTCCCGCCAATCAGCTTCGCACCATGCCTGCCAAACTGAAACGGAAGACTCATCATCCGGTTGAGGGTTCGTCGGGGGCGGTAAGGCTGGGGGCACAAAGGGAAGTCACAAAAAGCCCAGAGAGGCTAGCGGACCTCTCTGGGCGGTAAGGAACACAGAGCAACACGGGCGTGAAGCTTTGCGATGGGAATGCTTTACGCCTCATGCCTGAATGTAGCAAGCAAGAATCAGCATTTTGAATTCCGCATTACATGCATTGTAACAAGTTGTATTAGGCTGATTCGGAAGCACTCAATCAGGCTCAAGACTGGGAAATCGGCCCTGTGGCAGCCTGCCGCAATTCTGGGTCCTGCTAACGTGACTATCGCTCCCATGGGCTCGGTTCTGTTTCATCGCAGGAGCCCTTCGAGTTCGCCGCTGGTCCAATTCATCGGCGCGCTGTCGTCTCCGTCGCCTGTGGCGGCGTCGATCAGGGCGCGCTTCCTGTCCTGCATGCGGCGGACGCGTTCCTCGACGGTGTCGCGGGTCATCAGGCGGTAAACGGTCACGGGCCGGGTCTGGCCGATCCGGTGGGCTCGGTCGGTGGCCTGGGCTTCGACGGCGGGATTCCACCACGGGTCGAGGTGTACGACGGCGTCGGCGGCGGTCAGGTTGAGGCCGTAGCCGCCAGCCTTGAGGCTGATCAAAAACACGGCCGGACCGGGCTCGGACTGGAAGGCATCGACCAAGGATTGACGGTTCCGGGTGGTGCCATCGAGACAAAATACCTTCCCGAAGTCACTTTGGAGGCGATTCTCGATTCGGCGTAAGTTCTTGGCGAATTGGCTGAATATTAGCGTTTTGCCACCGTTCTCGAAGCGCTCTCCGAGCAACTCAAGCAAACGATCGATCTTGGCACTGTTTGAATCCTTCCGTCCCGGGATCTCCAAGAGCCCGGGATCGACGCAGGTTTGCCGCAGACGCAGGAGCAGGGTCAGCAAATGCATCTTGCCGGCCCCCTCGCCTTGCTGCTCGCGGATGCGCTCCAGTTCATCGAGTCCGGATCTCGCTAGGCTCGCGTATAGCGCGGCTTGGTCGTCGGCGAGCGTCAGCCACTCATCGATCTCGATCTTGTCCGGGAGATCCTTGGCGACCTGCTCCTTGGTCCGGCGCAGGACGAAGGGCGAAATCCGCAGCCTCAGCCGCTCCAGCAGTCCGGCGGACGCCTTCGGATCGGTCGAGGCGGGCTCGTAGCGCTCCTTGAACTCCTTGCGGTCGCCCAGGTATCCGGGTGCCACGAACCGGAAGATGGCCCAGAGGTCCTGAATCCGGTTTTCGACCGGGGTGCCGGTCAGGGCGATCCGGCCGCCGGCCCGGACCTTGGCGAGGGCCTTGCTGATCTCCGCATCCGGATTCCGCAGCAGGCTCGCCTCGTCGGCGACGATCAGCCGGTACTCCCTCTGGAGGTGAAAGGCCAGGTCGCGGACCAAGGTTCCATAACTTGTGACAATCACATCCACCCCCGAAATCTGATCCCGCAGTCGATCCCGGCCGGTGCCATGGAATCCGAGGCATTTCAGGTCCGGTGCAAACCGCTCCAGCTCCGCCAGCCAGTTCCCAATCAAGGATGTCGGCGCGACCACCAATGTGGGCTCCGCGGGCTCGCTGGAATGCTGCTTGAAATGATTGATGGAAGCAATTGTTTGGAGTGTCTTCCCCAAACCCATTTCATCCGCCAGCAATGCACCGCCGAGGCGATTCAAACGATCGGTGAGCCA
Source organism: Luteolibacter arcticus (assembly GCF_025950235.1). NCBI lineage: Bacteria > Pseudomonadati > Verrucomicrobiota > Verrucomicrobiia > Verrucomicrobiales > Verrucomicrobiaceae > Neoluteolibacter > Neoluteolibacter arcticus. The sequence continues at coordinate 729,946 of NZ_JAPDDT010000001.1, read as the reverse complement.
CGAGGATCCTTGGGTTTGGTAGGGTCTCAACTTGGCCTTAAGACCGGCGTTTGAAATGATTTCGTATTCATTCTTGTTCGAGTTATCCGACGAGCTTTTAGAGAGTGGATTACGGAGTTTTTCCCGTAAATTCTGGAAAAGGATTGACGCAGCTCCAGAAAGCCGGATTTCCTCATCCGGTCGGCCGATCCCGATCTCGGAAACCAGTGGCTGGAAGAGTTCCTCGCAAGTCCGGCTCAGCACCAGTTCCGCGCCGCTTTTGAGGGTCACGCGGCGCTTGCCGCCGCCGAGGAGACGGCGCATTTCGGGGCCGGGAATGCGCTGGCCTCCGGTGGTCTGAAACGACAATTCAAACGCCAGTGAAGAGCCGAAATCTGCCTTCTGTTCGATCTCTGGACGGACGACGTGGACGCGCTTGAGGACGGTCGCGAAGCGCTCCCCTTCCCGCACGGTCCAGCGCTGGCGGAGGGCAGGGAGATCGTCGGCGATGAAGCCGAAGATGGCGTCGCGACCGCGCAGTTGGAACCGGGCGCGGCGCTGGGAGGGCTCGAAACCGGCGATCACCAGCAGATGCCGGGCGGCCTCCTCGGCGTCGATCTGTCGGGCCTGGAGGTGGCCATCGGGAGCGATGGCGGGCAGGCCGGGAAAGTCGTCGCCCGGGTCGGGCAGCGCTCGGGCGGACAGGCCGGGGTAGCGGACGGAGAGGGTGGCCTCAAGGGCCTCGAGCGAGCCCTCAAGATCGAGGACGAAGTCCGGGTCGGCACTGGCGAAGCGCAGGCTGCCGAGCCAGCCGGGATGGGGTGCTTCAAACAGATCGAGCCAAGCATCGAGATCAGCCAGAAACTCGGCGACGGGCAGGCGGAGTTTCCCCTGGCTGGCCAGATTCGCCACGCGCTCGAACCAGCCGGGACGGCCCGAGGCTGCCGGTAGCCGGGCTGCGGTTCCTGCCCCGACGAAGGCCGGACTCGAACCCCAGCGGACCAGCTTCCGGCGTGTTTCGCCTGGGTCGAGATCCAGAGAGACCTGTGAGCCCTCCAAGCGACTATCGGCCAAACGAAGCGGCGGGCCGGGATCCGAATCGAGCCGGAAGGGGCCCGGCCGGCCGTCGATCTCCGCCCGCGGGTGGCCGGCCAGGCGGTCGAGCAACGCCGCGGCGTCTTCCCCGGCGACGCGCAGGGCGAGCGGTGCGGAGCCGGATGCCGCTTGGCCGCGGTCGGCCAGCCAAGCGCTGATGGCAGCATCGGCCGCGGTGATGGGTTCCCCGGCGGCGGGCAGGAGGCGGACCGAGAGCTTTCCCTCCAGCCACTCGGATTCAAGGCGCGGGGAAAGCCGGACTTGCCACGCCATGGGAACGAAGGCGGGGGCCTTGGCCGCTTGCTGGGGCGATGCGCCAGCCGCCGGCTTCTTTTCGCCGGCGATGGCGGACAGGAGCACGGCGACCGCGTGGGCGCAGACCCCGCCGGTGGCGCGATGGTCCGGGCAGCCGCACTGGACGTTGACGTCGCTAGGGCCGGCGATTTTCACAATCGGCCGGAGCGCTAGCTTTCCTTCGCGCATGGTGCCCTGGATGAGATTCCCGTCGGCAGATCGCTTGAGGCCGGCGACCAGCCCTTGGTCGGCCATCGTCTTGCCCTCCTTGAACGGCTTCCAGCCGGTCAGTCCCCTCACCCAGTCTTCCGTGATCTCCATGTTGGCCGGGGGCTACGGAACAGTGGGAGGGGCGGGTCGGCGAGGGAAAAGACAGAGGGATTTCGGGATATGGATATTTAGTGCTGAGCACTGGGGGTGCTGAATTTATTCCACTGGTTTTAGTTGTGTTGATATTTATCCTCCTGATTTGATTGAGGTGATTTTGCTATACGTGCGAATAAATTCCAATGCCTTTAAGAATTGGCCGCTCGGAGAGGGAGCCGAGAATCAAGTTGGATTATTTTACCGCGGATTGCGCGGATAGCACGGATGGAGAAAGTAGCACCGAGAGCGATGCCGGAAGCTTGGAAGCATATTGCCCGCCATCTTTCGCTTCTCTTATTATCAGCGATATTCGCGTAATCCGCGGTGATGCTTCTTCCAATCCTTAAAGGCATTGAAATATATTCCGCGTTCCCGGTGTTCTTGGTTGCTCCTTATCCTCGATGATAAGGAGCGGATAACGCGCATCAGGGAATCGATGTCGCCAAGTTCTAGCGACCCGCACCCAGCCGGAAACGAGCAAGTCGTTCCGCTACGAGAAAACGGCTGCCGTTTCCCTTCTCCGAATGGACCTAACACCTCGCTTTTTTTTGCGTTGCGCGGGCGGTTGGGCGTGCCTCCTTTGCCGCAGCAAATGTCGTCGCTCAACATCCCCGAAACCTGTGGCGTGATGCTTCTGCCCGACTGCACGCTTTTTCCCCACGGCGGATTGCCGCTGCACATCTTCGAGCCGCGCTACCGGATGATGCTGGCCGATTCGCTGCAAGGGACCTGCTTCTTCGCGATCGGGCGCTTGCTGGGAAAGGAGACCGACGATCTGTCGCGCTGCGCCGCGCCGCTCGGCACAATGGGCTTGGTGCGGGCGTCGCGGGAACTCGACGACGGCACTTCGAACCTGCTGCTGCACGGGGTGATCCGGGTGAAATTCATGGATTGGCTGGACTCGCCCTACCCGAAGGCGCGGATCCTGCCGGTTCCATCGATCTTCGAGCCGGAGTCGCAGTCGAATGCGGCGCTGGCGGCGCTCCACGAAGCGTCCGATCAGGTGACCCGCAGCCTACCCGCCGAGGTGCGCGAGGCGCTGATCAATATGACCCAGCAGATCGATGACCCCTCGATCCTCGCGGACGTGATGGCGCAGCAATTTCTCCACGATCCGGACGAGCGCCAGGATCTGCTGGAGATGGAGTCCGCGGCGGCGCGGGTGGCGTGGATCTGCAAGAAATTCGAATCCCAGGCGTGAACGAGTCCCGCAGCGGCACGGCCAGCGCGGTGGTGGCCTTCTTCCTGTGGGGCGTGCTGCCGGTATTCTGGAAGTCGCTCGGGTTCCTGCCGCCGCTGTCGATCATCGCGCATCGCACGCTGTGGTCGCTGGTGCTGCTGGCGGTGCTCATGGGCGGACGGCGGCAGCTCGGCGAGGTGGTTCGCGGCCTCTCCTCGTGGCGCGGGGTCGGCTGGCACCTGCTTTCCGGCGGGCTGCTGGCGTCGAATTGGCTGCTCTACGTGTGGGCGACGCTCAACGGCCGCATTCTGGAAGGCGCGCTCGGTTACTACCTGAATCCGTTCCTCAACATGCTCTTCGGGGCGTGGTTCTTCGGCGAGCGTCAGAATCGGCGGCAGCTCCTGGCGGTGGGGATCGCCCTGGCCGGAGTGGCCTGCCAGTTTCCGGCGGTGAAGGGCGTGCCGTGGGTGGCGCTGGTGCTGGCCATCACCTTCGCCCTCTACGCGGTGGTGCGGAAGAAAGCCCCGCTCGGCGCGCTGGCCGGGCTGACCGCGGAGACGACGCTGATGGCACCGCTGGCGGTAGGTTGGCTGGCGTGGCAGGCGTTCCGCGGGGAGGCATGGTTTGGCAATGGCAGCACGCAGGCGCTGCTGATCATCGGGACGGGCCTGGCGACCGCCACGCCGCTGCTGTGCTTCGGCCATGCGACGCGGACGATTTCGCTGACCACGCTCGGGATTCTCCAATTCATCGGGCCGACGCTGCAGTTCCTGATCGGCTGGCGGCTCTACGGCGAGCCGATGAATGCGCTGCGGCTGGTTTCGTTCGGGCTGATCTGGACCGCCGTCGCGATCTACGCGGCGGATGCCATGACCCGCAGCAGCCAGGACACGAAAAAGGCCGCCTGACGAGCAGGCGGCCTTTTTGAAAAACGGATAATTCGGCGATCAGCCGATCTCGGTGCGGCCGGAAAGCTGCGCGCCTTCTTCCATCGAGAAGTTCTTGGCCTTGATGTCGCCGTCGAGGCGGGACTTGGCCTTCAGCTCGCAACGCTCGGAGGTGATCTTGCCCTCGATCTTGCCGAAAACCTTCACGTCGCCGGCGGTGACGTTGCCCTTCACGGTGGCATTCTCGCCGATGGTCACGCGACCCTTCTCGGAGATGATTTCGCCCTCGATCTTGCCGTCGATGATCATGTCATTCGAAAAGCGGATGGAACCGGTGATCTCGATGCCGCTGGAAAGGACGTTGGTTGCGTTCGCCATGGGTCCGGAATTCAGCAGAGCCACCGCGGCTTGGCAACCGGATTCCCCGGCGAAAATTCGCGGAGGCCCCATCGGCAAATGTAGCGGCTATCTGCGACTGTCGCAATTTGGCGGCAACAAGTCGCATCCTTGGGCTCCCGAAAATCGGGAATCGCACGATGCGGCCGCTGCCGCCAGCTTCCGACGGTCGCAGACCGCCGCTACAGCTGGAAGGGCTCGACCCGCCCCCTCCCGGCCCCCAGCATTCCGCCCCGCCGATGCTGCTCGACCCCGCCCGTGTCTCCGATCCTTCCTCAAACGACGAGGTCCTCAGTGCTTTCCTCGATTACCTGATCGAGACGAACGTCGAGCCCTACGATCATCAGGAGCAGGCCATTCTCGAGCTGTTCGCCGGGAATAACGTCATCCTCAATACCCCGACCGGCTCGGGGAAATCGCTGGTGGCGCTGGCGCTGCATTTCAAGGCGATCTGCCAGAACCGCCGCTCTTACTACACGGTGCCGATCAAGGCGCTGGCCAACGAGAAATTCCTCTCGCTGTGCCACATCTTCGGGCCGGAGAAGGTCGGAATGATCACCGGCGATGCGACGGTGAATCCCGGTGCGCCGGTCATCTGCTGCACAGCCGAGATCCTCGCCAATCTCGCGCTCCGCGAAGGCGAGCGCGCTCAGGTGGACGACGTGATCATGGACGAGTTCCACTATTACTCGGACGCGTCCCGCGGCTTCGCGTGGCAGGTGCCGCTGCTGACCCTGCCGCAGGCGAAGTTTCTCCTGATGTCCGCGACCCTCGGCGAGACGGCATTTTTCGAGGAAGGCATCACCAAGCTGACCGGCACGCCGACGGTGCTGGTGAAGTCCGAGCATCGGCCGGTGCCGCTGGAGTTCGACTACAGCGAGACGCCGCTGGAGGAGATGGTGTCGGAGCTGGTGGAGAAGAACAAGGCGCCGATCTATCTGGTTCACTTCACCCAGCTCGCCTGTGCGGGCACGGCGCAGAGCCTGCTGAGCTGGAATTTTTGCACGAAGGAAGAGAAACAGCGCATCGCGGAGATCCTGCACGATGCGAACTTCCGCAGTCCCTACGGCAAGGAAGTGTCGAAACTGCTGCGGCACGGCATCGGCATCCACCACGCCGGGTTGCTGCCGAAGTATCGCATCCTGGTCGAGAAGCTGGCCCAGCGCGGCCTGCTGAAGGTGATCTGCGGCACCGATACGCTCGGTGTGGGTGTGAACGTGCCGATCCGCACGGTGCTTTTCACCCAGCTCTTCAAGTACGACGGAAGTAGTACGAAGACGCTGGCGGTGCGCGATTTCAAGCAGATCTGCGGGCGTGCCGGGCGGCGGGGATTCGACCACGTCGGGTACGTCGTCAGCCAGGCACCGGAGCACGTGATCGAGAACCTGCGGCTGGAACAGAAGGCGGCGAAGAGCGGTAAAAAGAGCTTCGTGAAGCGCAAGCCGCCGGAGAAAGGCTTCGTGAATTGGGACGAGAAGAGTTTCCGGCGCTTGATCGATGCCGCGCCGGAGAAGCTCGTCTCCAGCTTCAACGTCACTCACTCGATGCTACTCAATGTGCTCGGCCGCGAGGAGGAGGATGGCTGCGTGGCGCTGCGGAAGCTGATCAATGACAGCCATGAGCCGCCATCGAAGAAGAAGGCGCACCGGCGCCGCGCCTTCCAAATCTTCCGCGGCATGGTCGAGGGCAACATCCTGACCATCATCCCGAAGACCGAACGCAGTGGCCCGGCAAAGGTGCGGCTGAACATCCAGCTTCAGGAAGACTTTTCCATGAATCAGGCGCTCGGGCTGTGGCTGCACGAAGCCATCCCGCTGCTCGACCGCGAGTCGCCGGACTATCCGCTCGATGTGATCTCGCTGGTCGAGGCGATCCTTGAAAATCCTGATGTCATCCTGCGCAAGCAAGTGGACCAATTGAAGGGCGAACTGATCGCGCGGCTCAAGAGCGAAGGCGTGAGCTACGAGGAGCGGATGGAGATGCTGGAAGAGGTCGAGTGGCCGAAGCCGGGCAAGGAATTCATCTACCAGACCTACAATGCCTTCGTCGCCGAGCGGCCGTGGATGAAGGAGGCGGCGGTGCGGCCGAAGGCGATCGCCCGCGAGATGTTCGAGCACTGGCAGTCGTTCGAGGACTACGTGAAAACCTATGGCCTGGAGCGAAGCGAAGCCGTGCTGCTGCGGCACCTTTCCGAGGTCTACAAAGTGCTTTCGCAGACCGTCCCGCCGATGGCCAAGACGGAGGAATTGGTGGAGGCGGAAGATTACTTCGGCGAGCTGCTGAGGACCGTGGACTCCAGCCTGCTCGACGAGTGGGAGAAGCTCCGCAACCCTGACTACGTGCCGGAGCTTGAGAAGCCTCCGGAAGAGCGGAAGGCCGTCGCCCTCACCCGCAATCGCCCCGCTTTCACACGCGCCGTGCGGAACGCGGTATTCACCCTGCTGAAAGCGTTCGCGGAAGAAAACACGGCAGCCATTCTCGCACAGATCGAGCCGAACGACGGCGAAGGTCAGCCGTGGACCGCGGCGCGGATTGGCGTTCTGTTAGATGCCTACTTCGCCGATCACGAGCGGATCCGCCTCGACCCCGAGGCACGGGCGACCAAGCACATGCGGATCTCCGACGACCAGCCGCGACGCTGGGCCATCGAGCAGACACTGGTGGATCCGGACGAGCTGAATGATTGGGTGCTGAAGCTTGTGGTGGATCTCGACCGCAGCGACGCCGAGCAGCGGCCGGTCTTGGTGCTGGAGGCGATGGCGGCGATCGTGTGAGAAGTAAAGCGAGGACGGCTGCCGCGCTCGGTTCTAACGTAGGCGCTTTGGTGACAACGCGGAAGCGTGTGGACAGCCCGCTTCAAGGGACCGTTCCGCGCTGTCAACAGCGCGCCTACGCAAAGATTTACTCCTTCTTCCTCTCCTTTTCAGCCAACTGCCGGAAGTAATCCATCCGCTCCTTAATGCGTTTCTCAAGACCGTTCTCGCCCGGATGGTAGTAAATGCGGCCCTCCGGCAAGTAAGCCTGCGGGACATAGCCGCCCTCGTAATCGTGGGAGTAAAGGTAGCGCATCTTCTCCTCATCGGTCCCGCTGGCGGCGGCGAGTTTCTTGCGGGTCTTCGTGCGCAGGTGCTCCGGCACGGCGAGGGTGCGGCCCTTCTCGACATCAGCCATCGCCTCGTTGATCGCGGCGTAGGCGGTGTTCGATTTCGGCGCGGTGGCCAGATAGACGGTGGCGTGGGCGAGCGGGATGCGGCCTTCCGGCATGCCAACGAACTCGTAGGCCTGCTGGGCGGCCATCGCCACGCGCAGGGCATTCGAGTCGGCGAGCCCGATGTCCTCGCTGGCGGAGATCACCAGACGCCGGGCGATGAAGCGCGGGTCTTCGCCTGCGTGCAGCATCTTCGCCAGCCAATAGAGTGCGGCATCGGGGTCGGAGCCGCGGATCGACTTGATGAAGGCGGAGGCGGTGTCGTAGTGCGCGTCGCCATCGGCATCGTAAACGATCGCCTTGCGCTGGATGGATTCCTCCGCGACGGCGAGGCTGAGTTGAATCGTGCCGTCGGCTTCCGGCGGAGTTGTTAGAACGGCGAGTTCCAGCGAGGTGAGGGCTTTGCGCACGTCGCCGTCGGACATCACCGCGAGGTGTTCGAGCGCGCTGGGATCGGCTGCCACTTTCAGCTCGCCGAAACCGCGTTCGGCATCGGCGAGGGCGCGGTGAAGCACGGGCAGCAAGTCCTCGGTCGAGACGGCTTCGAGCTGGAAAATCTGCGAGCGGGAAACCAGCGGCGAGTTGACGTAGAAGTAGGGATTGTGAGTCGTGGCGCCGATGAAGCGCACGGTGCCGCGCTCGATGTGCGGCAGTAGCACGTCCTGCTGCGCCTTGTTGAAGCGGTGGATCTCGTCGATGAACAGGATCGTCGTTTCGCCGCGCAGGTCGCGCCACGTGCGGGCTTGGTCGATCTTGGCGCGGATCTCGGCGACGTTCGATTCGACGCCATTGAGCGCCTCGAAGCGCGAGCCGGTGCTGCGGGCGATGACGCTGGCGAGCGTGGTTTTCCCGGTGCCCGGCGGGCCGTAGAAAATCAGAGAGGCGAAGCGATCCGCCTCGATCGCCCGGCGCAGGAGTTTCCCCTCGCCGAGGATGTGCTTCTGGCCGGCGATTTCATCAAGCGTCCGCGGCCGCATGCGGGAGGCAAGCGGCTCTCCGTTTCCATTGCCCTCGCGGCGGGGCTCGCCGGAAGCAGGGACGTCGAAAAGATCGGGCACGCGGGGAGCTTAAGCGGTGCGGGAGGTCGGACAAGCGGAAGGTAGAGGATGCCAGCCAAAGCTCGGATCGCTCGTCCCCACCACTATTTTTTCGTCGCGAAATCAAACTCTGCGGCCGTTGCGAAGTCGTCGCCGTCGTGGGCGCTCAGGGCGATGAATTTCACGTAGCGGGCAGCTATCGCGGCGGCGAAGCGGATCTCGTGGCGGTTGGTATCGTCTTGCAACTCCCCTTCCCCGGCGGGCTTCCAAGCCGTACCGTCGATGCTGGTCTCAACCTTGTAGGCTTTGATCCGGCCGTTGCGGCTGTCTAGGCGCGGCAAGAAAGCCATCGCGGTGAGTGATCGCTCGCTGCCGAGATCGACAGTCACCTCATGCGGATGCTTGGCGAGAAAGAGGCCATACTGCGAGTGCCAGAAGGTATCGGTTTTGCCATCGATCAAGTGATCCGCCTCGCCCTCGCCGGGCTGTTCGCTGCTGACCTTGAGGATCGTCCATTCGTCGCGCGGCTGCGGGGCTTCGAGCGAGCGCAAGGCGACTACGTCGAGTTCGGCGATGGCCGACCATGGGTTGCCATTGATCTCACTGAGAGCGACGAGTCGCACGAAACGCACCGTGAGCGGCTTTTCAAACGGCACGCGTTCGAGGCTTTGGCCACCGCTGAATTTCCCCTTGGCGGCAGGTTTCCCCCAGTCGTTGCCGTCGAGGCTAGTGAAGACCTCATACTCGCCGACGCGGCCGTTCTCTTGGTCTTGGCGCGGTAACACGGTGATGCCGGAGAGCTCGGCCTTCACTCCCAGATCGACTGCCAGTTCGTGTGGTGGACGCGGCGCACTGCCTTGCCACTGCGTGTGCCAGTAAGTTTCGGGATTGCCGTCGATGGCGTAGGCCGCCTCGCCTTCACCCTTCGCTTCGCTGTCGGCGCGGAGGATCTTCCAAGTGTCGCGCGGCAAGACATAGGGAAAGTCGCGCGACGAAATGGCAGAGGCAATCATGTCTGGCGCAGTCGCTTTGGCTTCGATCTTGCAGGCGGTTTTCAGAGCAAACGGCGAGTCCCATTTTTTCCATTCACCACCGTCGATACGATACTCGATCTTCGCGTTGGACGTGGCGGAGTTGAAGCTGACCCGCCCGCCTCGGTCGCGTTCGATCAGGACCGGCGACGTGACCGGGACATCGAGCGAGCCCCATTTGCCGGGGTCTTCACCGCGACTCAACCCGAAGATCGAGAAGCCAAATCGCCACGGACCCGAGCGGACGATGTCGCGCTCCAGCGGGATAGGACCGCAACTCGCGCCGCCGAGGCCAAGGACCTGGTCGGAAAGCGTGAGCACGGTGCCCTGCGATTCCGGCAAGTCCTGCGGATGACGGGCTGTGAGAAGCTGCATGTCATCCCACGGCAGGGCAGCGACCGACATCCGCGCGCCACGTGCGCCGAAGACGAGGCCGTTGCCTTGGTCATCGGTCAGCGCACACCAGCGCACGTCCTCGCGGTTGCCCATGTCCATCGGCTTGGGATACGGGACGAACAGGTCCTTCACGGCCTTCGTGTAACGGCCAATATCGGAGCCGGTCTTGCGATCCGGGTAGTTCTCGTCCGGACCGCGGCCGTACCAGGCGAAGTTTTTCAGCTCGGGCGAAAGACGAAGCTGCTGGCCGATACGCGGCAACACGATGGAGGGACCGACGCCCGTGCCCGTGGCGTCGAAGGAAACGATTCCACCGGGAAAGACCGTCCAAGCGAAGACGCTGTCAAAGTGGAAACCATCCTCGCCGATCGGCGCGCCTTTCTCGATCTGGTGAAAGCCGCTGTTCTGCTCCGGCACGCGGTCGGAGGTTTCGCCCTGCGACTTCACCCGTGCGATGATGCGGACACAATGGTCGGTACTGCGGTCGATCTGCACGTCGGTGGCCTTGTCCGCCAGCGTGTGCAGGCCATTGCCGAACCATGCGTTGGCGGTCCACTTGTCGTTGTCGGTGAAGGCGCGGAAGGCGTTCAGGCAGGAGCCTCCGGCAAGCCATTCTCCGGATCCCGCATCGTAAGAGACAAGACCTCCGGTCTTCCGGTCAAACCCGACCGTCCAGCCGGTGGTAAGCGTTCCTCCGCTGACTGAAATCTTGCCTTCCTCATCCTTCACCACGAAGCCGGAGTGGGGCGTCATCAAGTCAACCTGCGGCCTGGAAGGCGGAGCAAGGATCACAGGGTGCTGGGTCGCCGCGATTTCGTAGCCCTTCTTCTGCCACGTGGCGTCCTTCGCCAGGTGGAATGAGATCCGCAGTTGATAGTCCGAGCCCTCCTTCACGCTATCGCGATCTAACAGCGGGATCTTGACCGTCGCCCTGCCGCGGGGTTCCACGTCGAGTTTCTCCAGGCTGCCCTTGCCGATCTCCTTGCCGTCCGCGGTCAAACTCCAGCGGCACTCGAAACCGGAGAGATCGCGGAAGAAGTGCTTGTTGAAGATCTCCACCTCGCCCAGCAGCTTGTGGCCCTCGTCGTCTTCAAGGATCTGCCGCAGGTCGGAGACGATGTCCTGATAGACCCGCTTCACCTCCCAGAATGCCGGCTTGGGATCGCGGTTCGCCCAGACGACGCCTTTCAGGATGAACAGCCCGTCATTCGGCTTGTCGCCGAAGTTGCCGCCGTAGGCCTCGAACTTCTTCACGCCGACCTCGGGCTTGCCGCGCGCAAGATCGACGGTGACCTTGCCATCGATTTCCTTCGCGTGGATCGACTGGTCCTGCCACTCCCAGATCGAGGCGCCGATGATGTTGTCGCTCGATTCGATCGCCTGCCAGTAGTCCGCCAAATTGCCCAGCGCGTTGTTCATCGTGTGGGCGTATTCGCAAATGTAGAAGGGCTTCTTGCGGTCCTTCTGTGCGGCCAAGGACGCGACCCAATCGACGCCCGGGTACATCGTGCTGTCCACGTCGGGGATGTCGTTGTTGCGCTCGTAATGATCGGGCCGTGAGGTGTCGATCGCCTTGAGCGCGTCGTGCGCGGCTTGGAAGTTCTTCCCCGGCCCGGCTTCATTGCCGAGCGACCATAGGACCACCGAGGGATGGTTCTTGTCGCGGTGGACCATGTTCACCACGCGATCGACATGGGCCTCCTTCCACTCGGGAGGATGGGAGAGCGATTGCTCGCCATAGTAGTAGCCGTGCGACTCGATGTTTGCCTCGTCCATCAGGTAGATGCCGTGGACGTCGCAGAGCTCGTACCAGTAGGGATCGTCCGGATAGTGGCAGGTGCGGACGTGGTTCACGTTGGCCTCCTTCAGTCGCACGATGTCCTGCATCATGCGCTCGCGGCTGACGGTGTGGCCGGTGTCCGGCTCCATCTCATGGCGGTTCGCGCCCTTGAGCTTCACCGGTTGTCCATTGATCAGATAGACGCCGTTCTTGATCTTCACCTTGCGGAAGCCGGTGCGGAAGGAAACCGCTTCCTCGCCGGTGGAAACGACCACGGTGTAGAGATTCGGCGTTTCAGCGGTCCATTGCGCCGGGCCTTTGACGGCAAGCATGACCACCTCGGAAGCCTCGCTGCCTGCGGAGATCTGAGGACTCTCGATCCGGCTTTCAGAGATCACCACCACGTCGGGCACGGGATTTCCGGTGGAGTCGAACAACTCGACCTTCACCGGCGGCACACGCACCGGCTTGTCACCGAGATTGCGGACGTGGGTGGTCACCCTCAGCGTGCCGTCCTTGTAGTCCGCATCCAGGTCCGGCAGCGCGAAGACGTCGCGGATCTGCACCTTCGGCGTCGCGTGGAGATAAACGCCGCGGAAGATCCCGCTGAGTCGCCACATGTCCTGGCATTCGAGGTAGCTGCCGTCCGAGTAGCGATAGACCTCGGCGGCGATGGTATTCTCGCCGGGCTTGAGCGCCTTGGTGATATTGAACGCGGCCAGTGTCCGGCTGTCCTTGCTGAAGCCGAGATACTGCCCATTGACCCACAGGTAGAAGAAGGAATCGACGCCATCGAAGTTCACGAAGACCTCCTTGCCGTCCCAGTCCTTCGGCACGGTGAAGCTGCGGCGGTAGCTGCCGACCGGGTTGCGGTCCTTGTAAGCGGGCCAATCCTTGGGCGGCTCCCCCGTCACCTTCGGCCACTCGCGGTTGAAGGTGTAGGCCTGGTTCGAATAGATCGGAATGTCGTAGCCTTCCATCTGCCAGTTCGAAGGCACCGGGATCTCCTTCCAGCCGGAGACGTCGAACTCGGGCTTGTGGAATTCGACCGGGCGCTGGGAGGGGTTGCCGACCCAGTGGAACTTCCACGGGCCATCGAGCGAAAGGAACCACGGCGACTTCTCGCGGGCGACCGCCTTGGCCGACCCGGCATCGGGAAAGGACATGAAGGTGGCGCGCGGCTTCTCCTTCCCCAGTGAAAGGTTCTGCGGTTCCTGCCATTCCTCCCCGGTCGGTGCGGTCCGGGCGAAAAGTGGCAGCGCCAGCAGGATGGAGAGAATTCCCGGAAGTCTTCTTTTCATGCGGGAAGTGATTTTTGGTGTGATTGCCCTCTTTCGCAAGCCTCGACTCAACCCGGCCATCGACAAGCTGGGAAGTGTCCGTTTTGATCCTCCGCTGATGGACTCTCTCGATCATCTGTTGGAAAACAATCGCGTGTGGGCCGCGGCCAGAGTGGCCGAAGATCCGTACTTTTTCTCGCGATTGGTGGCGCAGCAAACCCCTGAGTATCTGTGGATCGGCTGCTCGGACAGCCGGGTGCCGGCGAATCAGATCACCGGCCTCGATCCCGGCGAGATCTTCGTTCACCGCAATGTGGCGAACGTGGTGGTGCAGACCGACTTCAACATGCTGTCCGTCCTTCAATTCGCCGTGGACGTGCTGAAGGTGAAGCACGTCATCGTCTGCGGCCACTACGGCTGCGGCGGGGTGAAGGCAGCGCTTGAAAACCAGCGCCATGGCCTGGTGGACAACTGGCTGCGGCACATCCGCAACATCGCGCGACGGCGGGAGGAGGAACTGGAGGCCCTGTCGCCGGTGGATGCGCTCGATCGGCTGTGCGAGATCAACGTGCTTTCCAATGCCGAGAACGTTGCCCGCACCACCATCGTCGAGGACGCATGGGAGCGTGGACAGCCGCTCCAGATCCACAGTTGGGCCTACCGCTTGGATACCGGCCGCATCAACGTGCTGGACCAGCCGATCCACGCCGATCGTTGAGCGCTGCGATCAAGGGCGAGTCCCCTCCCCTTGCCGGACATTTCTGAACCCCGACGGGACAGGCCGGGAGATTGCTCTCCCGGCCTGCTTTCTTACCCGTATTGATACCCAGAGAAACTATCAGGGGGTGGCGTCTGCCGCGGAGACGCGCAGGAAGCCTTTCGGTCCGCGTGGCGTGACTCCACCGATGGCACCATCGAGACGGAACGTATGGTAGGTCCAGCCATCTGTCAGCGGGGTTGGCATGCCTGCCGCGCTGACTGCGATCTCGGTCACTCCTTGGTCGAAGAGCGTGAGATTGTTCGATCCCTCGATGGTGTAGATGATGTCGTCGACGGTGGCGGTCTTCGAAGGGCTGCCGCCGAAGGTGGCGGTATTGCGGACCGGCAGCGTGATCACCAGCACCTTGTCAGCTCCCACGGTTTCGATCCGCGAGCGGACCTTGCCGGTGGCGGTGCCGTTGGCCGGATTGCCGTCGAAGGCGAACTCTTCGAGATTGGTCAGGCCATCACGATCCGGGTCGTCAGTCTTGGCGGTCAGGCCACCGACCGCGAAGTCGTCGATCCAATCCGCGAAGGGATCGGCAGCTCCTCCGACATTCAGGATGCCGGTGCCGGTAATGCGTGCGGTCTTGTGAGTCGCCGATGAGGCGAGCGAGCCCCAGGTGCCGGTCGCCTGCGCCACGCCGTCGATGCTGAAGCCCGCGACGGTGTCGGTGCCGGCGAAGTTCAAGTTCAGAACCGCGCTGCCGGTGGCGGAGACATCCACGATGCCCGTGTCGCTGAGCGTCCCGGTGCCCAGCGACAGCGTGCCAGCGGAGACCGTGGTATTGCCGCTGTAGCTGTAGGTGCCCGACAAGGTCAGCGTGCCACCACCCTGCTTGCCCAGGCTGCCGGTGCCAGTCACAGTCCCCGAGAGAACGATGTTGTGGGGGACATCGGCAGCGTCGGCCGCTTTGACGATGATGGATCCGTCGAGAGTGGTCGCCAAGCCGGTGCTCCAGTCTGCCGTCGCACCGAGCGTGCCAGTGGTGAGATGCAGGCTGCTGGTGAAAGCCGGAGCATCCTGGACCATGCCACCAGCGCCGAGGTAAAGCGTGCCGCCTTTCAGCCAGACCACACCGGTCCCCGCTGCCGCCGTGGCCGTGCCGAAGCCGATGCGTTGGACAGAGGCCACGCCACCGGTGAGCTTGACCATGCTCCGGTTGGTGGTCGTTGCATTGGGGCTCATCACGATTCCTGCAACGGTATCGGTGGAGGTAAAGCTACCGCCTGATACCTGGAGCATCGACCACCGGGTGTTGGTGGTATTCCCGATGGTCACCTCTCCGGTGACCGTGGTGGCTCCCCCCGTGATATGGGCCGAGGCACCTGAATTCGATGTGCCGATCACAAGCGGGCCATTGACTGCCGCGGTACCTCCGGACACCACGAAGCCATCCACGACCGCCGCATCCATTTCCGTATAGGCGGGTGTGGTCGAGGATGGACCTTCGGCCAAGGCGTTGTAGCTGCGGGTGCGCTGGAGGGTCACATTGCTGGCCGTGAAACTTCCCCCGGCAACCCAGATCAAGCAGCCGTCGCTGGTTGAAGATGTCCGGATACCGCCATTGAAGGCGGCAGTTCCGCTGGCGAGCTGGAAGCCGGAGACGGTGCTGAACCCGCGGTTGTCGACGGTTGATTGTGCGCTGGAGGTGAGGTCGCCTCCACTGACAAGGAACAAGGTGCTGGTGCCCATGTTGACCCCCGCGGTGGTGATCTTGCCCCCCGGAGGAAGTTCCAGCTTGTTGATGGCTGGGAAAGTCACGCCGCTCAGGTTGGTAGCTCCGGCGTAGTTGTTGTCGTTGTCGAGCGTGAGCGCGCCCCCTCCGTTCTTGGTAAAGGAACCCAAGCCGGTGAGCTTGCCGGAGTAAGTGGTGCTGGCACCGTTGCCGCCGACGGTGAGGGCTACGCCGAGCGGTGTCTCATCGGCGTTGTTCAGCACGAGATCCTTGTTTCCTTCCAGAGCGCCCAAGGTCGCCGCTCCATTGGATGCAAAGCTAATGCTTCCACCGCTTGCATCGTATTGAAGCGTGCTGCCTTGCAGGGCCGTGCCGTTGAGCAGGATGATGGAAGAAGACGCACCGGGGATGGTCGTCGTTCCAGTAAAGGAGCCGGTTCCAGTAAGCCCAAGAGAGCCGGTGCCTTGATGAATCAGCGAGCCGGTGCCGCTGATGTTTCCGAAGAACTCCACTGGCCCGGCGAGATTGAAGGCCAAGGTGCCATTGTTTACGATATCACCGCCATTGAACAAGCCTGTGGAGCCGCCTGTGCCGAACTGCAGCGTGCCCGCGGCCAGCGTGATGATACCCGTGAAACTGGGATCGCCCCCGAGTGTCAATTTGCCTTCACCGGACTTGATGAGGTCAGCAGTGCCGAAATTGCCGATCGAGTTGGCCAGGGTGACGTCGTTTCCATCGATATCGAATTCAATGGTGCCGGAGGTGAAGGAGATCGTCCGGTTGGAGATGTCCTGGAGATTACCTGCTCCCCAGAGCAGTTTCGATCCGGCCAGTGAAAGGCTGCCATTGCCCAGTCCACCGTTGGCGAAGGTAGTGATGCCTCCGGAAAGTGTGAGACTGCCGTTGAAGCTGTTAGACCCCAAGAGATCCAGGAAGCCGGGGCCGGATTTGGTCAAGCTGCCCCCGCCACTGATGGCCCCGCTCAAGGTAAGCCCGTCATCGGCTGCCGAAGTAGTGATGACCGTGTTGGTGGTGAGGGTGATCGGCGCGGAGATCGTGTGAACTCCGTCGCCATTAACCACCGAGGAGCCATTCGAGCCGTTGTTGAAGATGAGCGATCCACCGCTGCCTTGCGAGATGGTGTAGCCATTGGTGCCGCTGAGGAAGGTGAGTGCCCCCACGGTCTTCATGCCGTCGAGCGTGACGGTGGCAGCGTTGGATAGATTCGTGGAGAAGTTGGCGGTGGCACTGGTGCCGTTCGGGAAGGTGCCGTTCCAGTTGGCGTTGTCGGTCCAGGAACCACCACCGTTCACGATCCAGTTGCGAACCACTCCCGGCGTGCCGATCGTCAAGGTGACGAAGCCGCCCGCGGTACCGAAGTTATAGGTGAAGCCCGGTTGGGGATTGGCGACTGTCAGGTTGGTCGCGGCACCACCCAATGTGCCGCTGTAAGCAATGAGATTGTAGGTCCCGGCGCTCGCGAAGGGAACGGCCGAACCCTCCTGGAGCAGCGTGATCGCCCCGCCACTGATGGTGAGACCCTGCGCGTTTTGAACGGTGATCTGATCGTTGCTGGAGCCGAATTCGAAGTTGAGCGCCGAATCCGGCTGCAATTCGAGGCTGTCCACGGTGAGCGTCCCCACGCTGGTTCCGGGGGCAACCGTGCCGCCGGCGGTGACAGTGACCGCGCCATCGATGTTGCCGTTTCCACCCAAGGTTCCGCCGGTGTTCACGACTACCGGACCCGTACCGGTCGCGGAGCCCGAAACGTTGGTGGCGAGCAAGACACCGGCATTCACATTGGTACCGCCGAGGTAGGAGTTGGCCGCGGAGAGTGAGAGGCTGCCGCTGCCCTTCTTGCTCAGACTGCCGCTGGAGCCCGTGCCCACGGGATTGGCCAGGGAGATTGCAAGACCGTTCGAATCAAAGGTCGCCCCGCTCACTCCAAAGAGAATCGGGACCGACGAGATATCCACAGGTGCAGTCCACTGGATACCCCCGCCGTCAAGCGTGACCGAGGGGGTCGAGCCAAGACTGCCCAAGGCGGCGACCCCGATGAGGCCTCCCGTCACGGTGGTGGCACCCGTATAGGTGTTGGCACCTCCGAGCACCACCGTGCCGGTCCCTAGCTTGGTGATGGGGCCTGGCCCGCTGATAATGCCGCCGAGCGTGAAGGTGTCGGACCTGTTGATGGCTACGGTGCCATAATTGACGAGTGCGCCCGCGAGGCTTCCCGCAGTGCCGCCGTTGCCGATTTGCAGGGTGCCTTCGTTGATCCGGGTCTCGCCCGAATAGCTCGCGGCAGAAGCGATGATCACGGTTCCCGGGCCGGTCTTGGTGAGGGAGGATGCGCCGTTTCCGTTGATCGGAGCATTGAAGATCAGCGAGCCGGACGGATTCAGTTGATGCAGGAAGAGTTCGCCCCCGCTGCTGTTGGCGCGCAAGCCTCCGGCACCGTTGTAAATGACATCCTGCGCTCCGACCGAGGAGGTGACGATGATGTGAGGCGTGGTATTGACGCGGCCGGCGCTCGAGGTGTCGACCGTCCACGAAGTGTTCTGGGTATTGGCCGCGTTAAAGCGAACGCCGTTGCTGGTGGTGAGAGAATTCGAGTGGCGGTAGGCTTGGGTTGCTCCGGCGGTCGTGGTCTGGACATCAATGCCCACCACGGTCCCGCTGATGTTGCCCCCGTTCGGATTGACATAGGTGAAGACCGCCGTGGAGTTCGCGATATTCTTCGTGGCATCCAGAGAGGCGACGTCGACTCCGTTGAGCGTTGCGTAAGAAAGCCTGGTGGAAACGGTCCCGCTACCGATGTTGATGGTGCCGGCTCCGCTGGAGTTGGAAAAATTCACCGCACCGCCGGGGTTGCGGGTAATGGCACCGGGGACGCTGATGGTGCGGCCGGCGGCGACCTGCCAGTTCTGGGTGGTCACCCCCGGCAACGTAACGGCCGACGCGAGCGTAAGATCCTGGGTGGCGGTCGAGAGATCGATGCCTCCGGAGCCGATGGTCAGGCTGTTATTCTGGATGGTGACCGCTCCGCTTGGGCTGGTGAGCGAAATGCCGCGGATCGTGCGGGCGGCTCCGGTGTCGATGGTGAGGTTCGCTGCCGAGCTGGCAGTGAAGTTCACCATCTCGGTCGTGCCGGGCAGCGCAACTTCAAGCCAGTTGGCGGTGTTGGCCCAGGTGGCGTCGGCCGCCCCGGTCCAGGTTTTCGCGGCATGTAGGGGAGCGGTGGCGCAGAGGGAGGCGCAGGCTAACAGGGAAGCGCGGGTCAACGCGCCGATTGGGGCGGTTTTCATGGGTTTCTAACGGTTCTTGGGTTTCCCGAAAGACGGGGAAATGCAGGAAATTCCCGCGTTACAAGAATCGTTATCCAAGAAGTCCCCAAAAGCGTCGATTACCCCAACAGGGGTATCCCGTGCCAAAAGCTCCCCTGCCCCGAAAACCGGGTCGGGAATGCGTCAAATAGGAAACCGCGGCTCTTCACGGGAGTCGCGGAATTTCATCGCGGCCTCGGTCCGCGAGCGCACGTGGAGCTTCTCATACACGTGCTTCAAGTGAACCCGGACGGTCTCCACCGAGATGTCCAGGCGGTCGGCAATCTCCTTGTTGGCGAGACCTTCGCAGAGCAGTTCCAGAATCTCGGTCTCACGCTTGGAAAGCTTTACTTCGTCCATTAAGGAAGGCTCGGACTTCACCGGCTGGTGGAACGCCTCGACCACGCGGCGGGCGATTTCCGGGCTCATCGGTGCCCCGCCGGTGCGGACGTCGAGGATGGCTTCACGGACCTCGGAAGGATTCGAACGCTTGAGCAAATATCCGCAAGCACCGGCTTTCAATGCGGCGAAGATCTTGTCGTGGTCGCGATAGACCGTGACCATCACCACCTTCACGTCCGGCAGGTACTGCTTGAGGCGCGCGGTGGCCTCGATGCCTGACATGCCGGGCAAATTGATGTCCATCAGCACGATCTTCGGGCGGAAGGCGTCGATCTTTTTCAACGCCTCCTCGGCGGTGGTCCACACCCCGATGCAGCGCAGGGTCGGGTCCGACTCGACCACCTTTCTCAGGCTGCTGCCGAGGGCGGCGTTGTCTTCGACGATGGCGACATCAGTGGTCTCGGGTTTGGCAGACACGGTGGGAAGACTAGGTCGGGGATGAGGGGGCCGCAAGCAGCGGCAAGGTCAGGATCACGGTGACACCTTGGCCGGAGACGCTGGCGATCGAGCAATCGCCCCCGGCAGCTTTCATGCGCTCGCGCAGGTTGGCCACGCCGTAGCCCTTGGCCTCCCACTCCTGGGAGAAACCGCGGCCATTGTCCTCGATGCGGATCTCAAGGTTCGAGTCATCGAGTTGGACGGCGAGGCGGGCCTGCGTAGCCTTGGAGTGCTTGACCAGATTGTTCAGCGCCTCCCGTGCCGCAAGGAACACCCCGTGACGGACGGTGGCGTCGAGCGGCGTCTCAGGGACGTTCCGTGGAATATCGGTGCGCAGGGCGATGCTCGCGGTGTCCAGGAACTCGCGGGCAAAGGCGGCCAGATAATCGACCAGCGAGCGCAAGGTGTCCTCGCGCGGGTTCACCGCCCAGACGATCTCATCGAGCGTGCCGACAACCGCCTTGGCCTTGTTAGAGAGTTGGTCGAGTGCGGGCCGCATGGCGCTCTCATCGCCGCCCTCGGCCGCGAGCGCGGAAAGGATCGAGATTTCCGTGAGACTAGCGCCGAGGTCGTCGTGCAAGTCACGGGCGATTCTCGTGCGCTCGCTTTCGCGGGCGTTGCGGATCTTGAGGGCTTGGATGCGCTGCTTCATCCGCCGGCGGGCCACATACCAGGCGATGGTCGCGGTTCCGGCGATGGTCAGCGCGGCCACGCTCAGGAGGAACCATGCCGATTCCCAAAAGTGTGGCTTGATGTGGATGGACACACGCGCCGCTTGCTTGCTCCACACGCCGTCGCCATTCACGGCGAGGACTTCGAAGGTGTAGCGACCGGGTGGAACCGCCTCGTAGGCGGCCACGCGTTGGCTGCCGAGTTCACGCCACGAGTCGTCGAGCCCTTCAAGGCGAGCGCGGTAAGTGACTTTTTCCGGTGCGCTGTAACTCAGACCGACGAAGCGAAACTCGACACGCGAGCGTCCCGGTCCGGCTTCGATCTTCCCTTCGTGCTCTTCCTGTTGGACTCCGTTGATACGCGTGCTGCGAAGGTAAACGGGTGGCTGCACCTTGTTCACCTCTACCAAATCCGGACGCACCCGGACCACCCCGCTGCCGGTGGGAAACCACAGCCGGCCATCGTGCCCCTTCCACCCGGCGGGATGATACCCGCCGATGCATTCGCGCGACGGCAGGCCATCCGAACGGTCGAGTCGCAACCAGTGCAGCGGACGCTCTTGCTTGCGCGCCCGGTCTAACAGCTCCTGCCGGCTGGCACGCAGGATGCCGCCGAGCGAGCCAAACCAGAGTTGCCCGCGGTCGTCATTGAGGATGCAGGTCAGCCGCAAGTCCGGCACCCCGTCATCGGCAGCGAACTGGCGCCATGCCTTACCGTTCCAGAGAAACAGGCCGCCGCCGAGAGTGGTCGCCCAGAGCTCGTCACTGGCCACGGGCAGCAGTCCTGAAATCCACCAGTGCTTGAGCGGGGCGGGATCTCCCACCATGCGGAAGCCCTTGCTGCCACCGGTGAAAACGCGGCCATCGCTGGTGGCCGCGACCAGATCCTTGCCGTTGCGCACCAGGACGGTGACGTCGCACTTCGGAAGGCCGCAATCCTCACGGTGCTCTTTCACCGCGGTGCCATCGTAGGAGGCGAGCCCCTGTTCGCCTCCGAACCACACCACGCCGTCTCCATCCTGCTGGATCGTCCGGACCTTGGAGGGGATCTGCGTGCGGCCAAACCGCTGCATGAAGGTGCCGTCCTCGCGACGGGAAAACACCGAGCCGCCGCGCGAGGCGACCCAGAGGACGCCATCGCGGTCTTCGAACATGGTGGACACCGGCCGTTGGTAGCCGGTCGTGACGAGATTCAAGTGCTCCAACTGGTCGCCGGACCAGCGGTCCACTCCGCCGCGGCGATTGGCGATCCACCAGGTGCCGGCGCGATCCTGCATGATGGCGAAGGTCGTGGGCTGCGAGGGTCCTTCGCTGATCGAGAGTGGCTCCACCCGGCTGCGCCTTACACGGGCGAGCCCGCTTACCGGAGTGGCGACCCAGACGTTGCCTTCGCGGTCTTCCAGCAGCTCATTGAAGACATAGGGCGAGGCCACGCCGGGCAGATCCACGGGCACTTCTCCATCAATCACCAAACGGCCCGTTTCGTCGGGAGCCCAGCGACGCCCGTCCTTGGTGTGGAGTTCCGAGACCTTCCAGCCTGTCCCGGTTTCGACGGCGCGGCCGCCCGCGGTTTGCTTCTCGTGATCCCGGGCAAAGAGTTCTTTCAATTCGTCCGAGGGAGCCTCGACCAGCACCGTGGTCCCCTTCTCCAGCTTCCAGATCTCTTCCCCCCGCCGGAAATGAATGATTCCGCTGCGGTCGAGGATCAACTGGTTGATCAAGGGCGGCCGCGGTCGCGGGGCTTCATGGACCACGCGCTCCAACCGGCCGTCCTGGATGCGGAACAAGCCGCCTTGGAATGTGGTCACCCACACGCTGCCGTCTTCCGGGGCGAACAGCCGCCAGAAAGCAAAGCGGAAGCGCCGGAGTTCGCCATCCGGCTCGATGGTGTCGAATTCGACGCCGTCGAAGCAGGCGATGCCCTCCGCGGTGGCGACCCATAGGTAGCCGTCGGCCGATTGGACGATCGAGCGCACCACGTTTCCGGGCAGCCCGTCCTCCGACTGCCACAGCCGCACCATCGGCGTCTGGCGCTCGGCGGAAAGGAGCGGCAGCAGGGTCAGGAGGAGGATGGCGAGCAGGAGGCGCACGGTGGGGTAGCTTGGCGGAGGGAGACGAGGCTTGTCGAGGACGCCCATCGCATCCCTCCCCCGCCCGGATGGCAATTCCCCGGACCGGTTACCCGGGATCGGCGGTTGCAGGCCTTTCGGTCCCTCTGCTAGAACTCCCGCGTGGCCGACCAGGGTGACTTTCGCGCGGTGCTCCAGTATGTCCCGCAATTCCGCGGGAAGATCTTCGTCGTGCTCATCGAGGCCGGCCTTTTGCCGGAGCCTGCGATCGCGGAAACCCTGCTGGATCTCGCGGCGATGGAGGACGTGGGGGTGAAGCTCATCCTCGGCGTGCTCGGCGGCGATTTGAAAGACCTCTACGATTGGACGCTGGAGTGCGAGATCATGGCGGCCCGCCTTACCCGCCCGCTCGGCGATCCCGATGCCGTGGAAGAGGCCAAGGCCATCCTCTCCCGCGGTCAGACCGTGGTGGCCGACGCCTCGTCGAATGACCCGCTCGATCCGCAGGTGGTCGATTTCACGCTCGGCATCGGCGCGGTAAAGCTGATCGCCCTGTTAGAAGAAGCCATCCTCATCGACGGCGAGCCGGTGCCCGCCGTGAGTGCCGCGGATGCCGATGAATTGGCGGCCTCCGGCACGGTGACCGGGGCGCACCTTTTGAAATCCGCCGCGGAAGCCTGCCGCAAGGGCGTGCCCCGCGTCCATGTCCTCAACGGCCGCCGCCAGGGCGTCCTGATCGACGAGCTGTTCTCCAACGAAGGTGTGGGCACCATGATTCACGCCGACAGCTACCGGGACATCCGGCCGCTACGCGAGGAGGACATCCCGGAGCTGCTGGGCATGATCGGCCGCTCGGTGCGGCGGACCAAGCTGGTGGCCCGCACCTACGAGGATATCCTCGCCAAGATCGGCGACTACCGCGTCATGGCCATCGACGATAACGTGGTCGGCTGCGTGGCGCTGCATGAATACCCGGCGGACCACACCGCGGAGGTGGCTTGTCTCTACGTGAAGCTCAATCACGAGGGCCGCGGCTACGGCGTGGATCTGGTGAAGCACGCCGAGCAGATGGCGCGTGAGAAGGGACTGCCGAAGGTCTTCGCGCTGACCACCCGTGCGGCGGACTTTTTCGAAAATCGCGTTGGCTACACGCTGAGGGGGCCAGAGGCTCTGCCAGAGTCCCGCCGCCACCAGCTTGAGGAAAGCGGACGGGATTCGAAGATCTTCGAGAAGCGCCTCTAACAGCGAAGGCGTTTCCCTGACCGTTCCGTCACCTGCGGATTGGCACGAGGTCCCGCTACGTGACCAAAGTTTCACGTCCCGATTTCCTCACACAATGCCGGTTCGCGGGCGGGAAATCGCGGCTAGATGCCTCAGGCGGTTTCTCCGCCTATGCACCACTTCTCTCCTCAGGGCCGCGCCCGGCTCGCCATCTCATCCCTCTCCGTCTGTCTGCTCGCGCCAGCATTCGGGGCCGCCCCGCTCATCGGGAATCTGACTGTCACGCAGAACGACACTGGAAATGCCCACACCGGCGTCACCGGCGTCTTGTCCCAAAGCAACGGGGTCTCCTACGTCGGCGGGACCCGAGGTGACTTCGGCCTGCGTTTTGATGGTGCCACTCCCGCCGCGGATGTGGCCAATGGCATCCTGATGGTCTCGCTGCGCGAGAACGGCCGCAGCAACCAAGGCACCACGCCGAACCCGATCGGTGCCGGCCTCGGCTACGCCACGCCCGCGATCCAGACGCCGGGCAACCTGGGCACGCCGAATCCTTCCTATGCTGGCTATTCTTCCGCCATCAGCATCGGCAACACGGCGATCACCACCACCAACGCCACCACCTTCTTCGCCTCTGGCGAAGAGTGGAACGTCAACCAATCCTTCGCCTACTTCAAATACAGCGACTGGCTCGGTGGCTGGGCGGACAACGCCGAAAACAACGGGGCGATCAACGGCTTCCTGAGCAAGAGTGCGGGCTTCACGGTGGCCAACGGCGCGACCGACCCGGGGACCGCGACCTTGTTCGACGACACCGACAACGCCGGTTTCTATACGCTCCGGCTGGGCGGCTTCACGGCTTCGCGTGGCACCAACTCCGCGGTTTCAGCAACCAGCCAGAATGGCATCCTGCTCGTGACCGGTGGCAAGAACGAGGACAACTACGCCCTTTCCTCCGCCAACGCCGACGGAACCTTCACGCTGATCTGCAAGGACAATGGCTCCGATGGCTTTACGTTCGAAAACGATCCGGTCGCTTTCGTTTACATCCCGGCCGGCCACAGTGATGTCGCGGCGATGGGCCGCATAGACGCCGAGGGTGACGCCGTCGCCAACTCCGGCAGCTTCACCGTGACGAAGGGCGGCACCGGCCAGTGGTATCTTTCCGCTCCCGGCCGCAACGACTCCAACAGCGTCCTGCTGATCAGCCCGGAGGGTGCCACTGTCACCGGCACCAATCGCGGCGACAACCTCTGGAGCTTCGCCTGGGATGCCGCGAACAACCGCTGGGTGATCGAAGGCCGCGATATCCCGGGCGCCGCCACGTCGACTCCGGGCCTGCAGAACATGGCCCCCAATGAGGTAGGCTTCAGCTTCGCTCTGTTGGCAGCCAATCCACCGCCGGTCGTGAGCCTCGACTCTCCCGCCCACGGCTCGAATGCGACGATCGGTGCGCCGGTCTCCTTGACGGCTACCGCTTCCGACGACACTGCGGTGAGCAAGGTCCAATTCTATGATGGATCGACGCTGCTTGGCGAAGACACCACCGCGCCCTACGAGTTCGTATGGAGTGGAGCTTCGCTCGGCACTCACTCGCTGACGGCACGGGCGATCGATGACCAGGGCGGGTTCGCCTCGTCCACCGCGGCAACCATTTCCGTGGCCCCGCCGGAGGGTGCTGACGGGCTGTTCTTCGATGGCGTGGACGACTACGTCACCTTCGGCGATCACCCGGCACTGAAGCTGTCCACTTTCACCATCGAGTGCTGGTTCAAGCGCGAGGCCGGTGGCGTCGGCGCAGGGACCGGATCGGGCGGGGTGAACGCGATCCCGCTGATCGCAAAGGGCCGTGGGGAAGCCGACACGCCCGCGAACATCAACTGCAACTACTTCATGGGCATCGACACCGCCACCGGCAAGCTGGCGGCGGACTTTGAAGATGCGGCCACCGGCCTCAACCATCCCGCCCTCGGGCAGACCGTGATCCCGGTCGGGATTTGGCAACACGCTGCGGTCGCGTTCGACGGCACCTCGTGGACGCTCTATCTCAATGGCAAGGAGGAAGCCACCGTCAGCACGGAAGGCGAAGTCCCGCAAAACCTCTCCATCCAGCATGCAGGCCTCGGCACCGCGATGAATTCGACGGGTGCACGCGAAGGCTATTTCCAAGGGCAGATGGACGAAGTGCGCATCTGGAACACGGCGCGCGATCTCGGCCAAATCCAGTCCACGCTGAATAGCCAGATCACCTCCGCGCCGGACCTCGTCGCACGCTACGCGATGGATGAAAGTTCCGGCTCCACCTTGCTCAGCAGCGCCGGCACGGCGATCGATGGCACCTTGGGCAACGGCGTGATCCGCACCACCGGTGCGACCTTCGATCTCAATGTGCCGCCGAGCATCTCGCCAAGCTCGCCCGCGAACGAAGCGATCGACATTCCGCTTACGGCCGAGCTTTCCGCCATGGTCAATGATCCCAACGGCGGCAACCTCGAAGTCACCTTCCACGGTCGCAGCGTTGGCAATGCCTCGCATTCGGATGACTTCACCGTCGTCGCCTTGCCCGACACGCAGTTCTACTCGGAGAACGTCGGCGGCAACCGCGCCGCGATCTTCTCGGCCCAGACCGATTGGATTGTCGCAGAGCAAGACGCGAGGAACATCGGCTTCGTCCTTCACCTGGGTGACATCACTCAGAACGGCGACAACCCGGCCACTGCGGCCGCCCAGTGGGCCAACGCATCGAACGCGATGTATCGCCTCGAGAACCCTTCGACCACGGGGCTGGTGGAAGGCGTGCCCTACATCATGGCGGTCGGTAATCACGACCAGACGCCGATCGGCGATGCGGACGGCACGACGACGAACTTCAATACCTTCTTCGGCGTCCATCCCGTCACGGGCATCAATCACTTCGCCGACATGTCCTACTACGGCGGCACCTCCGAGCCGGCCAAGGCGGACAACAACTACACGCTCTTCACTGCGGGCGGCATGGAGTTTATCGTCATCAGCTTCGAGTATGACACCACACCGGATACCGCCGACCTCAATTGGGCGGATGCCTTGCTCAAGGCTCACCCGGCCCGCCGCGGCATCGTGATCACCCACCACATGGTGAACACCGGCCTCCCGGCCAGCTTCAGCACGCAAGGCTCCGCGATCTATCAGGCGCTGAAGGATAACCCCAACCTGATCCTGATGCACGGCGGGCACATTCACGGCGAAGGCCGCCGGAGCGACAGCTTCGAAGGCCGCACCGTCCACTCGCTCCTCGCCGACTACCAAGGTCGTAGTAATGGCGGCGATGGCTGGCTGCGCATCATGACCTTCCGCCCGTCTCTCAATCGCATCGACGTCCAGTCCTATTCCCCGACGCTCAACCAGTATGAGACGGATGCCGACAGCCAGTTCTCGATCGACGTGGACCTGTCCGGTGGTGTCGGTCCCTTCACCGAGATCGGCAGTGTGACCGTGACTCCCGGCACCGCCTCGATCACCTGGCCCGGTTTGGAAGAAGGCGGCCGCTACGAATGGTACGCTGAGGTCAGCGATGGCACCACGACCATGACGACGCCAGTCCGCTCGTTCACGGCAGAGGGCGCAGTCTTCCCGCCCGCGGTGGCGCTCACCGGTCCTGCCAACGGCTCGCACTTCGCCGCTCCAGCCAACATCACGCTCGAGGCAACGGCCTCCGATCTCGATGGCACGGTCGCCAAGGTCGAGTTCTTCTCGGGCACCACGCTTCTGGGAGAAGACACCACGGCACCCTACAGCCTCGCTTGGGAGAACGTTCCGGCCGGCAGCTACACGGTGATCGCGAAGGCCACGGATGACGAGGGCGTGGTCGCTTCGGCCGATGCCGTTTCGGTCCAAGTGCTCGTGGAACCGGTCGCACCTGCGGTGACGACGGTTTCCGCCGGCCTCTTCGAACCTGGCTGGACGGTCGCCTCGACCTCATCTGAGCCACGCGGTTTTGAGAACCCCGGCAACAATGTCGGCGACATCGAACTCGTGGTGAATGGCAGCAACGTGCCCTTCCTTTCGGGGGTGATCGCCGTGGCAAACTGGAACAACGCCGGTGAATCCGCGGACAACATCGTCTCCGCTTTCGCCAACGGCTCCGGCCATGCCGTGGTCAGTGTGGCTGACAACTCGAACAACAATGCCGCGGATTTCAATCCGACCACCACCGAGCAATCGGCCGGCACTGCCGTGGCAGTCCTGCCATTCTCCGGAGGCTTCACCGGTGCAATTGTCGCTGCGAATGGAAGCGTGCTCGCCAGCAATCTCCCTGCGGGAGCCGCGGTGAACAAAACCGGCAGCGGTCTCTACACCGTGACCGGCCTTTCGATCGCTGGAAACCTTCTCGCCTTCCCCAATGGCAACGAGGGTACCACCGATGGTGACAACGTGATCTCGGTCCGGATCAGCAACGGCACCTGGGTCATCGATACCCGCGACAATGCCTCCGGCGCCCAGGACATTTCGTTCAGCCTCGTCTATCTGCCGGTGGCTACGCCTGGCATGATGAGCGGGATGATCCGCCAGAATGGCAGCCTTGAGACTCTCAACGGCAAGCTTGGTGAAGCCGGCGGCACCGTGACGGTGAATGCCAACTACTACGAGCTCACGATTGGCGACGGCACGGTGATCAATCCGTCCACCGCCGCCTTGCTCATGACCGCAGACTCAACCGCGAACGGACAATCGGCCGACAATATCGTCAGCTATTCGGCGAGCGGAAACGCCTTCCGGGTGTTCACACAAGACCTGCCGCAGCTCAACGGCAACTTCCAAGCCATCGATGTCCGCTTCGTTGCGGTTCCCTTCAGCCTCCAGCAACCGGTAGTGACCCTGCCGCTGGTGAACATCGAGGCGACCGATGCGACCGCTGGCGAATACGGCGCGGATCAGTCGATGGCCTTCAGCGTCACCCGCACGGGGTCGACGACCGAAGCGCTTGCTGTTTCCTACACCACCAACGGAGCGACCTCCGGCAGTGACTTCACCGCCCTGACCGGCACCGTGGAGATTCCGGCCGGCCAAAGCTCTGCCATCATCCCTGTAACGGTCCTGGCCGATGATGAAGCGGAAGGCGACGAATCGCTCGTGGTCACCATGAGTGAGAGCGCTGCCTACGACCTCGGCACTGCCTTCGCTTCGGCGACCATCGCGGATCGCCCGCTCCAGGCCTTCTTGAAGGCCCATCAACTCGGGGCTCCCGAGGCTGACGATGACGGCGACGGCGTGGCGAACGTCCTTGAATACTATCTGGGCACCGATGGCGACGACGACGCAAGCCACGCCACCGTTACCGCGGTTACGGCCGGGAACGGCAGCTTCACCGCGCGCTTCCCCCACGCCAAGGGCGCCAGTGATGTGAATGCCGCCGTCGAATGGTCCACCGACCTGACAAACTGGCACCGCAGTGGTGAAAGCAACGGCAGCCAGACCTCGACCGTCGCCATTCAGCCAGTGTCCCCGGCCGAAGAGGATCCGGAAACCTTGGAAGCCGTCCTCACCGTGACCGACGGTCCGGCACCGTCTTCAGTTTACCTGCGGCTGACCGTTACTCCCTGATCTCCTGCCGACACGAACCCGCCGTGGCTCCCCTTTTCCTCCCCAGGGGAGCCACGGCGCATTTCTTTCCACGATGAAGCCATCCCTCATTCTAGCAGCGTTGCTGTTCCCCTTTAGCCTGTCGGCACATCCCGATCCGAGCCATTCGCTGGAGCAACTGGAGGAACACCTAGCCGAGACGCCGGACGATCCGGAGCTATTGCGCCGGAAGGCCGACCTGTTCCTCTCGACGGGCCATCCCGATCTGGCCCGGCCAGTGGTGGATCGCCTACTTGTGCTCGATTCCCGAGAGCCGGAAAATCTTCTGCTCGATGCCCGGGTTTGCCGCGCCAAGAAAGACACCGCGACGCGGACCAAGGCCGCGGACCTCGTGAAGGCCCATCCGAAGTTCGCGCCGGGATGGCTCTTCCTCGCCCAGATCGAAGATGATAAGGGCGACCGCCAGGAGGCCATTTCCGCCATGCGGCAGGCGCTCGACCTTTCCGCCAAACCCTCAGCCACCGACGTGCTGACCTGCGCCGCGTGGTTGGAGAAGCGCGGCGACAAGCCGGAGGCCATCGCCGTGATCGACCAAGGGCTTGCCAAGCTCGGCGTGCTCAGCGGCCTCCATCAGAAAGCGATCGAGCTGGAGCTGACCCTCCGGCACTATGACTCGGCGCTACGCCGCGTCGATGCGCTGACGGGTCGCTTCCGTCCATCGGTCGCACTGTCGCTCCAACGCGCGGACATCCTCGAGAGCGCCGGACGCTTCAAGGACGCCGCCGCGTCTTGCGACTCCGCCCTAGCCTTGCTCGATGTCATGCCCGCCTCTCGCAAGGCGGGCATGGCGTGGAAAGAGCAGCGCGAGATGGTGAGCCAGCGCAAGGCGAAGAACCTCGTGCGGGCTGAGGAGACTAACTGAGCCGCCCTCTCACCAATCGACGTTCTGCCCGCGTGTGTCGATGTGCGTGAATGTCGAGTAGCGCCCCACGCCGCCGCGGAAGAGTCCGCTTGAGCGCAACGTGCGGGCGGTCTGGGCTACTGTCGAAGTAGCCACGGGGAATTGCACGTCGATCGCCACGTTGGCCTGATGATAGGAGCCGGACTTTGCGCCTGGGCAGCGGGAATTGTAAGCCGGAGCACGATACGCGGAAACGATCTCCTTCACCGGCTGACCGAGTTGAATGGCGACGCGATCAATGACCCGGAGGGTCGGCACCATCTGCCGCCAATAAGCGCGCGGGGGTAGTGCATTCCAGACCGAGCCCCGCTGTTTCGCATGGGCCTCGATGACTTGGCGCGGGGTCAGCCGCTGGAGTCGCAGGCTGGCGAGGAAATCGGAGTAGGCCTTCAGCTCACGGCCTTGGCGTGCCACCCATTCCGCGGGCAGGCCACTGAGGTCCACCGTGCTGGCGGCGGTGACGATGGTAATCTTGGGTTTCTTGGAAAAGAAGGCAGAGGCAGAGCCGGTGGTACCAAGCAGGGCGAGAGCGCCAGCTCCAAGGGTGCCAAGGGCACCACGGCGGGATTGGAGCGGGATGTGGGCGGACTCGCCGCGGGACGGATCGATAAGCATGTCGTGAGTGTGCGGGCTGGCTGGGAGGACGGCATGGAGAGCAAGCTCCGTGCCGCGAGTTTGTGTGAAAGAATCCGGCCGGCTCATCCGGCGAATTTGCGGTGGAGAAAAGCAAGCGAGGCGGGTGGGGCAAGGACATTCGAACGCATTCGCTAACCGTTAGGGAGTTCTGTGAACAACCCTGGTGAAAACACACACCGAGTATGGTCAATGTGACCACCGGAACTCCCTCTGGACAGGCTGGCGCGGGCGAACCATGCTGCGTGCATCCATGCGTCTTTCCGACCGCTACATCGGCCGCCAAGTCCTCGTCGGGACGCTATTCGCCATCCTGCTGCTCAGCACCATCCTGGTGATGGGCAGTCTCTTCCAGAACCTCCGGATGCTGATCGTGGAGCTCGGCGCTCCGCTCTCGATTATCGGCGAATTCCTGGTGGCTGCCCTCCCCTTCGCGCTGATTTACACGATTCCATGGGCGTTTCTCTCGGCCGTGCTGCTGGTGTTCGGCCGGATGTCCTCGGAGAACGAGCTGATCGGCTTCCGGGTGGCGGGGATGAGCCTGCCCCGTCTTTCGCTGCCGGTCTTTTTCCTCGGGGCGCTGCTTTCCGTCGGCTGCCTGTGGCTGAACCTGGAAGTCGCACCATGGGCGAAAGCGACATCGAAGAATATCAAGATGCGGGCCTTCGCCATGGACCCGCGCAGCATGCTGAGTGCCGCGGCGGAGCAGGACGGCCTGGCGCGCTTTGAGGAGAGCCTCAAGGACGTGCGCGCCTACATCGAGAAGTCCGATGGCTCCACGATGGAAGGCTTTCACCTCTTCAAGGTCGCCGATCCCACCGACAAGGAAGCCCGCGACATCTACGTCCACGCGATGAAGGCGAAGGCCGTCATCGACAAGGACAAGCAGCAGTTCCGCCTGCACCTCTACGACGCGATGTTCCAAACGTCGGACTCCACGGGCAAGCCGCAGATTGTGCTCGCGGAGGAGTCGGTGCCGGTGGTGCTCCCTTACGAGACCAAGCCCTCCAAGGATGATCCCGCGACGATGAGCAACTCGGCGATCCGAGACTACATCGAGGAGCTGAAAGAGAAGCAGCTCCGGGTGGTAGAGAGGGTGGCGACCCTCAAGCAGGAGATCAAGGGCTTGGAGAGTGAAGGTGAAAGCAAGAAGCCCCTGTTGCTGGAAAAGCAGGAGCTCCTCAAGAAGAGCCTGGTAGTCGACTGGACCGCGTTCATCCCGAACTACGAAAAGGAAATCCACCGCCGCTATGCCTCGTCGTTCGCCTGCCTGGCCTTCGCTTTCATTGGAGTGCCGCTCGGCATCAAGGCACGGCGCAAGGACACCTCGTCCGGTCTGATCTTGAGTCTCTTGATCGGAGTGGCGTATTTCATCTGCGGAATGATTGGCGGCAAGAGCCACACGGGCGTCCAACTCGCCGCTTGGGCACCGAATGTCGCCAGCGTGCTGCTTGGCTTGGTGCTGATGCGCCGCGCACGGTTCCGCTGAGGATTCCATGAGATCACCTTTCCACCCCAGACGGATCGCACGCCGCCTCGGCACGTTCTTCCGCGGAGGGAAACTGGATCCACTGCCCATCCTCCACACGCTGCGGCGCTACAGTCGCGAAAAATTCCGCGCCGACGGCAAGGCGGCGCTCAATGTCTCGCTGCTGGATATCCCGCAGGGCATCGCCTATGCGGCCATCGCCGAACTGCCGATTGTCTTCGGCATCGCTTGCTCGGCCACGGCCTCGATCGTCGCGCCACTGTTCGCCGGCTCCCGTCACACCATCCTGGGGCCGACGAATGCGACTGCGTTCATGCTCTTCGGTTTCTTCGCCGTGGAGCCCGCGCTGGCCGCGCGCGAGACCCAGTTGGTGCCCTTGCTGGTGATGATGGTCGGGTTGTTTTGCTTGTTAGGCTCGATCCTACGGGTGGCCGACCTGCTGCAGTACATTTCGCGTTCGGTGCTGGTCGGCTACGTCTCCGGGGCGGCGGTGCTGATCATGACCAACCAGTTCAAGCACCTGCTGGGCGTGGCCTACGAGGTGGACCAGATGCGACCGCGCAGCTTCGTTGGACTGGTGGATGCGTTGATGCGCTCCCTTTCCCATGTGGACTGGGGACCGGTGATCATCGGCGCGACGACCTTCGCGCTGTTCATGGCGATGAAACGCTGGAAGCCGCGATGGCCGAATCTGGCGATCATCCTGATTCTCGTTTCGGCGGTCTTCGGAACCCTGATCCAACAGGGCGTGGCACCCTTCGCGAATTCCGCGCGGTTCCGCACGTTCACGCCGGAGGATCTGCTGCCTTCCCTGCCCCACTTCGCACGACCGGGCATCTTTGAGGACATCTCGTCGCTCGTGGCCGTCGCGCTCGCCGTCGCATTCCTCGCTTGTTTGGAAAACACACTGATGGCGAAGACCATCGCCTCACGGTCCGGTGATCGGGCGGATGTGAACCAGGACATGTTCGCGGTGGGTGCTGCCAATTTTGCATCCGCCATCGCCGGTGGAATGCCTGCCTCGGGATCGCTGTTGCGCTCGACGCTGAATTTTTCCTCCGGGGCTCGCACGCGGATGTCCTCGATCTACTCCGGGCTACTGGTGCTTTCCGCCGCCTTGCTGATCGCGTGGTTGCCGAAGTTCGGGATCTCCTTGATCGACTATGTCCCGAAGGCCGCGTTGGCAGCCCTGGTCATCGGCATCGCGCTCGCGCTGATTAATCGCCACAATATCCGCGTTTGCGCGCGTTCGACTCCGGACGATGCGGCGGTGCTGATCACCACCTTTGTCTCCACCTTGATCGCGCCACTGCACGTGGCGATCTTCATCGGCGTCGCCCTGTCGATCACCCTGTTCCTGCGCAAGGCAAGCCGGCCGCACTTGGTGGAATACGAGTTCAGCGACGCCGGTGAACTGCGGCAGATGGGTGAGAAACGCCAACGCCCGAACCCGGCAATTTCGATCGTCCACGTCGAAGGCGATCTGTTCTTTGGCGCCGCCGAGTTGTTCCGCACGCAGATCCAGCGCACGGCGGCCGATGCCTCGCTGAAGATCATGATTCTGCGGCTGAAGAACGCCCGTCACCTCGACGCGACGTCGGTGCTGGCCTTGGAGGATCTGGTGAAATTCATGCGGGCCAACGGCCGTCACCTGCTGATCTCGGGCGCGACCCGCGATGTCTATCGGGTGCTGAAGAACTCCGGCGTATTGGCGACGGTTCAGGAAGGTGCCAACCGCAAGGCCGGCGAAAGCAACATCTTCCTCAACAAGCCCAGCAACCCGAACATCTCGACCCGCGACGCGCTCAAGCGCGCCCAGCAGCTTCTCGGCGGCGAGAAGGCCGAGGTGCGCATTTTCTACGACCCGAACAAGAAGTAGCCCGAAGATGGCGGATGGCAGATCGTAGATGGAAGAAGCAGCGCCTTCCTCCCTCCCACCTGCCGCCTTTCATCTGCCATCCACAATCTACGATCCTCCATCTCCCCATGAAACCCATCCTGCTCCTTTCGCTGCTCGCCACGGCAGCATTCGCTGAAGTGAACCCCGCCATCAGCGAGGCCATGGACAAGGCCACCGCTGCCAAGGAAATCGCCGGCGCCGTGACGCTGGTGGCCGATGGCGAGAAGACCCTTCATTTCGGTGCCAATGGCTTCGCCGATTTAGAAAGCAAGGCGAGCATGGAGACCAATGCCTTGTTCTGGATCGCCTCCATGTCCAAGCCCGTCACCGGCACCGCGGTGATGATGATGCAGGACGCAGGCAAGCTCTCGGTCGATGACCCGGTGTCGAAGTACTTGCCCGAGTTCAAGGGCCTCAAGGACGCCGGCGGCAAGGAAGTCATCGTGACGATCAAGCAGTGCCTGACCCACAGCGCGGGCTTGAGCGAAGTCTCGCCGCAGGAGTCCGGCAACATCGCCACGCTGAAGGATCTGATGCCGCTGATCGTGGCGAAGCCGGTCCAGTTCGCACCCGGCTCGAAGTGGCAGTATTGCCAGACCGGCATCAATACCGCTGCACGGGTGGTGGAAGTGGTCTCCGGCGAGTCGTTTCCCGACTTCCTCGACAAGCATTTGTTCCAGCCGCTGGGCATGGAAAACACCACCTTCTATCCCACGGAAAAGCAGGCCGCGCGCTTGGCCGTGTCATACAAGCGCTCCGCTGCGGGCGGACTGGAAAAGACCGCGCTGATGTTCCTGGGCAACCAGCCGATCACCAGCCGCGAGCGCTACCCGCGGGCCAATGGCGGCCTGTTCTCCACCGCCGAGGACTACGAGAAGTTCGCCCGCATGATCC
The DNA here is from genome assembly GCF_025950235.1 of Luteolibacter arcticus. Taxonomy (NCBI): domain Bacteria; kingdom Pseudomonadati; phylum Verrucomicrobiota; class Verrucomicrobiia; order Verrucomicrobiales; family Verrucomicrobiaceae; genus Neoluteolibacter; species Neoluteolibacter arcticus. Next base: position 695,016 of record NZ_JAPDDT010000001.1, on the reverse strand, counting down.
TGCGCGGCGGCGAACTGGATGGTAAGCGCTACCTTTCGGAGAAGGCCGTGAAGCAGATGACCACGGTGCAGAGCGGCGACCTCAAGACCGGCTTCACCCCTGGCAACGGCTGGGGACTCGGCTGGTGCGTGATCCGGGAACCGCAAGGCGTCGCAGCCACCCTGTCGCCGGGCACCTTCGGTCATGGCGGGGCGTACGGCACGCAGGCATGGATCGATCCGGTGAAGAAGCGCATCCATCTGCTGCTGATCCAGCGGGCGGACTTGCCGAATTCGGACGGATCCGACATCCGCAAGGCGTTCCACGAGGCCGCGGCGAAGTGAGTTGCGTAGGCGCGGTGGTGACACCGCGGAAGCTTCCAACCCAGCCCGCTTTGCTCCCGGCATCAGCCTTCTCGTGAACTATGAAAGAAGGTCCCGCTACACCCGCAAGAACACCCGCTTCCGCCACAGGAACCAGAGCAGCAGCCACTCGATCAGGAGGATGCCGGCGACCAGCACGACTTCCTCCCACTTCCCGCAAAGCCGTGCGATACCGCCGAAGAAGAATTCCGAGATCACCGGGAACGGGATGATCCGTTCCGCGAGGTAGATCGTCAGCGGGTTCATGCCGACCACTTCGAGGGGAAAGCTCCACTTCGACTGCGGGCGGAAATCGATGATCAGGTGGAAGGCGGTGAAGAGCCAGATGCAGATGCCGCCCGCCAGGAGGTTGAAGGTGGTGGTCCACGCCGACTTGATCGGCGGATAGCCGGCCTTCCAGCACAACCAGCCCGCGACTAACAGCCCCGCCCCGGCGAGCAGCAGGCGGCCGGCGGCGGTGTGCGAAGGCGCGCCCCAGCTTTTCACGTAATCGCCGGTTAGCACGCCGCCGAGGGTCAGCGCTGCAGCGGAGACGATGCACAGCAGACCTTCGGGATCGAATACGCCGGTGACGTGCAAGCGGCCAGGCAGCAGCAACCGGTCGAGCCAGGCATTGACGATTCCCTCCTGCGTTAGCACGCCGGCTCCGTGGCCGGGGACGGGAAACAGCAGTTGCAGGCCGGCAATGGCCGCAAGGATCCCGCCACACCAGATCGCCCGGCCTTTCCACGTGGAGGTCAGCAAGTAAAGGCTGGCCGCGATGCCATAGGCGAGGCCGATCTGGCCGAGCACGCTGGCGTAGCGCTGTGTCTCGAATTTCAGCTCCAGCCCCCCATTGTAAACGATTCCCAACAGCACCAGCAGCAGCACCCGCTTCCACACGCCGGCAAGCAGTGCACCGCGTGAATCGCCGCGCTCACGCTTCTTCCCGAGGGCATACGGGACCGACACGCCGGACAGGAACATGAACAGCGGAAAGATCAGGTCGTAGGCGCGCAGGCCGTCCCATTTCACGTGCTCGAGCTGCTCCGCCCACACGTGGAGCCAGCCGACGTCGGTGACCTTCGCGAGCTGGAGGAACAGCTCCGCCAGGCCGACGATCCACAGCATGTCGAAGCCGCGCAGGGCATCGAGCGAGCGCAATCGCGGGGAGGTTGCGGGTTGATCTGCCATGACGGGCAACAGGCTCGCGGGCGGGCACAGGATTGCAAGCCGGACCTGATCCGGCTCCGCCGGTGGATCCAGCACGGCCCGCCCGGCTGCCGTGTGGAAAGCCGCCTTACCGGTGGAATTGACCGGGATTCCGTCATCGGCGAAAACCACCCGCGATGAAATGCACGAGCTGCGGCGGCCGACTCCAGGGCACCATGACCTTCTGTCCCTTTTGCGGGGTCCGGCAGGATGTGAACCTGCGGCAGATCCATTTCCGCGACCTCGGTGCCGATGCCTCCTTGCCCTGCCCCCACTGCTCCACGCCGCTCGATGTGATCGAGTTCGACACCGACACCGAGCCGAAGATCCGCATCGAGCGGTGCACCACCTGCTACGGGACATTCTTCAATCCCGGCGAGTTGGAGGCGCTGTTAGAAGCGCAGACGAACCCGCTGGTGTGGCTCGACCCGGCGCAGATCAACCAGATCGCCGCCGACTTCAGCCACAACCGCGACGTGATCGTCTATCACCGGTGCCCGATGTGCCAGGAGCGCATGAGCCATCTCAATTTCGGCGGTCGCAGTGGCGTGATCGTGGATCGCTGCGGGACGCACGGGGTATGGCTGGAGGGCAGTGAACTCCGCCGTCTGACCGAGTGGTGGCGGGCCGGAGGCAAGTTGATCTATCAGCAGCACGAGGCGGAACGCGTGAAGAAGATGTATGCCCCGGTCGTGGAGAATCGACGGAGGACACCGCTGGTGACCACAGAATCCCTCCGGTTTGAAGACTCGAAGGGGCCTGATACGTTGGACGTCCTGACGATTGTCGGCGGGGTGCTATCGGCTTTCCTCGATTGAGATCGGCTGCTCCATCTTCCCCTCCCGTGGCACTTCCACATAACCGATCAGTGATCCTGAGGCCTTCAGTTTTTCGAGAGCCTCGCTCAAGCGGATGGTCTGGAAATTTGCTTGCGTGAACCAAGTCACCGACGCCTCTCCCCCCGGCTCCCAGGCCTTCGCATAGCCCGTGACAACGCATGCCCGGCCATCGATCCACCACACCGGCAGCAGATCGCGGGCGCCGATCTGGTAGCTGTTGATCGACAGCTTCGCGAGGTTCACCACGCCCTGGAGACTCTTTGCAGGAAGCTCGCGATCGATCGCGCTGACGAGTTTTGTCTCTTTCCCGCTGGTTCTTGTGATGACGGCGAAGTCGATGGAGGGAAGCGACCTCGCGATCTGTTCCACATCGGTGGGATCCACGCGATCCCCGACGACGAGCTTTTCCTCCAACGCTTTCCGCTGCGCGTCGGCAAAGCGCAGGCTCAGGAATTCCGGCAACTGCGCGAGCCGCAGTGGATTCCCCTTGAAGCCCGGAGCCCCGCGAACGGTCACCAGGTGATAGGCGGAGAAGTATCGCTTCTTCACCTTGGTCCCCCGCTTGCTTTCGCTCAGGATCCGCGCGGCTAGCCCGGTCCGCCCCGTCGCGCGAATGGTTCCGGTGGTCGGATCGTGGATCTGGTATTTCCCGTTGGCATGGCCGAGCAGAAGCACGTTGTGCGGCCCGCCAAAGGGTCCGAGCGCGCGAAGGGAAATGTAGTCGCCTCGATCCAGTGCCGGTTCGAAGACCTCAGTGATCAGCCGCTCCGCTTCGGGGAGCAGGGTCTTCTTCGCAAAGTCGCCGTAGTCGCGCCGCCCGCCTTCCGAAGCGATGCCGAAGAGCTCGAAGAAGACCTGCTTGTCGAATGCACTGCGGAACTCGAAGTCACCCCGCCGTAGCCCGTAGATGCTCGCGACCCATGCCCTCGATGCTCGGGTGTCGTCCACGATCTGGATACCGCTGATCTTGGTCAGGGCCGGGACGTTCGCATAGAAGGCACAGGAAAGACCGATCTGCTTGGCACCAGGAAGCTTCGCCGGTTTTGCGGTGCCTTGAGCGGATGCCACATTGGAAAAGGCGGTGCATGCCAGCAGCACCGCGACCGCGACTCGTCGCTTGACGCAAAGCCTCGTTCTTCCAGTGGGCTTCATGGTCGCGTCGGTCCCAGACTCAGCATGGCTGTCATGATGCCTGATCTTGCGGCCGGGATCAACTCTCCGGCGCGCGGGCAAGGCTTTCCGCCTCCATCAATTCCAGCGGCAGCGAAACGTGCATGTGCAGATTCTCCGGCGGCGTCTCGATCCACTTTGTCAAGGTGCGGGCCACCTGCACCACGGGATATTTAAAATGAGCGATCCGCGGCAGGTGCCACTCCATCATCCGGTCTTGGGAGAGCATTGCGATCGAGATGTCCTTGGGAATCCGCAGGCCATGGTCTCGCAAGACGCATGAGGCGATGATGAAGTGCTCCCAATCGAACAGCACCAGCGCGGTGGGCGGACGGACCTTGATCACTCTCGCCAGTGCGGCGGCAAGGTCTTCCGGATCGGAGCGAGGGATGATCGGGGCGTGGTAGTTTGGCACGAAGGGCAGGCCGCGTTCTTCGAGACACTCCGCCATGGAGTTGCGCTGGCGCTGGCAGAAGCCCTCCGGCAGGCCGCACATGAGCTGGCAGATCCGGCTGTGTCCCAGGTCCATGAGCTTTCCCATCACCTGCGAGAGCATATCCGCGGCATTCACGCCGAGCATCGGGACCGCGAGCCGGCCGGTATCGCCCCCCAGGAAATAGGCTGGCACCCCGCGGTCGAGCGACCATTTTGCGATGTCCGGGCGACCGCCGAAGACCACCAGATGGCGGGCCTCCTCTGACTTCAGCAAGCCGTCCCAGCGCCGCCTGTCCGGCCTGGCGTCGTTGCCATGACCCGTCGTTCGGTGCCTCACGTCCCACTCGGGCCGCTCTAACAGAAGCTGAGAAAGGATCTCCAGCGCCACCGTCCTCATTTCATGGAGCGGCTCGGCGGTGAGGTAGAGCACCTTGCGGCGCGCCGTCTGCTTTGCGCCGCGGCCTGCTTGCGGGATGCGGAACTTTTTCCGCGGCCCATCCGACAGCAGCGTCCCGTCCTCGACCAAGCGGGCCACCGCTTCAGCGACGGTGACAGGATTCACGGAGAGCGCTTTCGCCAATGGCCGGAAGCCCGGCAAACGCTCGCCGAACCGTCCATCACGGATCGCCTCGCGCAAGGCGGCTTCCGTTTGATCGGCCAAGGTGATCCGGCGCAGCGATTCCATGGAAGCCGAGCAATACAGGCGTGCGACCCGATGTCAAACTGCCATGGCGACCAATGCAGATTGTCCGCGCCGCCGGACTCGCCGCGCCGCCGTCGATTTGGTCTTCCCTGAGGCTTGAATGGCGGGCCTCGGGTTCGGCTCGCCTACCGCCTCCTGACATCGACGCATCATGAACATCACACGGCTCAAGCGCTCCTTCTTCACCCGTCGCTGGTTGCTCGGCAGCACCGCCCTCGGTATTCTCTCCTCCCCTGCGGCCACGGTCACGTGGACCGGCGGAGGTGCGGACATGAACTTCAGCACCCCCGCGAACTGGACTCCCGGCACGCCCGCCGATGGTGACGAACTGGTTTTCCCGGACGGTGCCAGTGCCTTCGACGTGGCGCTCAACGGCACCTTTAGCCCGGCCAAGCTGACATTCTCGTCCACCGGCTTTACCGACTATGCTCTTGATGGAACCGGCAAGTTGGACGGCACCGGTGTCGTCATCGCGAAAACAGGCAGCTCCTTCCTTACCCTCGGCGGGGACAACAGCTTTACCGGGGAAATCCAAGTGAGCAGCGGCAAGCTGGCGCTCAGCAGCCAGAACCTGATCGAGAGCACATCCTACGCCTTGGGTGCCATGAACAACGCGATCAAAGTCGCATCGGGAGCGACCCTCGACTTCAATGGACAAGGCGGGGCCGTGCACGCCACCGCAGGTTCGCGGCGTTACTACTCGGCAGAAGTCGCGGGCAACGGCATCGAGGTCGAGCCTGGCATCTTTGCCGGCGCGATCACTTCCAGTTCATCGGGAAACCTCGCCTTTGTTGGCCGTGGCAAGACCGGCATCCAGCACCTTGCTCTCACCAGCGATGCCTCGGTCGGCGTGCCCGTGGGAGTGAATCTCGACCTCGGGTTCGGCTCCACCGGGTTCGTCAGTGGATCGGTCACCAGCTCGTCCGCCACAGTCCGCACGCTCACCAAGACCGGCGCGGGCACGCTGCATCTCGCCGGTACAAATTCCGGTGTGAATGTCCGTGTTAGCGAGGGGATTCTCGTCGGCTATAGCACCACGGCCTTCGGGAACAAACTCACCATCGACGCTGGAGCGGCGGCCCGAAGTTGGACCACGGGGACCTTTACCGTGCCGGTGGAAATCGGCGAAGGCGGCACCCTGACCAACGCCAGCTCACCGATCACATTCTCCGGCCCCATTACCCTCACGGGCACGCCGACGTTCTCGACGAACAACACCCAGCCACTCACCATCAGCTCGACACTTGATGCGCCTGCCGACGTGGTCGTCCACCGAACCCCCGGCCAAGCCGGCTCCACGGTGATCTTCACCGCGGACAATACCCTCGACGGAGAACTTCTCTGCTCCGGTGACGCCGTGGTTCAACTCGGCAGCGGCGGCACCACCGGATCGTTCAAAGACGACCTCGGTGCTGATTCGCCTGTGGATCTTGGTTCTGCCGGCACTCTCATCCTCAATCGCTCCGACAGCTTTGCCTACAATGCTGGCATCGCCGGCACCGGCACCTTCCAGAAGACCGGCAGTGGCACCGTGAGACGCACCGTCCCTGCTGACTTCTCCAGACCCGGAAGCACTGTCGGCACCGTGAGTGCTGGAACACTGCTGCTGAACAATGCCAGCGGCCAAGGGCTCGGCGAGGGCTCTGTCTCCGTGAGTGCCAGCGCCACGCTGGGTGGCACCGGTTCGGTGGCTGGCGTGGTATTCCTTGGCACCGGAAGCGTGGCGGCCGCCCGTGCCGTTGTTGCTCCTGGCGACGGAGCACTCACTACCGGCACCTTCACCACCGGCGGTTTGCACATTCCCTCTGCTGCGAGTGGCTCGATTCAATTGGAAGTCGATGGTACCAGCGCCGACAAGCTCGTCGTCAACGGCGACATCGTTCTCAGTCCGGCGAAGATCGCGGAGATCGCAGTCGCCCCTTTTGGTAGTGGCGCGACCCAAAGTTCCTACACGCTGCTCGAATACATCGGCACCTTGTCCGGCACGTTCAACTCGATCACAGGTGTGCCCGCTGGCTATCGGGTGCGGCACGATGTTCCTAACAAGCGCATCGTGCTTGAGCAGAGTGCAGAGTCGACTGCCTTCCCCCAAGTGATGTACTTCGACGGCACCGCCGCCGACATCCTCACCAATGGCGATGGAGCCGCTGCCGTCGCGGCAGGCACGTGGAATACCACCTTGCTCAACTGGGACCAAGGGGCGGTCGCCCATTTGCCATGGGTCAATAATGGTTCCGCGACCGGCATCCTGGCCGTGGGTGCTTACACGGTGACGGTCGATTCCCCCGCCCCCCTCTCGGTGGCAGGCATCAAGCGCATGGGGGCGGCGACGGCCTCTGCGACGCTGGTCACCGGCGGCACGCTCTCCCTGCAGCCCGCCGCGGTCTTGCATGAAGGACACGTTGGCACCTCTGAGCAAGGTCTCCGCATCGCCTCGAAGCTCACCGGTACGGGTGGTTTCACGGTGAGCGGGCGTGCCATCTCCGGGGCCAATATCAGCCGTGTCACCCTGCTCAATCCGGTCTCCGGCGACAACACCATCACCGGCCCGGTCGCCATCAATGGCGGTCACCTCCGGCTCGCGGCGAGTGAACAGCTTGGCAACAGCACCGTGATCACGGCCAACACCATGATCAGCAACGCCACCGCCACGCTCGAAACTGCCTCCAGCACGAACGAAACCATCGCAGGCCTGAATTTCGGAGCGAACGGCGGCGAACTGAAGCTCGGCGGCTCCGGCGTCTCCATCCTCACCCTCGACGGCGGCGGCCTCTCCATCGCGAATGCCGCAACCTTCACCTACGGCAACAGCGCCAGCGGCATCCGCTTCGCCAATGCCGGCGAATTCGTGAAGTCCGGCGACAGCAGCACCACGGTGACCCGCGTGAATGCGCCAACTTCATCGACCTCGGCGGCAGTGCCCGCACGATCCGGGTGAACGGCTTCGGAAGCTTCAATCTGGGCGTCAACCTGACCAATGGCGCGCTGGTGAAGCAAGGCGAGGGCACGCTCATCCTTTCCTCCGATTCGAATGCCTATCAGGGCAACACCACGGTCGCGGAAGGAGCGCTGCGCCTGACCCACCCGACCCTCTACAGCGGGGCAACGCTGGAAGTGGGCGAAGATGCCTTCCTGGACCTCGGCTTCGCCACGGCGGGCACCGTCAATGTCGTGAAGACCTTCATCGTCGGCGGCCTGTCGAAATCGGCCGGTCGTTACGGTCCGGATGGAACCACCGAGCCCGGCGTCATCGGCCTGCCCGAAATCACGGGCTCCGGCATCATCGAGGTCGATCCCGAATGGACCGGCGCCACGCCCTTCGAGCTGTGGGCCGGACAAATCAGCGATCCCGGCAAGCGCGGCTCGACCGATGACGCCGACAGCGACGGTCTCGACAACCTCGCGGAGTTTGCCTTCGACGGCAATCCCTCCTCGGGCACGGCCAGTGGCAAGGTCCAGGTAAAGCCCTTCACCCTCGGTGGTGAAAACGCGCTCGTGATCACCATTCCCATCCGCACCGGAGCCGGCACCTTCACCGCGGATGCCAATGGCCTGGTTTCCGCCGAGATCGACGATGTGATCTACCGGGTGCAAGGCAGCATCAATCTCTCGGCGTGGACGCTCCCCTTGACCGAAGTCACCGGCGCACCGGGCATCACGCTGCCGGCCGCGGGGCTGAGTTCGGCGGCTTGGGAATACCGCTCGTTCCGGATCAATGGCCCCACCTCGGCTCACACGAAGGCCTTCCTGCGTGCCAGCGCGAGCGAGTGACACCGCGACGAAGACGTTCTAAAACTTGAAATCTGAAGGCCCGGCGGAGCGATCCGCCGGGCCTTCCTTTACAAGATGTGGGAGTTTTCCACCTTGCCGCGAGACTCCACAGGGCGATGCTACCCGTGCATCATGTCCCAAGACTCTTCGGGCAGCCCCGTTGGATGGCTGATCGGCCTCTCCGTGTTGGCCGCCGCGTTTTACTTCTGGCGGATCTCGCTGGCACTCGTCGCGCTCGCCGTAGTCATCGGCTTGCTCGCGTGGCTGGGCTATCGCTTCCTTTCGAAATCCGGCCGGGCCCAGACGGCGATCGAAGATCACGACTACGCCGCCGCGCTGAGGCTGCTGCAGGACGGCGGCGATGCGGACCAGTTGATTAGCGCGCTGCGCTTCAAGGTCCCCTTCCCGGGCGAAACGATCAAAGCCCGCGTCATCGCCGCGGTCAGGGAACTGCTCGCCCTGCAGGATGCCGCCACCGATCCCGCCAACCCGCACTTGCCTGCGGAACTGCGCGAGGAAATCGGTCGGCGCACCCAGGAGTCATTGTCGTCGCTGTGGCCGCTTTGCCAGAAACTCGCGCTGGTAACCCGTGCCAAGGTCAAGCCGGAGGCAGTCCGCGAGCGGATCGAAGGCGTGACGCAGCAGCTTGAGGAACTCGCCGCCAATGCCGAGACCACCCGTCACCAACTCGCCCAACTGACGCTCGGTGCCACACCGCTGGAAATCCACGAGGCTACCGAGCAGGTCGGTGCGATGAAGTGGCAGGTAAGCGAAATGCAGAAGCTGGATGCGATGTTAGAGGGCTGAGGCGCGAGGATCAGAGGGGGTCGCTTGGCCCCCGCTCGCTCCGACCACGCTGCAAAGTGCAGTTGTTAGGATGGACCTTGCATGATCCATGGCCGTGAAAGACGGCGGATTCCTCGAAAGATCAAGGCGCGGTCGCTGGCACGCGCGATGCCATAAGGGGAGCAGACCAGAATCTACACCCTGCATTACCAGCACCCGCCATGAAGCCGAATCTTCTCGTGATCAATCCCTCCGGCAGCGAGCCTTCACCGTGGGTGGAAGCCCTCTGCAACCAGTGGATGAGAGACCGCTACGTCTATCTTCTCTGCCCCGGCTGCGGGTTCCGCGAGGATAACGAACGGGGCGTCCGTTTCCTTCCGCATGACGGTGCGCTGTTCCCTGCATTTGGTCATCTGGAAGCCGTCGTTGCGTTTGGCGAAACGGAATTGGTCCGGCGCTTGAGAGAGACTTATCCGGAGGTGCCGATTCGGGTCATTTCCCAGGTGGACGATGCTCTTTTGCCGCACGAGCATCCCCTGGCAGCTTGAAATCGACGTTCGCAAGAAACGGAGTTTTTCCCCGCCCGTCTCGCGCTAGGGTGTCGGCATGAAATCCGCGCCCGCTGCACCCGATCACGATCACGCTGCGCTCGTCGCGCGGGCCTGCCGCCGCATCGAGGAGGCGGATATCACGCCGAACTTGGAGACCTTGGCTGGCGAGGCCGGCTTGAGCCCCTTCCATTTCCAGCGCGTTTTCAAGAAGGTCACCGGCCTGAGCCCTAAGGCCTGGGCAACCGCGCATAGGGCGCGCCGGGTACAAAAAGAACTCCCGAAAGCGCGCAGCGTGACCGAGGCGATCTACGAGGCTGGCTTCGAATCCAACGGTCGCTTCTACGCGGAGTCGAAGCGCCTGCTAGGCATGAACGCGAAGGCCTACCGCAAGGGCGGCAAAGGTGAGACGATCCGCTTTGCGATTGGCCAATCATCACTCGGGGGCCTGCTTGTCGCCTCCACGGATGCCGGGGTGTGCGCGATCCTTCTCGGCGATGACCCGCAGGATCTGTTAGAAGACCTTCAGCGGCGTTTCCCGAAGGCAGAACTGGTCGGCGGGGACCGCGACTTCGAGCGCATGGTGGCGCAAGTGGCCGGGCACATGGAGCGCCCGGGAGAACCATGGAAGCTGCCCTTGGACATTCGTGGTACCAGCTTCCAACTCCGGGTGTGGAAGGCCTTGCAGGAGATTCCGCCGGGCCACAGGGCGACCTATGCCGAGATCGCGGAAAAGCTCGGCGAGCTCAAGGCCGTGCGCGCGGTCGCCGGTGCCTGCGCCGCCAACAAGATCGCCGTGGCTATTCCCTGCCACCGGGTGGTGCGCACCGATGGCGGGCTCTCCGGCTACCGCTGGGGTGTGGAACGGAAACGCGCGCTGCTGGATCGGGAGGCCAAGCGATGAACCTGCTTCCCCGGGACGGCACCGCCATCTATTTCGGCCGGATCTTCAACGAGTCCACCGCGCGGAACTACTATGAACGTCTGAGTTCCACTTTGCCGTGGCGGCATGACGAGGTGGTGATGTTTGGCAAACGCGTCGTGACCGCACGCGAGGTCGCGTGGTTCGCCGATGCCGGTATCCCGTATCGCTATTCGGGCAGTGTGAAGCAGGCCGCCGCATGGACACCGGAACTGGCTGAGTTGAAGGTCCGGGTCGAGGAGATCACCGGCCTCTCCTTCAACTCCTGCCTCGCGAACCTTTACCACCACGGCGGCGAAGGAATGAGCTGGCACAGCGATGACGAGAAAGCGTTGCTCAAGCACGCTGGCATCGCCTCGCTCAGCTTGGGTGCAGAGCGTGCATTTTCGTTTCGTCACAAGCGTGATGGAGAAACCGTATCGCTGCGACTGGAGAACGGCGGCCTGCTGGTCATGAAAGACGAGACGCAGGACCACTGGAAGCACGCCTTGCCGAAGTCGGCCAAGATCAAGGAACCGCGGATCAACCTGACCTTCCGGACGATGCTTGTTTGAGCTTCACGGAACCGGCACCAATACCATCTGGCGAAGATCCATCACCGCCGCCCCGGGCTTGGAAAGCGCACGGACTTCAAGTTTCTGCGGACCAGCCTTCTCAAAGGACAAGGTGCCGACCTGGCGCTCTTTGAAGTTCTGGAAATGTCCGGTGTCCTCCACCGTGAAGCGGACGCCTTGACCCGCGGCGGAGATTTCCACTTCGCTGCCACCGCTGCCCTTGCCGCAGCCTTGCCACACGTGGACCTCGAAGCGGCCGGGACGAGTCACGTCGAACGACCATGAGGCGTGGTCGGCTGCATCGACCCAAAAGCCCAGCGTGTTCTTCTTCTCCTGCGGCTCGTATTGGAGCTTCTTGCCATGGACCTGCGCCTTGCTGGCATGTAGCACGATCCGGCCCCCGCTGAGCTGCGCGGCGGAGGCATAAATTTTCGAGACGTAATCTCCTTGGACGTAACGTTCGTGACAAGAGGCGCATTGGGCGAGTTTGCCCCGCTCGACGAGCTTCGTCGCCGCACCATCCACCGTGAAGAATTCCCAGTCGCCGCATTCCGGGAAGTAGCCCTTCTCGCGCTTCCACATGCCGGTGAAGAGCTGCGTCTTGCCGTCGGCGGCGCCGAGCTTCTCTTTCACGATCAGGCTGCCTTCGGGAAACTTGCCCCACGGATCGAAGATCGGCAGCGCGGCCGGATCGTTGGCAAACACGTGGGATTTCGCGGCGGCGTGAGGGTTGGATGGCAGCAAGACGGCGTCGATGCTGCAGCGGGCGGCGACCGCCTTGGACATGTCAAAGGCCTGCGGCGTCACCCGCTCCAAAGCCGCGCGCTTTTTGACGAAAGCCAACAACTCCTCATCGGTGGGAGCAGCCCCGACCGGCAAGCCAAGGAAGATAAAACAAACGATCGCGCGCATGAAGCATTCGTGGCAGCCAAGTTCGCCCGGCGGAAGCGGGAAATCCCGGGCAATGGTCAATGAATGCCAAGGATCAGGGAGCTAAGATCGTTTCCTTCATTAGCTTCATGAGAACTTCCCTCGCTTTGGCCCTTCTGTCGCTCGCTTCAGGATTACCGGCCTTCGCCGAAGGTGGAGATCTTGGCCGACAAGCCAAAGCTCCTGAAGTGGGAATAGCTCCAGATCCGAGGGTGGCGGAGATTTCCGGGACCCCCGGGTGCGCGGACACCATGCGCTGGACCCGGCGTCGAGGCTATCCCGAGGGCCGCACCTACGGAAGAACCGCGGTGCTTCGATTGCAGCGGGCCTGGCGGGACAGCAGGTCGCCGAAACCACAGCCCCAAAAGCAGCAAAGTCCCCCCAAGGGAGCCGAACCTTCGAGCCCCTAGCTGCCGCTCTACTGGAAATGTCTCGCGGCGAAAGACAAAGCCCCTTGTCTGGCAACGCTTTCGGGATGGACCCATGAAAACGACCCTCGCATTTCTCGCCCTCCCCTTTCTTTCCGTTGCCCCCCTGTCCGCCCAGGTGGATCCATCAGGTCCGGGACAGGACCTTCATGAACTCTTCGACAAGATGCACCGTGAAGGAGCGACCGAAGAGGAACTGCGCAAATTGCTGGCAGACCGCAGCGACAAGGCCCTGCTGATCGAGCCGGAAGCTCCGCAAGAACGCGAACGCGAACACCAGCACCCACAGCCCGACCGACCGGCACCGGAAGCCCCGGCGTGGCGCGTCGGACTGCTCGTCGAGCCGCTCCTTCCGTTCGTCCGCGACCATTTCGGGCTGGACAGGAACGAGGGCGTGCGAGTCGTCGAAGTGGCGAACGGCAGTCCCGCACACCGCTTGGGCATCAAGGTGAACGACATCGTTCTCTCCGCGGGAGACAAGGCGATCTCCACTCTGGAAGATCTGAGGCAAGTGGTAGAGCGCGCCGGCCGCGCAGGCCAGGCGTTCAAGCTCAGTTGGATTCACCGCGGCGAACGGAAGAGCGCGCAGGTGCGTCCCCAAGGACCGCCACCGGCCGAGGCTGAGAAGGGTGACGAAGGTGCTGCCAAGCGCCCGGCGATCATGCACCGGATGGAGGAAATGGCCCGCCGGATGGAACGCCAGCAGCGGGAGATCGAGGAACTCCGCCGCGAGATCGAGAAGTTGAAGCGCGAATCCCGCGACGACGAAGAGTGATCTTTTTCAGCGCTTCGCCAACCACCACGCCGAAGCGATCAGGACGAGATTCGCCGCCACCATCCCTGCCGGCCACAGCAGCAGGTCGCGGGCGAACACGATTTCGAGCACGTTCATGCTGACCAAGGCCAGCGTCTGCGTCGCGGCGCAGGTGCGCGGCCATTTGGCCGTTAAAACCCACGCGCCCAACAGAATCTCGGCGATGCCGATCATCGGCGTCAGCCATCCGGCGGCATCCTCCCCGAGCACCCGCCCGACAATCGCCTCGTGGCGGGGAATCTGGTGGAGGAGTTTGCTGTAGAGGCCGTGGAAGATCCACACGCTGCCGATAAGATAGCGGAGCCAGGATCGCGCGCGGGGCATTGCCGGAGAGACAAGGAGTTCCTCAGGGTCATGGCCAGCCGGATTTTCTCCCAATGAGGCCCCCTCATGAAGGGGATGATTTCTCCGGGCGGGATAGCAGCGGGTGACACGACAAATGCGCACGGCCTGTGCTTTTCAGGATTAGCTTTCCTGTCTCCCGATGCTTTCCAAGCTCCTCAAGCAACACACCGGCCCGCTGACCGCGGATCTGGTTCTCGAACCCGGCCATTTCGGCTTGGGAAAGGTGCCCAAGCGGCTGATCCCGGCATCCACCGTCACTTCGATCTGCGGCTACTGCGCCACCGGCTGCCAGCTCAAGCTCCACCTCGACGAGCATGGCCGGGCAATCAATCTGACCCCCCAGGCCGGCTATCCGGTGAATCTCGGCATGGCTTGCCCGAAGGGTTGGCAGGCGCTTGATCCGCTCGACTCGCCGGATCGTGCGACGACGCCCCTGCTGAGGAATGAAGCGGGCGAAAAGGTGCCCGTCGGCTGGGCGGAGGCGATGGAAGCCTTCGTCACCCGCTTCAAGGACATCAAGGAGAAGCACGGCCGGGAATCGGTCGCCTTCCTGTCCACCGGCCAGATCCCCTTCGAGGAGATGGCCTTTCTCGGCTGCCTGTTCAAGTTTGGCATGGGCTTCATCCACGGCGACGCCAATACCCGCCAATGCATGGCCACCGCCGCCACCGCCTACAAGCAGTCGTTCGGCTTCGATGCCCCGCCCTACTCGTATGCCGACTTCGAGGAAAGCGATGTGATCGTGCTGGTCGGCTCGAACCTCTGCATCGCCCACCCGATCCTCTGGCAGCGGGTGATGCGGAACCAACGCAACCCGAAGATCATCGTCATCGATCCTCGCGCGACGGAGACCGCGCAGGCCGCGACGCAGCATGTGAATCTCAAGCCGAAGGGCGATCTCGCGCTGCTCTACGCGCTCGCGCACTGCATCGTTCGCGACGGTCGCACCGACGCGGAATCGATCAGGCGGACCGAGGGCTACGATGACTTCGTTGCCTTCCTCCTCGACTATTCGCCCGCCGCGGTCAGCGACCGTACCGGCCTTTCCGTCGAGGAAATCGAGGCCCTTGCCCGCACCGTTTCCGAGCCCGGCAAGCGCGTCTCCTGGTGGTGGACCATGGGCGTGAACCAGTCCTACGAGGGCGTCCGCGCCGCCCAGGCGATGATCAACCTCGCCCTGATCACCGGCAACATCGGCAAGCCCGGCACCGGCGCGAACTCGATCACCGGCCAGTGCAATGCGATGGGCTCGCGGCTATTCTCGAACACCACCTCGATGGTGGGCGGACACGAATTCGCCTACGAGGACCACCGCGAGAAGGTCGCGACCGGGCTTGGGATTCCGCTGGAAAACATCCCGTCCGACAGCTCGCTCGCCTACGACCAAATCCTTGCCGCCGCCGAGGAAGGCAAGATCAAGGGGCTGTGGATCGTTGCCACCAATCCCTTTCACTCGTGGATCGACAGCGGCCGGCTTGCCGCAATGCGAGAGAAGCTCGAGTTCATCGTGGTGCAGGACATGTTCCACACCACCGAGAGTGCGCTCGCGGCCGATCTGGTCCTGCCCTCGGCCGCGTGGGGCGAGAAGGACGGCTGCTTCATCAATTCGGAGCGCCGCATCGGCACGCTCAAAAAAGTACGCGAGGCCCCGGGCGTCGCGCTTTCCGACTTCCGCATCTTCCGCCTGATCGCCCGCGCCTGGGGCTGCGACGAGTTGTTTGGCCAGTGGACCGATCCCGAGGCCGCGTTCCGATTGCTGCGGGATCTGACGAAAGATCGTCCGTGCGACATCACCGGCCTGGAAGGCTATGAGATGATCGATCGCCTCGGCGGTGCCCAGTGGCCCTACCCTGCCGCCAATCCTCCGGTCGATCAGGAGCGCCGCCTGTTCGAGGACGGCAACTACTACACGCCCAGTGGCAAGGCGAAGCTGCTCTTTTCACCGCCGGCCGAGCTTCCGGAAAACACCGACTCCGCCTATCCCTTCATGCTCCTCACCGGCCGCGGCACCAGCAGCCAGTGGCACACCCAGAGCCGCACGGCCAAGTCCGACATCCTGAGGAAGCTCTATCCCCAGGATGCCTACATCGAGATCCACCCTGCCGATGCCGCCCGGCTCCGGCTGAAGGAGAACGATATGGTGACCGTTCGCTCCCGCCGCGGCGAAATGCAGGCGTCGGTCTATATCGCGCCCACCGTCCAGCCCGGCCAGTTGTTCCTGCCCATGCATTACCCGGAGGTGAACCGCCTCACCCACTCCTCGTTCGACCCCCACTCGCGCCAGCCGAATTACAAGGCCTGTGCGGTGGCACTGGCGAAGTCGTGAGCTCCTTGGCACTTGGAACTTTTCACTTGGAACTTACCTTCCCCTCGTGACCCGCGTCGTCATTCACGGCCTCTACACCTCGCCCGGCCACAACTACTTCGGCCACCACGACCGGGCCCCGGGCGAGCATGGAGTGCTGGAGCACGAAGAAGTCGAGTTGGTGGCCGGTCGCGGGATCCCGGGCGACCGCTTTTTCGATTGGAAGGACGACTACAAGGGTCAAGTCACGCTGATCGACCGCTCGGTCATCGATGAAATCCGCCAGCACGCGGAGAATCCGGACCTGCCGCCGTCTGCCTTCCGCCGGAATGTGGTGGTTTCGGGCATCGACCTGAACCGGTTGGTCGGCCGCGTCTTCCGGCTCGGCGATGCCTTGCTGGAGGGTACCCAGAAGTGCGCCCCGTGCTACTGGATGGATGAGGCCTGCGGGAAGGCCGGCACGGAGAAGCTGATGCACAACCGCGGCGGCCTGCGTTGCCGGATTCTGGAAAGCGGCCACATTCACCTCGGCGAGGCGGAATTCGCCACCTGAGCGATGGACATCCGGGACGCGGCTTTTTTCCGCTTTCCCTGCTCAACTGTGAAAAAGAATTGGCCTGTCCCGGCGTAGTCCGTGCTCGGCCAACTCTTTTCCACGCATGAAACCGACCTGCCCCGGCAATCCGCTCGACCGCTACGCGTCCCGCCGCGAATTCCTCCACGTCGGCCTCGTCGGCGGGCTCGGGCTCACGCTTCCGCAATTCCTTCGCCAGCAGGCGAAAGCGGACCAGAAGTTCTATGAGACCCGCGAGGGTGTGGCAAAGGGCATCATCCACATTTTCCTGCCCGGCGGTCTCGCCCATCAGGAGTCCTTCGATCCCAAGCCCTACGCCCCGGCCGAATACCGCGGGCCCTTCGGCGCGATCGATACCAAGATCCCGGGCGTCCAGTTCGGCGAGAAGCTCAAGGAACTCGCCACGCTCGCCGACAAGATGACGGTCATCCGCTCGATGTCGCACGGCGAGGCTGCCCACGAGCGCGGCACGCACAACATGTTCACCGGCTACCGCCCGTCACCGGCGCTGGAGTATCCCTCCTACGGCTCGGTGATTTCCCACGAGATGGGGCCGAAGAACAACCTGCCGCCCTACGTCTGCGTGCCCAGCGTGCCGAACGAGTTCGCGGGCAGCGGCTACCTTTCCTCGGCCTTCGGCCCCTTCGCCCTTGGGTCGGACCCGGCGCAAGGGAACTTCCAGGTCCGTGACCTGAACCTGCCCGGCGGCTGCGATGAATTCCGCTTCAACCGCCGCCGCTCGCTGCTGGAGACCGTCGATTCCCATTTCCGCAGCTTGGAGAAATCCGACGCGATCGACGCGATGGATTCCTTCTATCAGCACGCCTACAAGCTGATCTCCTCCGAGACCGCCCGCGAGGCCTTCAACCTGAAGGCCGAGCCGGATGCGATGAAGGATGAATACGGCCGCAATGATGCGGGTCAGCGGATGCTGCTCGCCCGCCGCTTGATCGAGGCCGGCACGCGCTTCGTTTCTCTCACCGTCGGTGGCTGGGATCACCACGACAACATCAAGGGCAACATCGAAGGCCAGCTCCCGAAGGTGGACAAGGCGATCGCCGCGCTGATCCGCGATCTCGAACGCCGCGGCATGCTGGAATCGACGTTGGTCATGGTCACCACCGAATTCGGCCGCACGCCGAAGATCAACCCAACCGGTGGTCGCGACCACTGGCCGAACGTCTTCTCGGTGATGATGGCCGGCGGTGGCTTCAAGCAGGGCTATGTCCACGGTTCGTCCGATGCCCTCGGCGGCGGCGTGGACACGGACGGCATTACCGTGGAAGACCTTTCCACCACGATCTACAACCAGATCGGCATCACCGCGGACAAGGAACTCATGGCCCCCGGCGGCCGGCCGATTGAGATCGTTGCCGACGGCCACGTGCTGGATGTCCTGCTTGCGAAGAAGGCATGATCGCACGCGCCACGCTTTCGTTGCTGCTCGGCGGGACGGCCTTTGCCGGCTTCACCCCCGTGCTGAATCTCATCGAGCCCCGGGGTGGCCAACGCGGCACGGAGCTGGAGATGCACTTCTACGGCGAGCGCCTCGATGGCCTTCAGGAGTTGCTCGCCTACGACCCCGGCATCGAGGTCCGCTCGATCGCGGTGGAAAACGACAAGCACGCCTCGGCCAAGATCTTCATCAAGCCCGATGCGCCTCTCGGAGAGCACGGGCTGCGCGTCCGCACCGCGGGCGGAGTCAGTTACCTGAGGTCGTTCTTTGTCGGGCAATTCCCCACCGTCAGCGAAGTCGACCCCAACGACAAGCCGGACCAGGCCCAGCGGATCGAGCTGAACACGACCGTCCAAGGCGTGGCGAAGCAGGAGGACGTGGACTACTATGTTTGTAGTTTGAAAAAGGGCCAGCGCTTCACCGCCGAGGTGGAGGCCATGCGGCTGGGCCGCACGATGTTTGACGCCTATGTCGCCATCGTCGATCCCAAGGGCTTCGAGATCGCCTCCTGCGACGATGCACCGTTGTTGCGCACCGACGCTTTTGTTTCCACGATCATCCCGGAAGACGGCGACTATCGGGTGCTGGTGCGGGAAGCAGCATATGAGGGAAACGACAACTGCCAGTATCGCGTCAGCATTGGCACCTTCCCTCGCCCCACCGGCGTGTTCCCGGCAGGAGCGAAGCCCGGTGAAACGATCGAGTTCAAGTTCATCGGCGACCCTGCGGGCGAGTTCGCCGAAAGCATCGCCATCCCCGCCGATGCGCAAGGGCGCTTCCCTCTCTTTCCCAAGCGCGATGGTCTGACCGCCCCCTCGCCCGTTTGGATACGAGTTTCCCCCCTGAACCACGTCGCCGAAGCCGAGCCGAATGGCAGCACGAAGCAGGCAACCAAGCTTCCCGATCCCCCCTGTGCAGCCCACGGCGTCATCGGCGAAAACGGCGACGTGGACTTCCTTTCGTTCAAGGCCAAGAAGGGCGAGAACCTCACGCTGAAGGTGCTCGGCCGCGAACTCCGCTCGCCGCTCGATGCCGTGCTCGCGATCCGCGATGCCAAGGGCAAGAGCCTCGCCAACAACGACGATCAAGGCGGCCCCGATTCGATCCTCCAGTGGGCAGCGCCGGAAGATGGCGACTACACCGCCACGATCCGCGACCAACTCAAGCGCGGCGGCGCCGACTTCACCTACCGGCTCGAGATCACCCGCCGCGAGCCGGTGGTCGCCGCCACGCTACCCGTGGTCGAGCGTGACAATTCGCAGAAGTGGAAGGTGATCAACGTCCCGCGTGGCAACCGCTACGCCGCCGTGATCAATGTCACTCGTGAGAATGTCGGCTGCGATCTCGCTTTCTCCGCCGACAGCTTGCCCGCCGGCGTCTCGCTGAAAGCTCCCGTCTTCCATCGCTCGGTCAATGCCACGCCGGTCGTCTTTGAGGCGGCCGGAGACGCGCCGGTTGCCGGCAGCTTGTATCGCTTCAAGGTGAAATCCACCGGTGATGCCCCACCGGTGGAAGGCCCGCTCCGCGACACGGTACATCACGTGGAGATCAACAACCAGGGTGCCTACCATTCCGCCGAGAGCGATCGCATCGCAGTGGCAGTGATCGAGGAAGCGCCTTTCCGTCTGGAACTGGATCCGCCGGCCGTACCGATCGTGAAGAACGGCTCGATGCAACTCAAGGTCCGCGCGCAGCGCACCGAGGGTTACAAGGAAGCGATCAACCTGCGCTTCCTGTGGAATCCGCCGGGCATCGGCACTCCTGTGAACATCACCATGGCCGGCGACCAGAGCGAGGCGCTCTACGAGGTGAATGCCAATGGCGATGCCGCGCCGGGCGAGTGGCAGATCTGTGTGCTGGGCGAGGCCAATACTCCGAAAGGTCCGGTGCTCGTTTCCACGTCCCTGGTCACCCTGAAGATTGCTGAGCCTTACCTCGGCATGGCCATCGACATGGCCGCCACCGAGCAGGGCAAGCCGACGACCGTCCTGTGCAAGGTCGAGTATCCCGGCAAGTTCACCGTCAATGCCACTGCCGAGCTGTTAGGTCTGCCTCACGGGGCGACGACCCAGCCCGTGAGTTTCCCGCACGGTCAGGCCGAGGTGCATTTCCCCGTGGAGATCGCCGCAGATGCCGCGGTCGGAAAACACACGGCCATGTTCTGCCGTGTCACGGTCCCGGAGAACGGTACCACCATTCTTCATCAGGTCGGCCAAGGTGGCACCCTGCGCATCGACAAGCCGGCCGCGAACACGCCGCCGCCGCAACCGGTCGCCAAGACAGAAGACAAGCCAGCCCCCACGGCCCCAGCGGCGAAGCCCTTGTCCCGGCTCGAGCAGCTCCGGCAGCAGGGTAAATAGGCGGCACGAAAAAAACGTGCCCCTTTATTGCTCTGTCGCTGGCGGAAGAACCCGCAGGCGGGGTGGACGCGGATTGTCCATCGTATGGGCCAAGCCTCGCTCCAAGACGCTGACGCGCTGTTTCCAAGGCTCCGGAACCAGTGACACTCCTTGGACGTCCTTGACCGGTCCCTCGAAAATGACCGTGCCGTCGCTGGAGACGATCTTCACCTCAGCCCGCCCGTTGACCAGAGTCAGGATGACTTTCCCGTCAGCAGCTTCGATTTTCGCGCTGCTTGCGGAAGGTTGAAGAATCTTCATCGGCATGTCGGGCTGGGCCGTCGGCTTCCCGGGAGTTTCTGCGAGCAACCGGTCACCCGGTTGGCGACCGAGCATTACCGCCACCGTGAGCGGCTGCCCGGACCGATAGAGCGCGAGATTCACCTCCTCACCCTCCTTCTTGAGGTTCAGCAAGGTCTTGAGCTGTGCCTTGTTGGCGATCAACTGGTCGCCCAGCTTCCAAAAGATATCGTGAGGTTTCACTCCGGCTTTCTCCGCCGGGCTACCCGGTGCGACCTGGGTCACCACGAACCCGATCCCCGGCGGAAGAGCCGGGATCTGTGCGTGGACCGCCTCGCTCATCGGGTCGAAATCCAAACCCAGCCACGGCGTATTGCTCACGCCACGCAGGACCTGCCCGTTGGCCGGCGCTTCGGGGCGCGCGTCCTCCGCCACGGCGAGGCCGACGAGAGCGATTCCCAGGATAACGGCGAGCTTCACGGATTTCAGAACGAGGTGATGGGCATCAGGCGGACTTCTTCCCGCGGACGGGAGACGAGAACTTCATAGCCGGTTTCGACGTCGCGCAGGCGCTCTTGGTCGATGACCCGGACGCGCCAGGCGCGGTGCGGCACGCCATCGGTTTCAGCCATCCAGTCTTCCGGTACGGCTTCCTCGATGACTTCCGACTGGCCGATCCAAACCAGACCGCTCGATGCTTCTGGCGTTTCCGGCGCGACGGGCTTCTCGACGACCACCGGTGAGCCGCCTTGTGGCAGGCTGAGCGCCACGACCACGGCGGCAGCAGCAGCGCCGATCCCGCCAAACCACGGCAAGCGGTTCGGCTTCTTCACAGGCGGCAGTTCCACCCCCACCGTTTCTCCGGCGGCGAGGCTGTCGATCAGGTCTTCCATCGACCGCTGGCCCTTCTCGCTGATCGCGGAAGGCATTAGCCGGGCGAGTGCCTTCTCGATGTCTTCAGGCGATTCCATGGCGTTCTTCCTTCAGGCGGCGCATGTCCTGCGCCAGTTGTTCGAGCGCGTAGCGGTAGCGCGACGCGGCGGTGTTTTGGGAAATGGCGAGGGCTTCGGAGATCTCAGCAAAGGTCAGGCCACCCCAGATTTTCATGGTGACCACTTCGCGCAGCTTCGGGCTGAGCTTCTGGACGGCGTCACGCAGACGGACGGCGTCCTCATCGTCCTCCACGGACGGGTCCAGCCAGACGTCGGTGAAGTCGTTCAGGTAAATGATCGACTCCTCCCGCTTGCGGCGACGGCTCTCCGAACGGTGGTGGTTGAGTCCGCAGAAGCGGATTGTGGAAAATGCGAGCGGCAGGTCTGGAACGCCGCAGCCCTTGTCCTGCTGGTAGTTCCACAAGCGGACGATAGCTTCCTGGACCAAATCCTGGGCATCTTCCCGGCTCGGGGCCCAGCCGCGTGCAAAAAGCAGGAGCCGGGGGCCGAATTCGGCCACCCAAGCTTTCCACTCCGCGGAGACACACGACTTCATTCGCAGGGAAAATGCCTCTTGCCGGCCGGTTTGTCTCTAAAATCTTGCGGCTCCTGCCACCCCCGCCCGGGGCGATTCCTCCACGCGGAATTCCTTGCACGCCGGGCCGCTTTCGCCCACCCCTTCCCCCACCATCCCCATGAACAAGGTCCTTCTCATCGGAGCCGGCGGAGTCGGCAGCGTCGTCGCCCACAAATGCGCCATGGTTCCCGAGGTTTTCGGCGAAATCACCTTGGCCTCCCGCACGAAGTCGAAGTGCGATGCGATCGCCGCCTCCGTAAAAACACGAACCGGCCGCGACATCGCGACCGCCCAGGTCGACGCCGACGATCCGGCCCAGACCGCCGCCCTGATCCGTGAGACGGGCGCGACCTTGGTCGTCAATGTCGCCCTGCCCTACCAGGACCTCGCGATCATGGACGCCTGCCTCGAGGCCGGCGTGGATTATTTGGACACCGCGAACTACGAGCCGAAGGACGTCGCGAAATTCGAATACTCCTGGCAGTGGGCCTATCAGGAGAAATTTGAAAAGGCTGGCCTGTCCGCCCTGCTCGGCTCGGGCTTCGACCCCGGTGTGACCAATGTTTTCACCGCGTGGGCTCTGAAGCACCACTTCGACGAAATCCACACGCTGGACATCATCGACGTGAATGGCGGCAACCACGGCCACGCCTTCGCCACCAATTTCAATCCCGAGATCAATATCCGCGAGGTCACCGCCGAATGCCGCCACTGGGAAAACGGCACCTTTGTCGAGACCGCTCCGATGTCGAAGCACCAGTCCTTCACCTGCCCTGAGGAAGTCGGCACCTACGAGATCTACCGGATGTATCACGAGGAGCTGGAGTCGCTGGTGAAGCACATCCCGACGATCAAGCGCGCCCAGTTCTGGATGAGCTTCTCGCCGAACTACCTGAAGCACCTCGAAGTGCTTCAGAACGTCGGCATGACCCGCATCGACCCGGTCGTCTACAACGGCGTGGATATCATCCCGCTGCAATTCCTCAAGGCCGTGCTGCCAAACCCCGGCGACCTCGGCGTCACCACCAAGGGCCGGACCTGCATCGGCAACGTCATCACCGGCCTCAAGGACGGCAAGCCGAAGGCGATCTACATCTACAACATCTGCGACCACGAAGAGTGCTTCCGCGAGGTCGGCAGCCAGGCGATCAGCTACACCACCGGCGTGCCCGCCATGATCGGCGCGAAGCAGATGCTGGAAGGCAAGTGGCGCAAGCCCGGCGTCTGGAACATGGAGCAGCACGATCCTGATGCCTTCATGGCGGATCTGAATGTTCACGGCCTGCCGTGGCAGTTCATCGAACTCACGCCCGAACAAGCCGCGGCGTTCCAAGTGGCCTAAACACTTCTGCTTTCCTCGGACCTCATGAAGCTGCCCGGCATCGTTGCGCTTGTCCTGTGCTCCGCTTCGCTCGCGGTGGCGGAGGAGATCAAGGTCGAAGCGGTGGTCATCGAGCTGCCGAACCGGATGGCGGACGCCTTGGCGAGCCAAGGACGCAAGGGCGATGTCGAAGCGTGGAAAAAGGTGGTCTCTCCCGATGGCGAGAGCCTCGACAAACAGAACATCAAGGTCATCGCCCGCTTCGAAGTGGAGCAGTTCAACGATGGCCGGGGCCTTCAGACGGTCACCCATGAGGAAGACGGAGGCATTTCGGTCAATTACTCTTACCGGGTCGAAGTGAAGAACCCGGAGGAGTCCACCCGCTGGATCGGCATCAACACGGTCAAGGGCAAGGCCTACCTGGAGACCTGGTCATTCGACCTGTCCGCGCCGCTTTCCGCGGATTGGAACTTCTCCGCTAGGCACCGCACGAAGGAGAAATCCCGCATCGTGCTGGAGAAGTCTCCCGGGCTGGCGGAGTTGGAAGAAAAAGGCGACGCCAAGTGGACTGCCGCCCGCTTGCTACTGCGCGACAGTGCCGTCAACAAGCGCGAGACCAAGATCGATGCGGCGGCATTCTTGGATGACCCGAGTGAGTTCTACCGAGTCGAGTGGCGTCACCGGCCCGGCGATGGCCGCTTGGCTCATCAGGACAATCGGGACATGAGCACCGGTGGTTCGGTGCTCGAGATCAAGGAAAAGCGCGACTATCCGATGCACGGCGAGAGGACCCATTTCTTCCGCAAGGCCGGCGCACTGTCGGGCATGGTCCGCAGCGAGAAGGACGGCGGTGGCAAGGGTAGCAAGCTCAAGGTTATCTCCATCGATTACGATCGCGCCCCCACCACGGAGGCCGATCCTCTCCCGCTGGCGGTCCAGCGCCCGACGGAACAGACCGAGACGACCTGGAAGGGCAACCTTGGCGAAGGCAAGAAGCAGAGCAGCAAGACCCACGTCCAGATCATCGCGGAGTGAACCAGCGACCACTCAAGTCCCTTCCCCAAGTACCTCCACCAAGAGCTTCACCGGCCGTCCCATGACATTGTCGAAAGCTCCATCACTGCCCTCGACGGTTATCTGCCGCGATCCAAGTTCTCCGCCGACTTACACCAGGACTGATGCCATGTCCGCTGGCTTGCCTTTCCCTACGGTGGCGGTTAATGTTCCCCGGATGATGAATCAAGGCTATCGCCCGAGCATCCGCCGCCTGCAGGAGGACTTTGCCGCCCGCCTTGCACGCAAGCGCCTGCGGGAGCGTATCGCTGCCGGTCGCAAAGGACCGTTGGTGAAGCCTGCCGTCGACCTTTCCAATAGCGAGCCTTGGCTGGCCAATCCCGACTCGTTGGCCGACGACTGGCAAATCGCCCAGCAAGTCGCTAAAGATATCGAACGATGGGGACCCCAAGCGACCGCTTCATCCGCCAGTTGACCGCCAAATTCAGGGTCATTGAGATCGGCGGCTTGGCCGTTGTGGCTCACGGTCTGGACCGGAAAACCAAGGATGCTGATATCTGGCTGGAACCGATGATAAACGCCGGCTCGTGGAGTCGGGCCATCGAGGAAGAATGCGATCGGTTCGGCGACCTTCTTCTCCAGCGTTTGCCGGGCTGGGTTCCTGTGCGAGGCACGGCTCTCGCCGAGGGTGTCGAGGAGACCGGCATGATCCGAATTTCAGGGCTCGATTGTCCGCTCGATGTCTTTCGCAAGCCGAACGAGGTGGAGCTGGAAGCTTTCGATGGCTTTTTCGAGCGTGGTCGGAAGCGTTCTGACGGGTTGATCCTTCCCCATCCGCTCGACCTGATCGAGACCAAGCTCAACACCGGTCGCGATCAGGACCTCCGGGATATTCAGTTTCTCGAGGACAAAGTCCGCGCAGAATATCGGGCTATCCTCCCATCAGCCACCATCACCGAAGCCCGCTATCTGCTCGACCGGTATTCCGAATGGCAGGTGCTTCAAGCCGCCTTGCAAAACCCCTCACCCGAGGTTCGCGAGCTTGCCACAACCCACCTCCGGGAATTCGCCGAGGCCGGAGATCCCTTTTCTCTCGCCATTCTTGAAGGCCGCGAGATCCCCTGATCGGTCAGGCATTCTGAAGCACCTCCAACAGCCGTGCTACCGGCAGGCCCATGACATTGTCGAAAGCTCCCTCGATGCCCTCCACGATCATCTCTCCGCTGTCCTGAATTCCATAAGCGCCTGCTTTGTCGAGCGGGTTGGTCTTTTCGAAGTAGGCGGTGATCGTTTCCTCATCCAGCGGACGGAATCGCACGGTGGTCAGTTCGTGAAAGCGCTTCACCGTCTTTCCGGGGAAGACCACGCAAACACCGGTGCAAACCGTATGCGACCGGCCGCTGAGTTTCCTCAGCATCATGCGCGCTTCGTCCAGATCGCGCGGCTTGCCGAGCGGCTCGCCCTCGATCCACACCAACGTGTCGGCGCCGATCACCGCGGAGTCAGGGTAATCCTCCGCCACCGCCAGCGCCTTCAGTTCGGCATTCTTTTCACAAAGCTCATCGAGCGGGACCGACGCATCGTGGATCTCCTCTGCGGGCGAAGCCACGACTTCGAAGTTCACTCCAGCGGCGGAAAGCAGTTCCCGCCGTCGCGGTGAGGCCGATGCCAAAATCACGTTCACGCGCCGGGTCTAGCCACCGTGCCGCGCTTTGCAACTCCCCTTCTCACCAGCTCTCGTTCTCCTCGGGGAACGTCACCACCGGCTCCAAGCTGAAGGTAAGTTCCAAATTGCCGAGATCCCTGCCGGAGTATTCGACCAGCGAGGGCATGCCACTCGTCCACTCCATCACCGTGAACGTTTCAGCGGGTGGCTCGGCAGGCTGGGAAATAGCCACCACCGCCGGGGAGCCAGCGGCAGATGGAGGTGCATGTTGAAGCGCAAGCCATCCCGCGCCAATCCCGACCAGCACCAAAGGCAGCACCGCCAGCTTCCGTGTGGTGCGACGGCGGCGCGTCCGCCGCACCTCTTGCAGCGTGCGTTCAAGTATCTCCTGTTCCCGTGGATCGGCGGCATTCATTCTCTAACAGACATCGGGGTTCTCCAGCAGGACTCTCAAACGCCTCCGCAGACGGGCCAGTTTCGATTCCACCGCCTTCGGCGTGGTTGCTTGTTCGCGGGCGAGTTCCTCCTGGGACCAGCCTTCGACATAGTGTCTTACCAGCAGCTCGCGCTCGCATTGCTCGAGTTGGTTCATAGCCGATTCGAGGTCGAGACCCTCCGCCACCGAGCCCGGGCGGCGAAGCTCCTGCCATTGCTGGAATCGCTCGCCCATCCAAGTGCGCCGGTTGGCACGGCGGCCCGCATCGATCGACTCACAACGCACCAGGCAGGACAGCCAGGCATCGAAGTCCGTATCGGCTTGGAAGACTTTCACATGACGCAGGATCCGCAGGTAAACACGCTGCACCACCTCGGCAGCATCACTTTCTGCCACACCGCGCGCCATCGCCTGTGCCTTCAGCCGCGAGAAATAGCCGCCGTGGAAGTCTCGCCAGGCGGCTTCCTCGCAGCGGACCAGCCCGCTGGTCAGTTGGGGCACATCGATCATTCAGTATCCGGCTTCACGGCCTCCTTCTTAGCGGCACCGTCATTCAGTTTCGTGAGAAGACGATCCGTGAGGTTGTCGGGCGAGCCGGATGAAATGACAAAGGACGATCCCGAATTGCTGACCGCTGAAGTATCGAACACATAGTCGTAATCTCCCGCCTTCGCTTCTTCCTCCACCAACTTGCGCACCTCCGCGAGCAGCCCCTGCCTCTGCTGCGTCACTCGCTCCTGAAGCATCTGGCCCCGGCGCGTCATGAAGTCCTTTCGCTCTCGCTCCAGCTCGATGCCCTCCTGCCGCAGCTCGCTCCCCTGCTTCTGGAGTTGCTGCTTCTTCGACTCCGCGAGGGTTGGATCCTCGAGCTGCTTAATCAGCTTCTCCAGCGAGTCCTTGATCTCGCGGATCCGCACGAGCCGGTCGTTGCTCTGCTTCAGGATGCGGGCCTGCTCGATGTTGATCTCCTTGATTGCCGTCTCCGTGCGATGGTAACCGTCGAACAGCCGGTTCATGTCCACGGACGCGATCCTCAGCCTGGCCTCCTGCGCCGTCGCGAAAGAGCTGAACAGAAGGACGGCGAGGAAGGCGATCTTGAGCATTTCACCCGGACAACGCCGGGGACCGTCGCAACCCCTCGCGGAAACGAAACTTTTTTCCCCTCTACGCGAGAATCCCCTTCACCACCTTCGCCGGTTTCACGCCGGTGAGCTTCTGGTCCAGCCCTTGGAATGGGAAGGCCAGCCGCTGGTGTTCGAAGCCGAAGAGGTGAAGCATCGTCGCGTGGAAATCCCGCAGGTGCACCGGGTCAGAAGCGACGTGGTAGCCCATTTCATCCGTCTCGCCGAAGGTGAAGCCCGGCTTCACGCCCGCGCCCGCCATCCAGATGGTGAAGGCATTCGGATTGTGGTCACGGCCGGTGAATTGGTTGCCCTCGCCGCCGCCGCGGTTCTCCTGCATCGGCGTGCGGCCAAACTCGCCACCCCACACCACCAAGGTGTCCTCTAACATTCCCCGCTGCTCCAGGTCGGTCAGCAGTGCGCCGATCGCCTTGTCGATGTCGCGGCACTTCTTCACGAAGCCGTCGTTGAGCGACTCGCCGGCATTCGACCCGTGCGAGTCCCAGCCCCAGTCGAATAGCTGGATGAAGCGCACGCCGGACTCTGCGAGACGGCGGGCAAGCAGGCAGTTGTTGGCGAAGGAATCCTTACCCGGCGAGGTGCCATACATCTCGTGGATGTGGGCGGGCTCGTCCGCGATGCTCATCACCTCAGGCACCGAGACCTGCATGCGATAGGCCATTTCATACTGGGCAATGCGGGTGATCGTCTCGGGATCACCGAAGTCCTGGTGTGCCTTGGTATTGAGCTTGGCCAGCGTATCCAGCGCCGCCCGACGGACATCGCGGCTGATGCCCGCGGGATTGGTCGTATTGAGAATGGGATCTCCGGCGGACCGGCACTGCACGCCTTGATAGACAGAAGGCAGGAAACCGCTGCCCCACAGCGAGGCACCGGCTCGTGGGAAGCGACCGCCCGAAATAAGCACCATGAAGCCGGGCAGGTTCTGGTTCTCCGTGCCGAGACCCCAGGTGAGCCACGAACCCATCGCGGGATAGCCGAGGTTCTGGTTGCCGGTGTGAAGGAGGAGCTGCGCCGGACCGTGGTTGAACTGGTCCGTCTGCATCGTTTTGATGAAGCACAGCTTGTCCACGTGCTTCGCCAGCTCCGGCAGCCGGTCGGACACCCACGCGCCGCACTGGCCGTGCTGCTTGAAGGCGAACTGCGGGCCGAGCATCTTCGGCACGCCTTGGATGAAGGCGAAGCGTTGGCCCTCCAGGTATTCCTTCGGGCACTCCTTGCCGTTGTATTTCGCCAGCACCGGCTTGTAGTCGAAGAGTTCGAGCTGGCTGGGCGCGCCATCCATGTGGAGGTAGATGATCCGCTTCGCCTTCGGCGCGAACGACGGCAGCAACGGCGCGAGCGGCGCGGTCGGGTCGTGGGAAATCTTGAGTTTCCCCGCGGCCCCGGCGAGTCCCTGGGCCGCAAGCCACAGCCCGCCAACTCCTCCCGGGCAGTCACGCAGGAATCGACGGCGGGTGATGTGCCGGAGCTTTTCGGTTTGAACGTCGGGAAACATGGTTTCAGCGGATCAAGGCTTCATCGAGATTGAGCAGCACCGACCCGATCACGGTGTAGGCCGCGCCATCGGGTGTGCCCGCCATCCCCTTCATGAGATCGGGATTCGCGGCATAGTCCTTCTCCAGCTTCTGGAAAAGCGCCCGCAGTTCGCCGAGTCGATCCGGCGTAATGGTTCGCGAAGTCGTAGTGCGGTAGCCGAGCGATAGCCGGGCATCCCCATCGCCGCCCACCTGGTATTTCATCTGCCGGGCAAGACCCTGCGCGCACTCGTGGAATGCCGGGTCGTTCAAGACGGCCAGCGCTTGCAGGGGCGTGTTGGAAAGGATCCGCCGCTTCGAGCACAGCTCGCGCGATGGAGCATCGAAAGTGGCCAGCGTCGGATACGGAATACTACGTTTCCAGTAGACATACACCGAGCGCGTGTAGCGGCCCGCATCGCCCTCGGGCGGTGTCATCCACTTGTCGCCGGCATCGAAGGGCCTCCACACGCCCGCTGGCAGCGGCGGATAGGCTGGAGCGCCGCCGTCGCGCTGGGTGATTAGTCCGCTTGCCGCCAGCGCGTGATCGCGGGCCATCTCACCGGTCAGGCGTTGGCGAGGGCCGCGGGCGAGCAGGCGGTTGCCGGCATCGCGCTCCGCCATTTCCGGGGAGGTGGTTCCATCCTGGCGGTAGGCAGCACTGGTCACCAGTTCGCGCAGCAGCGACTTGATGCTCCACTTCATGTCGCTCTGGAAGCGCACCGCCAGCGTGTCCAGTAGCTCGGGATGCGTCGGCTTCTCACCGGCCGAGCCGAAGTCCTCGGGCGTGGGCACGATGCCCGTGCCGAAGAGTTCCAGCCAGAAGCGGTTCACAGCGACGCGCGCGGTCAGAGGATTCCTCGGAGAGGCAATCCACTGGGCCATCGTCAGGCGATCCGCTGGCTTGCCCGCCGGCATCGGTGGAAACACCACGGGCGTGCCGGGCTTGTCGATCAACGCGCCCTTGTCGATCCAGTTGCCGCGGATGAATTGGCGGGTCTCACGCGCCAACTCCGGCGGCAAATCGCGCATCACGGGTGTGGTCGTGGCGGGAATCCCCGCCAGTGCCTTGCGGGCGTCTGCCAGTTCCTTCTTCATCGCTTCGACCTCGGCATCGGGCGTGGTCCACGCGTTATTGTCGGTCAGCGCGATGCGTCCGCGCTTCGCGATCAGCGGATAGGCTCCCCCAGCCGAATCCGTGGCGTGGGCAAGGATCACCCGCATCGTGGCACCGGCCGGAATGTCGAGCGGCTGCTGCAGCGTCACGATGGCGTGCCGTGGCTTGAAGATCTTCGTGTATTGCCCCCAGCCGCGGTTGGAGCCCTTGAGCGAGAGGTTCGGATCAAAGATCGGATGTGCCTCATCCGCGATGACCTCCGCCAGCGGGACCGGCGTCGTCTTGCCGTCCGGGCTCACCAGTTCCAGTTGGATCTTGTTGATCATCGCACCCCACTCAGGCGTGTGGCTCGCCTTGGCTTCTTCGACCGGTCGGATCTCCACGCCGAACGCCGTGAGCTGCCGGAAGCCGGTGGGCTTCGGAATGTCCAGCGTATGCACCGCCCCGGCGGAGACGTTCCCGATCGTGCGGAACTCTTCCACGCCATCATGCTTCACCACCTCCAGCTTCGCCCTTTTGCTGCTGCCGGTCATACCGGAGGATTTCGTCCACGAAGAACGCGAAGCCATCGAGCGACGCCGCTCGTACAACTGCTCTTCGAGCCGGCTGATCTTGTCCTGCAAGCTCCCGGCCTCCGCATGACGGGCTTTATCCAGCGGCACGCGCAGCGTCGGATGGCCCTCCGGCACGTCATTGTCCGTGGCCTGATTGAAGAAGGCCATGAAGCGGTAGTACTCGTCGTGGCGGATCGGGTCGTAGGGATGGCTGTGGCACTGCACGCACCCCATGGTCACACCCTGCCAAACCTCCCAGGTCGTCGAGACCCGGTCCATGGTTGCCACCACGCGGAATTCCTCATCATCGGTTCCGCCCTCGTTGTTCGCCTGCGTGAGCCGGTGAAAGGTGGTGGCGATCCGCTGGTCCAGTGTCGCATTCGGCACGAGGTCTCCAGCGAGTTGGTCGACGGTGAATTGGTCGTAAGGCTGGTCGCGGTTGAAGGCGGAGATCAGCCAGTCGCGGTATTTCCACACGTTGCGCCGCCCGTCGATCCCTAGGCCTTCGGAGTCCGCGTAGCGGGCAAGGTCCATCCACACGCTCGCCCAACGTTCGCCGAAACGCGGCGATCCTAACAGACGCGTCACTTGCTTGTCATAGGCGTCCGCCGACGTGTCAGCGAGAAAGGCGTCGAGTTCAGCGATCGACGGCGGCAGACCTGTTAGGTCCAGCGAAACCCGTCGCAACAGCGCTGCCTTGTCCGCCTCCTTCGACGGCTTCAGGCCCTCGCTCTCCATCCTCGAGAGCAGGAAGCGATCGATGTCATTGCGCGGCCACGCCGTGTCTTTCACCGTTGGCGGCTGATGCTTTTCCGGAGCGACAAAGGACCAGTGCTCACCCCACTTCGCGCCTTCCTGGATCCATTGGCGCAGCGTGGCGATCTCGGCGTCCGCCAGTCGCGGCCCGTGCTCGGGCTTTGGCATCACCTCGTCGGGATCGGTGGAAAGAATGCGCGCCATTACCTCCGATGCCGCCGGATCTCCCGGCACGATGATGGTCTTGCCGGACTCCCCTTTGCCGAGCGCCTTGTCGCGGTAGATGAACGAGACCTCGCCGGCCTCCTTCACCCCGCCGTGGCAGGCCGTGCAATGGGAGTTCAGGATTGGACGCACGTCGCGGGCGAAATCGACCGCTGCGTGAACCGGCAGTGCGAGCGCGATCAGCGCTCCGATGTGGGTTCTCGAAATCATTCGGCAAAAATCCGGATCTCATTCAGTCCGCCTCCATGGTGAGGATCGCTGGCAGGTCGCTTGAGATGGCGATAGTGCCGGCTGACCACCATCTTCATATATCGAGCTTCCACGGGGCTGAAGCTGAAGTCGTGGAACGGAAACTCGCTGCCACGAGGCGAGTTGATACGCGGGAGTTCACCATCGGTCAGCGGGAAGAAGTGCTTGTTGTCCAACGAACCAAACACCTCGAAGGCAGCCGTCCCGCGATCATCGATGCCGCGGTTGTTGGTGTTTTGCAGGGAAACACGCCCGACTTTCTGAGGCTGCAGCAAGTCCACGGTGAACTCCCCGTCATCGCCGTCCGGCGCGAGCCAGAACGACCAATCGCCGGGGACCCCGCTGTCATTCAGGCGTCCGTCGGTTAGATTCTCCGGCGGAAACACCGAGCCGTGCGGACGGGTGCAGTAGCCGGGACTAAAGACCGGCTTTCCGGAGGCGAGATTGTCCGCGGAAGAGATCGCCGCTGGCAGCGCACGGGCATGGTTGACCAGCGTCACCGGCGACTCGTCGAGGGCGGCAAGTAGCTTCGGCTTGCCCTCCTCACGCACGAGAGCCCGGCTTTCTCCCACGGTCAGGCGGGTGCTCGTCGCCTCGATCTCCAATTCGCCCTTGAAGACCTCCGTGAGCACGACGGGTGTCGTGCCATCGCTGCCGACTGCCAGCCCGAACTCGGTGCCGAGATCGACAAAGCGACCGCCGGGCGTGTCGATGCGGAAGCCCTCCGCACCATCCGGGGTGTGGACGGAGGCCCGTCCATGGAGCACGGAAAGCGCTTCCTTTTCGTCCAGACGGAAGCGGCACGGTGCTTCAAGAGTCACGTTCGCCCCGCTGGGAAAGCCAAGTCTCACGAAGCCGCGCGTGAACTCAAGGGGCACCGCCACCGGCAAACGGCCCGCCGAGGGCGTGGCCGATCCCTCGGCCCAGGCGACCCCTTGTGTTTCGAGGACGTTTGCCACCGGCCCACGCGGACGCAATGCGACGAACGAAAGTCCTCCCGCCAGCAGCGCAACTGCCGCCACGGCCGTGAGCCAACGCCTTGGAAAAGCGGTCACTTTCTCAGTGACCGGAGCTTCGAAGAACGACGGCGATGCCGCCTTGCGCACCAAGACCGAGTGAATCGCCACGACCCGGCGGTAGCGAGCCCGCGCCTGTGGATCGGCGGCCAGCATGGCATTCAACTCCGCGCGATCAGCCTCCCCGAGGCTCTCCTCGAAGAGCGCGTGCAACAGGAGATCGAGCCGGTCTTCCTTCATGAGGTGGCGAGTTTGCGTTCGATGCAGACTTCCAGCGCCTTGCGGAGCCGCATCAGCACCAGCGAAAGCGCGGTCGGCGTCTGCTTGCGCTCCGCCGCCAGGTCCTGCACGGAGGCGCCCGGCGTGTAGCGCGCGAGGATCAGGCGGCGGTTGCTTTCGGAAAGCTCGCCGAGACACTTCTCCAACGCGGCTTCCAGATCCGTCTCGCGGGCATCGTGTTCTCGATTCTCCACGGCCAGGAGTTCCACCAGCGAGTCGTCGAAGACATGGCGGTCGCGCCCGGAATCGCGGCGGGCGGCTTTCACCTGATACCACGCGATGGTGAGTGCCCACGGCAGGAAAGGCTGGGCGGCGTCATACTCCGCCGCCTTGCGCCAGAGGACGAGATTGGTCTCCTGCACCACATCGTCCGCCAGCATGCGATCCGGCAGCAGGGAAAGCACATAGCGATGGATCTCCGGCTGATGCCGGGCAATCAGGCCCACGATTCTTTCCTCTGCGCTGTGCGGTTCGGCGGACATCTCCGCAGGAAATTACCCGAACGCCGGGAAATCTTTCGCGCAAAATTTGCGAGCAAAGCACCACTGAAATCGCCTGAAGCACTACCACAGCCCAAGGCCCTGTTTTTCTGCCATCGGCGGCCTTGGCCTCGGCCACGGAGAAGGGTGCCACGTCCTATTGCGCTTCGCAGATCGACTTTTTGCAGGCTGATGCAAATTGCAATTTCGCGGGGTTCCTTACAACCCAGAACACGCCTCAAAATACCTACGGGGACGTAGCATGGGACGTGGGGAAGCGGTTTGGCCTGAGAGTTGCGATCGGGGTCAAGTCAGCAACTCCACCTTCGAAAACCATGCCTCGCAAAGCCTCCTCCTCCTCTTCAGACGATCACCCCGCCATTCCCAAGGCGCCGACAGGCATCAAAGGCCTTGATGAAATCACTGGTGGTGGATTGCCCGCTGGCCGGCCCACCTTGCTTTCCGGAAGTGCGGGTGCCGGAAAGACCCTGTTCGCCACGGAGTTCATTGTCCGTGGTGCCTTAGAGTTTGGCGAACCGGGCGTGTTCATGATGTTCGAGGAGAATGCCGGCGAGTTGACCGCCAACGTGCGCTCCCTCGGCTTCGACCTGAAGAAACTGGCCGCTAGCAAGAAGATCATTCTCGATCACGTCCACATTGAGCGGAGCGAGATCGAAGAAACCGGTGAATACGACCTCGAGGGCCTCTTCATCCGCTTGGGACACGCCATCGATACCATCGGCGCGAAGCGGGTCGTTCTCGACACGATCGAGGCACTCTTCGCGGGTCTGCCGGACCATGCGATTTTACGGGCCGAACTCAGGCGCCTGTTCCGCTGGCTGAAGGACCGCGGGGTCACAGCCCTGATCACCGGCGAAAAGGGCGAAGGGAGCATCACCCGTTTCGGCCTGGAAGAATATGTGGCCGACTGCGTGATCACCTTGGATCACCGCGTCAGTGACCAGATTTCCACGCGACGCCTGCGGGTAGTCAAGTATCGAGGCTCATCCCATGGCACCAATGAATATCCGTTCCTGATCGGCGAACGCGGCATTTCGGTCCTGCCCATCACCTCGCTGAAGCTCGACCATCATGCTCCCACCGAGCAGGTCGCCACCGGGATTGCCGCGCTCGACGAGATGTTCGGAGGCAAAGGAATCTTCCGCGGTTCCAGCATGCTGGTGTCCGGTTCCCCTGGCACCGGCAAGAGCAGCATCGGGGCAAGCTTCGTGGATGCGGCCTGCAAGCGGGGGGAAAAAGCGCTGCTCTTCGCCTACGAGGAATCCGCCCAACAGATCATTCGCAACATGCTTTCGATCGGCATCGATCTGGAGAAATGGATCAAGAAGGGCCTTCTTCAGATTCATTCCTCGCGCCCTACCCTTCAGGGACTGGAGCAGCATCTGGTCATGATGCACGACACGGTGGTCGCCTTTCAACCGTCCGTCGTGGCGGTGGATCCGATCAGCAATCTCACCCTGGAGCGCGACGAGCTGGAAGTGAAGCCCACCTTGATGCGTCTGATCGACTTTCTCAAGCAACAGGATATCACCGCGGTCTTCACCAGCCTGACTCACGGGACGATGGCCATCACTCCAAGTGAGGATTCCCAAGTCGGCGTTTCCTCGCTGATGGACGTCTGGTTGCTCCTGCGAAATCACGAAATGAATGGCGAGCGCAACCGCACGCTCTACGTGCTCAAAGCGCGCGGCATGTCCCACTCCAACCAAGTCCGGGAATTCGTGATGGGAGATTCAGGCATCGATCTCGTCGACGTTTATCTCGGCGCGAATGGCGTATTTACCGGCACTTCGCGGATCACCCAAGAAGCGCGCGAACGCGCAACACGACAGATCGACCGCCAGGACCACGAGCGGAAAATGCGGCGGTTCCTCTCCAACCAGAAGGCCATCGAAGTCCAGATTTCACTACTCAAGTCGCAAGCGGAATCGGAGGCCGCGGAAATGGACTTCGCACTGGCACAGGAAGTGGCCCGGGAGGATACGGAGAAGACGGATTTCGACACCCTTTCCACGCGCCGCGGCGGAAGCCAGGCCGGCAACGGCCGCAACAAACCAAAAGCATGAAGGACTGCAAGAAAACCAAACCCGGCAAACCTGCCACTTCCACGGTTCCGGCGTTCCAACTGCGGCTCTACGTCGCGGGGAAGACGGAGAAATCCCTCACGGCACTGTCGAACCTCAAGCGCATCTGTGAGACCCACATGGCCGGGCAGTATCGGATCGAGCTGATCGACCTGCTGCAAACTCCCCAACTTGCCGCTGGCGACCAGATCCTGGCTGTGCCGACGCTGGTGCGGCGTCTTCCCGAGCCCATCAAGAAAATCATCGGAGACCTCTCCAACGAGGATCGGGTGCTGGTGGGTCTCGATGTCCAACCCGTGCGGGATTGAGTCCCATGAACGATGCTCCAACGCCGGCAGAAGTCCTCGAAGCCTTCGAGGAGGCAGCGCGGGCGCAGGCCGGGGTTCGCTATCTCTTTCGCCTCTACGTGACGGGCCCCACCGTGCAATCGAACCGGGCGATCGTGAACACCCGCCGGATTTGCGAAGAGCATCTCAAGGACCGCTATGATCTCGAGGTGGTCGACATTTGTCAGCATCCCGAATTGGCGCGGAGCGAACAGATCATCGCAGCGCCCACGCTGGTGAAACAACAGCCGCTACCGGTGCGGAGATTCGTCGGCGACATGTCGCGAACCGACCGGCTTCTCGCCGCCATAGGCTTGCCGGGCATCACCCCGGTCCAAACAGCGGTGCCCTAACAAGATTCACTCCGATTGCCCCATGTCGTCCATCCAGCCCGACATCGCCGCCCTGATGACCGAGATTTCGGAGCTGACGGCGCGCCTCGATGAAACCGAGGAAACCCTTCGAGCGATTCGCGCTGGAGAAGTGGACGCCCTAGTCGTGGACGGCTCAGCCGGGCCGAAGGTGTTCATCCTCCAAACCTCCGATTCCGAGTCCAACCGGTTCCGCAGCGATATCCTGTCCAAGGTGACCGACGCGGTGATCGCGATCGACCAGGACGATCAGGTAATCTACCTCAATGCGGCTGCCGAGGAGCAATACGGGGTCAGCGCCTCGGAATCACTGGGCCGGCACCTGCGGGAACTTTTTCACCACGAATGGGTCTCGCCCGACGATGAGCAGGCCGCGAGAGAAGCGCTGCGCCGGACAGGTCATTGGCGCGGCGAGCACATCCACGTCCTCCACAGCGGGGAGACCATCCGCGTCGAGTCGGCGGTGAGCCGGTTATACGATGACGAGGGCAATCCTTCCGGACTCCTGAGCGTCATCCGCAATATCACCGACCGCAAGCTGGCCGAGGTGGCTCTGAGGGATTCCGAGGAACGTTATCGCACCTTGTTCGAAAGCATCGACGAAGGGTTTTGCGTGATCGAAGTGATTTTCGACGAGCGCGGCAAAGCCGTGGACTACCGCTTTCTCCAGGTCAGCCCGTCTTTCGAAAAGCACACCGGCCTCTCCCGCGCCGAGGGCAAGCGGGTCAAGGAACTCGTCCCGAATCACGAGGACTATTGGTTTGAGATCTACGGGCGGGTGGCTCGGACCGGAGAGCCCGCCCGCTTCGAAAGCCAAGCCGCCGGACTCCTGCGTTGGTACGACGTCCATGCCTCTCGTTTCGGTAATCCCGAGCTCAATCGTGTGGCGGTGATCTTCAATGACATCACCGAGAGGAAATTGGCCGATGACGCCCTGCGCGCGAACGAGCGGGCATTGGCCGAGCAAGCGGCCGCGCTCCGTCAGGCGGACCGCAACAAGGACGAGTTCCTCGCCATGCTTGCGCATGAGCTCCGCAATCCCCTGGCCCCCCTCCGCAACGCCTCACAAATTCTCCAAACGCCGGGCATCAACGGGCACGAGCGCACGACGGCCCAAGCCCTGATCAGCCGCCAGATCGACAACATGAGCAGGATGATCGACGACCTGCTCGACGTCTCGCGAATCACCGAAGGGAAGATCGAGCTGAAGAAGGAACCCGTCTTGCTCGATTCGATTCTGATCGCCGCCGGGGAGGGGGCTAAATTCCTTTGCGAGGCCCGCTCTCAGACGCTGGCCGTCTCCTTGCCAACGGAGCCCGTGTATCTCAATGCGGATGCCACGCGCCTCGAACAGGTGCTTGGAAATCTGTTAGGCAATGCCTGCAAATACAGTGGCGAGCACAGCCGTATTTCCCTGAGTGCGGAGCGCGATCTGACCACACCGGAGCCACAGGTCGTCATCCGGGTGAGCGACAACGGCATCGGCATCGACCCGAAGCTGCTGCCGCGCGTCTTCGAGTTGTTCGTCCAAGCGAGCCGGACTTTGGATCGCGCCCACGGAGGTCTCGGTATCGGCCTGACGATTGTTCACCGTCTGGTGAGGCTCCATGGCGGCAGCATTGAAGCCCACAGCGAGGGTCCGGGACGAGGCGCGGAGTTTGTCGTGCGGCTGCCAATCATGAAAGGATCCCCAGCAACCGCGGCGCGCTTCTCGGCCGCACCCGCACCCGAACAGCCCATGAAGCTCTTGATCGTGGACGATAACCACGATGGAGCGGAGAGCATGGCGATGCTACAGGAGCTTCTGGGCCACCAAACGCGACTCGCCCACACCGGCCCTGATGCCGTCACGATCGCTCAGGAGTTTTTGCCGGACGTGATCCTGCTGGATATCGGCCTGCCTGGCATGGATGGCTACGAGGTGGCGCGGAAACTACGGGCGATGCCTTTGCTGGCTCACACCTTGTTGATCGCCCTCACGGGCTACGGCAGTGACGAAGACCGGCAGCTCGCCCGCGAAGCCGGCTTTGACGAGCACTTGGCCAAGCCCGCCGACCAAGAGCGCCTGCGGCGGCTCATGCGCGAGCACGGTCAGCGGGCACCGGCGGTTTGAGCGGGCGCTCCGATGCCTTCCTCTCCGCAGCGCTTCGTGAAACTCGCAGGCATCAAAGACGGTGATGACCAAGATTACCCCTGCATTCGCAAATCAAGCGTGACGGGGAACTCCATGCCCGGATCTTCCGGCGGGGCTTCCACGTAGCTGACCGCCGGTCCACCGGCACGTTCTTCCACGCGGTGATACCCGAAGCCACCGGTCGAGGCCGGCTCGATGACGCCGGGAGTATGCCCGTGTTGCCAAAAGCGGCTGACCCGCCGCGACTCGGCTTCGTAGGCGTTCACCGGAAGTGTTTCGTAGCTCCGTCCGCCGGGATGCACCACGTGATACACACAGCCGCCGAGCGACCGCTTGTTCCAGGTGTCCACCACGTCGAAGGTGAGCGGGGTGTGCACCCCGATCGTCGGGTGCATGGCCGACCACGGGTCCCACGCCTTGTAGCGCACGCCCGCGACATACTCCCCTTTCCTGCCGGTCGCGACCAGCGGGATGCGGCGGCCATTGCAGACCAGCACATGCCGGCCTTCCACTGCCCCGCGGACTTTCACCTGGATGCGCTCCACCGATGAATCGACGTAGCGCGCCGTGCCTTGTGAAGACGTCTCCTCTCCGAGCACGTGCCACGGCTCCAAGGCCGCGCGGATCTCGATTTCAACTCCGCTGTGCACCACCCGGCCATAGACCGGAAAGCGGAACTCGTGGAATGCCTCCAACCACGATGCTTGGAACGCGATGCCCGCGCCCTTCAGTCCCAGCGCCACGTCTTTCATGTCCTCGCGGATGAAATGCGGCAGCATGAAGCGGTCGTGCAGGTCGGTCCCCCAACGGACCAGCTTCTTGTGATAGGGCTCATTCCAGAACCACGCCACCAGCGAGCGCACCAAGAGCATTTGCACCAGGCTCATCCGCGCATGCGGGGGCATTTCGAATGCGCGCAGCTCCAGAATGCCCAGGCGTGCGCTGGCGGCACCGGGTGCGTAGAGCTTGTCGATGCAGAACTCCGCGCGGTGCGTGTTGCCTGTTAGATCGGTCAGCATGTTCCGCAGGACGCGGTCCACCAGCCACGGCGGATCGCCCGTCTCGGGGAGTTGCTCGAAGGCGATGTCCAACTCGAACAAGCGATCGTCGCGCCCTTCATCGACACGCGGCGCCTGGCTGGTAGGGCCGAGGAAAAGGCCGGAGAACAGATACGACAGCGCCGGGTGATGCTGCCAGAAGGTGATCAGGCTACGCAGCACGCCGGGCTTGCGGAGGAAGGGACTGCGGTCCGGAGTCGCTCCGCCGAGCGTCACGTGATTGCCGCCCCCGGTCCCGGTGTGGCGGCCATCGAGCATGAACTTCTCCGTGCCTAGACGGGACACGCGTGCCGCTTCGTAGAGCGTCGTTGTGTTCTCCACCAGATCCCGCCAATTCGCTACCGGGTGCACGTTCACTTCGATTACGCCGGGATCCGGCGTTACCTTGATCCGCTCGACGCGGCGGTCCCATGGCATCTCGTAGCCCTCGATGATCACCGGCAGCTTCAATCGCGTCGCAGCATTCTCCACCGCCTCTAACAACGACAAGTAGTGCTCCAGATGGGTCACCGGGGGGAAAAAGACATGCAGCTTGCCGTTCCGCGGCTCCACGCAAATGGCAGTCGTGGACATTAGCTCACCACCACCCTCCGCCACCGGTGGCGGAGGCGAAGGCCTGAAGCCCACGCTGGACTGCAGCGTGCGTCCAGCCGGCAGGATCTCTCCATGGGCCGGGAGGGTGCCCGCTTCTTCCATCGGCGATGATTCCAGCGCCGCTTGCTGAGAGCGCAGTTCCTCGCTCGCCATCGGCAGCGAATCCAGCGGCAGGCGGAAACCCATCGGCGAACCACCCGGAATCAGTGACATCCGCCCGCGGCGGAAGGTCCACAAATTGCTCTTCCAAGCCTTCGTTTCCGGATCCCACTCCACCGGCAGCACAAAGCCGGTGGGCTTTGAGAGCCCGCGGTCGAGCAAGTTCGCCAGATAACGTCTCTCCAGCGGATCATCCAAATCCGTCGAATACGGGTCAACATTCGCCGGCAGCGTGCTTTCCTTCCACGCATAGTAAAGGGCATCCTCGAAGCCCGCGATCATGTGCGCCTGCTGACACCCGAGTTCGTCGGTGATCGTCGAGACGAAGCGTCGCGCATCCTCGACCCCGTGACCAAGGTCAGCGTTGGGGTCGGCCAAAAGCTTTTCGTCCTTCCACAGAGGCTGGCCGTCCTTGCGCCACACCACCGTGTAGGCCCAGCGCGGCAAGGGTTCGCCGGGATACCATTTCCCCTCGCCATAGTGAAGCAGCCCTCCCGTGCCAAAGGCATCCTTCAACCGCTTCAAAAGCCCCAGCGCCAGCTTCCGCTTCGCCGGGCTGTCGGCGGTGAAATTCCACTCCGCCCCTTCCATGTCATCGACCGAAACGAAGGTCGGCTCGCCACCCATCGTCAGCGCAACATCACCGTCCGCCAGGATCTGATCCACCTGCTCTCCCAGGATATCGATCGCCGCCCATTCGGTGTCCGAATACGGCTTCGTGACCCGCGGGTCCTCGTGGACACGCTTTACCTCGTTCACCCAGGAAAACTCCGTCTCGCAGGGATCCACGCCGCCCACCACGGGTGCCGCACTCGCCGGCTCAGGCGTGCACGAAAGCGGGATGTGACCCTCGCCCGCAAACAGCCCGGACGTCGGGTCAAGCCCGACCCAACCCGCCCCCGGGATGTAGACCTCCGCCCACGCGTGCAGATCCGTGAAATCTTCCTTCGGCCCGCTTGGGCCATCCAGCGACTCTTGGTCGGGCTTGAGCTGCACCAGATAGCCCGACACGAAACGCGCCGCCAACCCCAGATGCCGCAGCGCCTGCACCAAAAGGTAGGCGGAGTCCCGGCACGATCCCGTGCCGCGCTCGAAAGTCTGCTCGCAAGTCTGCACCCCCGGCTCCAGCCGGATCACATAGCCCACCACCTGGTGAACCCGGAAATTCACATCCACCAGGAAATCCACCGTCCGCTTCTTCTCACGCGGGATCGTTTCCAGCCACGTGGAGAACAACGGCCCGTCATCGCCCAGCTTCAAATAGGGCGCCAATTCGTGCTTCAACGCCGCCGAATATTCGAAAGGAGACTCCTCCGCCGACTCCTCCAAGAAGAAGTCGAAGGGATTGATCACCGTCATGTCGGCGACAAGATCGACCTCAATGCGGAAATTCCGGGTCTTTTCCGGGAATACTACCCGCGCCGCCCAGTTCCCGAAAGGATCCTGCTGCCAATTGATGAAGTGATTCGCCGGCTGGATGTTCAGCGAATAGGCCAAAACCGGCGTTCGCGAGTGGACACACGGCCGTAACCGGATGACGTGCGGCGACAATTGGACCTCGCGGTCGTAGCGGTATTCGGTGACGTGATGAAGTCCGACTCGGATGGCCATGGGGTGACACCCATGAAGCGCCCGCCGTGCCAAGCGTTGCAAGGATGAACAGGAGGCGGGGTTGGCACCAACAGCCAATTACCTCCCCAACCCCTATCGGCTATGGAGAATTTGGGCGAACGGCCCGTCCGATTCCCCGCTCTGGCGCTTACTTTCGCTCAGGGCGGAGCGTCTTCCCCGTCTTTCTGCACCTTGTAGCGCAGCTCGGCCATGCCGGCACCCACCTGGTGGACAGAGACCAAGCTCAGCCGGGGGCTTAACACCCGCCTCGGAAAAAGTGGCTTGCCATTGCCAAGGGTGACCGAGCCGATCTGGACGATTAGCTCGTCGAGCAGGCCGGCATCGTGAAATTGACCGGCGAGATCCCCTCCTCCAACGATCCATAAATTCTTCCCGTCGGCTGCTGCACACATTTCAGCGTGAACCAAACGCACGTCGCCACGGGCGAACCGGATGTCAGCGCCGTCGATCCTTGGCAGCTCACGGTTGGAGAAGATCCATGCCGGCTGTTGGTAAGGCCACGCGGAACCCGTCTCGGCTGTGACCCTGTCGGCGTTGCGCACCATCCATTCGTAGGTCGCCGATCCCATGGCCAGTGCCCCCACTTCCGAAATAAAGGCCGGATAACTGGACTCGCCCAGATCACCGAGAGGAAAAAGCCAATCCAGCGAGTCATCTTCGGTCGCGATGAATCCATCAAGGCTCGTGGCGGTGTAATACGGCGTTTTCACAGTCAGAACTTTTGGTTGTCATGCCTCGTCCCCGCGCGTGAAAACGCCCGACGCTTCGATAGGCCCGCACGACCGCGAAAAGGCAAAGCTACCACGGGGCAATGCTGACCGAGAAGGCGAGTCACTCCATGAAAGCGAAGTCGAAGAACACCAGCTCTTCGATCGGATCGGACCAGCTTTCGAACCCGGGAACGCTGGTCTTCAAGGGCAGGATGGTGATCACGTTGTAGGTGGTCTCCCCCTTGTTCCTTGATAGGCAGCGGACCTTCAGGGTCTTCGGGGAGGTTGTCGTGATCGCGGCGATCAAGGGGTCGCCGTCCTTGAACTCCACCTTGAGGTAGGGCCGATCCTCCGGTGCCTCCTTGACCACCCTCGGGCGCGCCAAGCCGTCCGGGGCCTCCGCAAACCGCGCAATCACCGTCTCGCCCTTCTTCACGACCACCTTCTCGGTGATTTCTTCCGGCGACTTCGGATCCTCGGGCACCTTGGCGCGCACGCCCGGCTTCTTGTCTTCTTCCTCCTCCGCCTTCAGGCGCGCGATCTCCGCCTCTTTCTCTGCGAGCACCTTGCGGACCGCAGCAGTTCCCGCGTCGCTGAGCCGGGCGAAGGGCAGATCGAATTCCTTGCCGTCCGCCCGCCGGATCTTCACCGAGTCTTCATCGGCAGACAGCACCTCCGCCTCAATCGACTTTCCGTCCTTGCCTTCGATCGCAATGGGCTTGGCCCCGTCCGCGGCGGGTGCTTTTCCCTCCTGAGCGGCCGCCGTCGCCGACAGCACCGCTGTGAACATCATCGCAAGCATGCTCCTTGCCTTCATGACGACACCCTTGCCACCGGATTTCGCGCCCGACAAGCGGCGACTCTGACCGTCGCGTCAGCAAGATGCTCTAAAGCACTGCTTCCACGCCCTTCAATCCTGGCGCCGCACCGGCACCGTGATGCGGAACACGGCGCTTTCGCCCGGCCGGCTGAGCAGCACGATGGTCCCGCCTTCGCTTTCCAGCAGGGTCTTTACGATCGAAAGACCCAGACCTGAGGAGGCTTCGCCGCCGGTGGGCTTTGCACTCAGGGGCGCATACCGCTGGAAAATCCGGGGGTAGTCCTCGGCTTGAAATCCGGGGCCGTCGTCCTCCACGTCGATGATGGCCGCCTCGCCGATCCGTTTGATCCGGACCCGCACCTCGCCGATGTTGCTGAAGCGGAGTGAGTTCGCGATCAGGTGATCGAGCACCTGCGCCATCACCCGGTCCGGAAGTTCCAGGGGAATCCGGGCTGCGGTCTCATCGACGCGGATCTGGATGCCCTTTTCCTCCGCCCGAGGGCGAAGCAGCTTCGCGGCAGTTTGGGCCGTGCCGTGGAGATCGTCGCATCGCCCCACCTGCCGGTTCTTGCTCAGCAGCGTGCCGACCATTGCGTTCGCTTGGTCCGCGCTTCCCTTCAGGGACCGGGCCAAGGCATCCAGCCCATGCGGCAGTTCGCCGGCCCTA
Source organism: Luteolibacter arcticus (assembly GCF_025950235.1). Taxonomy (NCBI): domain Bacteria; kingdom Pseudomonadati; phylum Verrucomicrobiota; class Verrucomicrobiia; order Verrucomicrobiales; family Verrucomicrobiaceae; genus Neoluteolibacter; species Neoluteolibacter arcticus. The sequence goes on along the minus strand of NZ_JAPDDT010000001.1, from coordinate 650,388 downwards.
GCCGCGAAAACGTCCGCTGCTGCCTGGATTCGTCCCAAGGGCATCTTCAGATCGTGCAAGATCACGTCTGTCAGGAGCTTCTGATAGACGCGTCCCAGATGTTGTTCGATCAGTGCGGACACGATCGACGTGAACCCACGCATGACCTCGATCTCCTCTTCGCGCCATTGCCGCGGCACGGTGTCGACCGCGCACACCGCACCATAGAAGTGCTGCCCCGCTCCGAGGACCGGGAAGCCCAGGTAAGCGACCACCCCGAATTCCTCGATCGCCGGATTCTTCGCCACCAGCGGATTCTTGCGTGCGTCGGGAATGACCAGCGGCTGGCGCAAGTTCACCGCGTGCTGGCAAAAGGAGTAGTGGATCGGCGTCTGTCTCGAAGTCTTGAGCGGTTCCGAAAGGCCGCAGGCACCCGCGAAAACCTGCCGGTCCTCATCCACCAGGGAAACCAGGGACACCGGGACATTCACGGCGCGCGCGGCAAGCTCGGTTACCCGGTCGAAGTCGATGCCGTGTGCATCGCCCAACAAGCCCGAGGACTTCAAGCTTTCCAATCGCTCGCGGCTGGCATCGACGGACCCGAAACGCATGTCAGCGACCTATATCCTCCCGACTCACCAGACAAGCGTTATCAAGGTCCCTCCTTTCGGTGGGAAGTCGGCAGAATGCAATTGCTGATGCCCGGCCTGCCGTTTCCTCTAGTCCGCCGGGGCGGTAAACACGACCGGCCTTTGCCAAAAAATGCCAGGGGGGATTTTCGGCGGCAACTCTTTCTACGTGAATCCCGTAGTAGGCTGGAAGTCGATTCAGGCGATAAGGTCGGCTTCTCTTCCTTGCTCCGCTCGATTGGCCAGCCCGCCCCATCTCCGTGCGCATGGTTTAATCTAACACGCCTTCCGAATAACTCCGACTTCGTGGGTCGATCCATAACTTTCTGCTGGTAGATCAGACCTCGCAAAAGCGCGATGAAAGATCTCTCTTGGTTCAAGAAACCTGGAGGAAGCCCGTCGCATAGGTCACGGCCCGACCGCCAATTCCGACCCGATCGCCGCGATGCTCGCACCATAGCTCGCCGCCCCGCTGGGAGAGCTGCCGAGCTTGGAGCCTCGTTCGTTCCAGCCGCTCCGCCCAGTATGGGATCAGTGTACAATGGGCGGAGCCCGTCACCGGATCTTCAGGCACCCCGGCGCCGGGAGCGAAGAAACGTGAGACGAAATCGCAGTCCTTCCCGGGAGCGGTCGCAATGATGCCCAGGCAATCGAGGAGGGAAAGCATTGCCATATCCGGCTGGAGGTTCCTCACCTCTTCTTCCGTCTCAAAGACGGCGAGGTAGTCACGCGCCCTGGCTGTCGTGACGGGTTGCGCCCCCAGCCCCGCGATCAATTCCGGCGGCGTCTCGCAGGCAGTGGCGGGCCGGGCCGGAAAGTCGAGCGTCAGGAGATCGCCCTTGTCACGGCTGACCGTCAGCATCCCCGACCGCGTCTGGAAGCGGACGTCTTCTCCGGCATGTCCGAGATGCCTGAACAGCACATGCGCGGCGGCGAGCGTCGCGTGGCCACACAGATCCATCTCGATCGTCGGGGTGAACCAGCGCAGGTCGAAGCCCCCATCGCTGTAGGGCAAGATAAACGCTGTCTCGGCGAGGTTGTTCTCCGCCGCGATGGATTGAAGCAGTTCGTCCGGCAGCCAACCGGCGAGCGGGCACACACCGGCAGGATTACCGGCAAAGAGACGGTCGGTGAAGGCATCGACCTGATAGTAGGGCAGGCTCATGGATGAGATTCACGCCCCGGAGATCGGTTTGATCCGAGACTGTAACAACTTCACATCGGCAAACGGGCTCTGCCAAGCCTAGTGGCTTGAGGCGGGGGCTCTCCCGATGCATGATGGCCGCCGGGCAATGAAGCGTGGGCAAGGCAATCGCGGTGGGCAACAGATCCTCTTCCGTCTTGAGGATCCGCTCACGGCTCGTTTCGGCTCCACCTTCTTCACCGGCCTGCCGACGAATCCCGGCGTCTATTTCTTCACCGGTGAAGCGGACCGGTTGCTCTACATCGGCCAATCAGCAAACCTGCGGGCGCGGATCGGCAGCTACCGGCACGTGGCCCAGGGCCGACATCCGCGGCGGTCGCTGCGGCTCGTAGCAGGCATTCGCCGGATTGAATGGGAACTTTGCGAATCCCCCGTCCATGCCATCGCGCGGGAGCGGGAGCTCTTGTTGGAACGCCGGCCTCCTTTCAATCGGGCAGGCGTGTGGATTGGCCCACCGTGGTGGTTGGCGGGCGAGACCGTCACCGGGGTGCTTCGGCTGCAGTTGACCCGGGAGCCGCAGGGGATCGGGCCGCTGCCCCCGTCCTTCCGCTACCTGCTCGGCCCCCTGCTTCGCGGAGTTCAGCGAGTCTTGGTGCCCGAGTTGCCATTGCACGCCTATCCACACGGGCTGACGCGATCCACGGTGCCGCTTTCCCTGAGTATCCCCTCGCCCGATCCGGAATCGGCGTGGCAGCTCATCACCGGATTTGCCACCGGGGAGACTGAACCCTTACTGGCGCTGTTGGAACAGGTGCCCGCAACCGAGTCTCCGGCGTTGGCTGAGTTCTGGCAGGAGGAACGCGAGCGCCTTGAGGCTTACACGCCCAAGTTCACCCCGCCGAATCGCATGGCAGAGAGGATTGCCGACGCTCCATTGGGAAGGACTACCGCAATTGAGCGCCTGATCTAGGTCGCGGCGGGTTATCCTCACTGGCAATACTCAGCCCGCCCTTGCATCGCCGTCTTGCCGCGGCGACAAGAAAGCCCGACGCTACGCTACCGCTCCGATGATCTCTGCCCGCCTCCTGATTGCCGCTTGTTTGTCCGCGATGCCTGCCATGCAGGCGGCGGAGTTTTCCTTCGACCTGCTCCGTGCCAAGGCCCGCGACTTGGCGGCCAAACCCTACCAATCCAAGGGCACCGATCTGGCGGCCTTCTGGGCGAATCTGAGCTACGACCAGCACCGCGACATCCGTTTCAAGATGGAGTCGGGGCTATGGTGGGACCAAGGGCCATTCTCGATCGACTTCTTCCACCCCGGCTGGACCGCGAAGAAGACGGTCTCGCTCTTCGAGGTTACCGGCGACCAGTCACGCCACCTCGACTTCGACACCAGTCTCTTCGACTACGGGAAGAACAAGATCCCGGCCGGCACACCGCCGCCGCCGGGCTATGCCGGTTGGCGGGCGCGGACCCACCTGAACTCGCCGGACTACATGGACGAGTTCCTCGTCTTCCTGGGAGCGAGTTACTTCCGCTCGATCCCGAAGGAGGCCCCCTATGGCCTCTCGGCGCGCGGACTTTCGATCAACAGCGGCCTGCCGGGCGTGGCGGAGGAATTCCCTGACTTCCGCGAGTTCTATCTGGAGAAGCCGGCGAAGGACGCGAAGACGCTGGTCGCCCATGCCTTGCTGGAAGGCGAAAGCGTGGCTGGTGCCTACAAGTTCACCCTGACCCCCGGCGTCGAGACCGTCATGGACGTCGAGGCGGAGCTCACTCTGCGCCGGCCGGTCCAACAACTCGGCCTGGCACCGTTCTCCAGCATGTTCTGGTTCGGTGAGAACACCCACCCCCGCCCTTACGATTTCCGCCCGGAGGTTCACGACAGCGACGGCTTTCTAATGGAACTCGGCAGCGGCAATCTCCACTACCGGCCGCTGGAGCACACCGAGAATCAGTTCCGCCATTGCGTCTTCACGATGGAAAGCCCGCGCTCGTGGTCGCTGGTTCAGCGCGACCGGTCATTCGCATCCTACCAGGATGTGGAAGCCGCCTATCACAACCGGCCGAGCGTGAGGGTCGAGCCGGTGTCCGGCTTTTCGAACGGCAAGCTCCACCTGATCGAAATGCCGACGATCGATGAGACCAATGACAACGTCATCCTCGTGTGGGAGCCGACGCCGGGGCCGGAAGTCGGCAAGCCCTTCCACTTTCACTATCGTCTGAAATGGCTGCGCGACCCCGCGCCATCGGGGCTCTTCACCGTGCGCGACACCCGGCTCGGCAATCCCGTGCAGAAGCCGGATGAAGTGCTGGTGGCGATCGATTTCGCCAAGCCCTTGGCTCCGGAGAAGAAGGTCGGCGATCCCAAGTGGGAAGACATCTCCAAGCTGAAGCCAGTGGTGACCGTGAACCAGCCAGGCGTGAAAATCATCCACGTGGGCCTGAGCGACATGAGCATGGCCAATGTGGACGCGCTGCCTGCCGGGCTGGGCCGCAGCAAGGACGTCCACATGCCGCAGGTGCTGCGAGCGTTCTTCGTGCTCGATCCGGGCAAGGACGCCCGTGACCTCGACATGACCTGCGAGCTGCAGGATGAGGATGGCAAGGTGGTGTCCGAGCGGTGGCTCTATTACTGGAAGAAGACGCACTGATCGAAGAATGAGCCCGCAGAACTCCGAGCAACGGTTCTCCAACCGGGTGGAAAACTACATCCGCTATCGGCCCAGCTATCCGGCGGAGCTGATCGCGTTGTTAGAGCAGGAGGCGCGACTCTCGCCGCAGAGCATGCTCGCCGATATCGGATCGGGCACCGGCATTTCCGCCGAGCTATTCTTGAAAGCCGGCTATCGTGTCAACGGCGTGGAGCCGAACCAAGCGATGCGGGAAGCGTCGGAACGTTTGCTCGCCGGCTATACCGGGTTTCGCAGCGTGAATGGCAGTGCTCAGGCCACGACGTTGGAAAGTGGAAGCATGGACTTGGTCTTCGCTGCCCAGGCCTTTCACTGGTTCGACACGCCGGAGGCTCGGGCGGAATTCCGCCGCATCCTCAAGCAGAGCGGCAAGATCGCGCTGATCTGGAATGAGCGGCATCTGGATAGCACCCCGTTCCTGCGGGACTACGAGTCGCTGCTCCGGCGCTTCGGTACCGACTACGCCGCGATCCGCCACGAGAACATCGGAGTGGATTCGCTGAAACGTCTTTTTCCTGACGGCTACACCACCCACGCCTTTCCCAACTCACAGTCATTCGACTTCGAAGGGCTCAGAGGTCGGCTGCTGTCATCCTCATACGCTCCTGCGCCGGGGCATCCTGATCACGAGCCGATGCTGGATGAACTACGCCGCCTCTTCGATGAGCACGCGCAAGGCGGCAAGGTCTCGATTGACTACGATGCGCGGGTGCATCTCGGCAGCTGAACTACTAGGCTGGCCGTAGATCGTGCTACAGCGCCGGAAAGCAGCGGAGGAAATCCGCATCGGCCGGTGCCGAAATCTCCATCGGCTCGCCACTGCGATGATGTGGGAGACGCAGCGACTTGGCTTGGAGAAGCATCCTTGTCCCGGTGCCAAGCGACTCCCCGATCTCCATGCTGCGGTCCGCACCGGCATAGCGGAAGTCGCCAACGATGGGATGCCCCGCCTCTAACAAATGCCGCCGGATCTGATGATAGCGCCCGGTATGCGGCAGCACCCTGAGCAGGGAAAGCGATAGCTCCGGAAGTCGTGCGAAGCTACCGGCCGGGACGACGGCAAGACGTTCAAAGGTCGTGCGAGCTGACTGGGTCGGCTCTCCGGGGATGCGCTGCAGCGGCGTTTCACACGTCCATCGCTCTGGCGTAATTCCCTCAACTACGGCCAGGTAGGTCTTCTCCACCTGGCGCTTTTCGAAGAACTGCTGGACCCGGGCGCAGGTCACCAGATCGAGCGCGAACAGCAGCACGCCGGAAGTGGGACGATCAAGCCGGTGAACCGTATGAACCTGACACCCCAGCAAGTCTCGCACGCGCTTCATCGCCACCCACTCCGGCCCTTCGACATCGCGGCCGGGATGGACGATCATCCCGGCAGGCTTGTCGATGGCGACGAGCGCGTCGTCTTGATAGAGAATGGAAAGCGGTAGCACCGCGGCGATTGACCGCTCACGGGGCGGTCGCATCAAGGAGAATGAATCGTTTTCCCCCACCTCCGATGGCCACCGTATCGCGATAGGTCCGGGTGCGCAGCCCACCGGAAACGGTATTCGACGTTTCCATCACGCTGGTGGACGACCATGACTCCAGGTTGGCTCCGGATTTCACCGTATACGTGACGCCTGACGGTGCCGGCTCTGGAGTGATGAAGGTGAGAGTGAGATATCGCTGATTGGAAACAACGGCGATGCCGTTGGACAGACGGCCGCCGTAGCCGCGGGTCGAGACCGGGAGGCCGAAAGCGAACTTCAATTCGTTGACCACGCCATCCTTGTTAGGATCGGCGGTTTTCGCCCCCAAACCGGAGCCATCCGTCGGCAGGCTGTTCTCCGTCAGCCAATCCGTGTAGGTGGGGCCAGTCGTGCCACCGCCGGAAGCAATGAGCTCATAGGCCCCGAGATCATAGGGGGCGACGCGGGTGGCACCGGTGATGTCGATCGATGGAGCACTGGCGGTGCTGCCCGCATCCTTGGCCGGCGATGTGGATTTCAGCGAGAAATCGAACCCGGCGAAATTGGTGAAGAAGGTCGAATAGGAGGTGGTGGTGACGTGATGGTCGACGATGGAACTGCCGCTGACCGCATCGACCGGCTTGGCTGTGATGTTGTTGCGGATCAAGTTGCCTGTGGAGGCCGTCGTGCGGTCCTTGTGAGGAGCGATCTTGATCCACGGGCGATCGGAACTTGGGGCATCGAAGGGATTCTCGACCACAGTGTTATTCACCACCTTGCAGTCGATGGCACCATAGATAGCAATCCCGTGGCCGACATTGGTGGCGATGACGTTATTCTCGATGATCCAGTCTTCGTAGTATCCATCGAACAGGCCGATGCCTTGCGGCTTCGCGGCGTGAGGCTGGTCGCGATTCGTGCGGCTGATGAACCGGTTTCCCCGCACCGTGACACGAGAGATCGTGCCTTCACCCGAGGCGTAGCCGTCCGCGCCGACTGACCAGCTCTGGAAGAAATCGTCGTGGTTGTGGGCGTTGTCGGCCACGTAGGCGTCGGTGATCGTATTGCCTTCGAAGAGGCTGTCGTCTGCCAGAGCTTGGATGCCGTCACAGGTGAAGCCCTTGATGATGTTATTTCTGAAGATGGTGAATGATGCACCCCGCCGTACATTCAGCGCATGGCTGGTGGACTCGATGCGGTTGTTCTCCATCAGGGTGTATCGCGCTTCCGTGCGGACACCCCGGTCAACCCTGCTTTTCCAATTCTCGACCGTCCACCCGGAGGTGCTCAGCGCTCCGCGAACCAAGCAATTGCGCATCGTGATGTAGCTCGCCGACTTGACGATCTCGACCACCGGGTCGTCATCGGCGTAGCTGCCAGCCCCTGCGTGCTCCGGGCAGACGTCCAAGCCGGAGATCTCCCAGCGGGCGGCGGAACTGACGTTCAAATAACTGAGTCGCGGCGTGGCTCCCGATGCCGCGCTGATCTTCACAAAACCCGTGTTGCTCCCTTTTACATTCGGCGCGCCATGGTAGCCGGTGTACAGCAAGATCTCATCGCCAGCGGCGAACTTCTTGCTGGCCGCAAAGACCGCTTCAAGCGTGCTCCATGGTTGGCTCGCGCTTCCGGGATTGGACATGCTGCCGGTCGCGGGATTCACGTGGTACGTCGCTGCACCGGCGGCCGGAGCAGCCAGGCAGCCAGCGGCGGCGACCCGCAGGCTTCGACGGAGCTTGGTGAGGAAAGAGAAAGTATCGTGCAAAACGAACCGGAGTTTATGAATGGGGAAGGTTAAGTTTCATTCGGTCTCACGTCCAAACCCGTTAGATTCGTGGGATTACGGAGATGAAAGAAAGCAGCACTCAGGCCCGTTTTTATCCGATTGGCCCCGACCCTCCGTTTTGCCCGTGAATCGTCGTAACCACCTGAAAAAACTGGCACTTGCACTTCCAGCTTGGGCGCTTGGCAGCGGCCCCGCATCGGCGACCGAGCCGTCCGCGAACCAGTCGGCTGCGATTGAAACAATCGTGCGAAAGTTCATGGCCCAGTTCAAGGTGCCGGGGTTTTCAGTCGCATTTTCCCAGCGGGGACAGGTCGTCTTCCGCTCCGCCTACGGCCTGGCCGAGGAGGCGGGGCAGCGAAAACTGACGGTCGATCACACCTTCCGGATCGCCAGCGTTTCGAAACCGCTCACTGCCGTCGCGATCTTCGGACTGATCGAGCAGGGCAAATTGAAGCCTAGCGACAAGGTCTTCGGCCCGGTCGGACTGCTGGCCTTGGATGGCGTCAAGGACCTGCCGCCCAAAGTGGCCGGGGTCACGGTCCACCACCTGCTCACCCACACCGCCGGCGGCTGGGGCAACGACGGCTCCGATCCCATGTTCCAGCATCCGGAGCTCGGTCATGCCGAGTTGATCGCCCGGACCCTGCGCGATCATCCTTTGCGGAACGACCCCGGCACTTCCTACGCCTACTCGAATTTCGGCTACTGCGTGCTAGGACGCATCGTCGAGAAGCTCACCGGCAAGCGTTATGATGAGCACGTGCAGGAAGCGGTGCTCGACCGCTGCGACGTCCACACGATGAAAATCGCCGGCAACACCTTGGCCGAGCGGGCCAAGGGCGAAGTCGCCTATCATGGTAGCAACGGGGAGGATCCCTACAACATGAACGTCCGCCGCATGGACGCCCACGGCGGCTGGATCGCCCGGCCGGAGGACCTCGTGAAGTTCCTCATCCATGCAGACGGCCTTGCGGAAACGCCTGACCTGCTGCGGGAGTCGACGCTCAAGGAAATGTTCAGCGCGACCAAGGCGAACGCTGGCTACGCCAGCGGCTGGGCGGTGAATGCCGCGCCGAACCGTTGGCACAGTGGCAGCCTCCCCGGCACCGCAACCATTGCCGTCACCACCGCCAGCGGCATGTGCTGGGCGGGCTTCACTAATGCCCGCAGCCCGGGCATCTCCCCTGCCCTCGACCGCGTGATGTGGGACATCGCCAAGGCGGTGCCGGATTGGCGGGCGTGATCTGTCCCTGAGGAATGGAGTCTTGCCGGGCCTACTTTTCTAACAGCGGGGCGCGCACCTTTTGCTTCGTATCGGGAGGGAGCGATGTCATCCACCGTTCCGCCGCCTCAGGATCATACATCGACCACGTGGCGGCGAGGGCCTGCTGAGCCGCCAGCTTCGGACTTCCCGATGGCAGGTTCTGCACCCAGTGACTGGCTGCGACAGGATCCTGCTCCACCCACCGGGCTGCGTGGAAGGCAGCCGCGCGCGATCGCTCTTCCTCGGGGCGTGAACGGTACATTTCGACGGCGGTCGAAAGGTCGTCGATCAGGTAGTGGATCGCCTGTCCTCCCAACTCCGGATCAAGTTTGGCGAATGAAGATCCACTTTGGCGGGCTAGGGCAACGGCCGCGACGCGACGCTTTTCCACCGGCAGGCTCGCGAACTCCCGTGAGACTTCGGCAAGGGTGGCGTCATCCCACGTCATGGCGGCTTCGGTCAACCGGACGTCAAGCGACAGGCCGTATCCCGGACTACCCGCTACCGCCTCCATCCACCCGGAGGGCGTGCTGACCTCGGCGAGTGGCTCCGCGGAGAGTTGCTGATAGCCTTCGAGAAGAGCCTCCGCGTGGTTTCGATCGGCTTCCGACGTTAGCAGGGAAAGGCAAACCGCAGCCCTCTGGGGGTCTATTCGACGGTGAAAGATACTGTCGAGGATGGAGTTCCTTTCCTGTCCCTCGAGTGCCATGTCATTCAGCATGCCAAGGACTTGCTTGGGCTTCCACCTTGCGTGCAGATCCATGGCGGTCGCCCGAATGGTTTTTGCTTGTTCGGGAGTAAAGCCCGCCGCTTCCAGATCGACCTCGAGCCACTTGGGATCGGTGACCAAGTTCCGGCAATTGTCCGCTGCCATCATCTGCTTCCATGCCGGAGGCATTCCGGCCAATTCGGCCAACAGTTTCCCGGACCCATCCTCGACGCTCCCGAACGCGCTTTTGAATCGATCCCAACCTTCAGGATTCTCCTGAAGCCGCCGCAACTCGTCCTCGAAATTCCGCTTGAGTCGCTCGCAGCCGAGCGCCCTATCGGCGAAATGGCGCAGGATCATCGGCAAGTCCGGCATCGAACGTTCCAGAAGCGCGGGATCGGCTTCCGCGACTGCGGCAAGGCATGCATGGAATTGGGAAACATTCCCTTGGCCCCCGGCTGCGCCATGCGTGAGCAACTCGATCGAGCGATCGAGCGCGAGTTTCGGATAAAACTTCGCCATGGTTCTCAAGAACTCGACTTCCACGGCGGGACTCGGGTTTGCCCGGAAGAAGGCCAACATCCTTTCAGGCTCGGACCTTGCCCACTCGACGAGAACCTCCCGTCCCCTGCCGCCGTTGTTGAGGCCCCATCTCACGTAGCCCTCCGGATCTGCCGCCTGCCAGCGGCGAATGGCGAGCAGCGTGAACAGTTCGCGCTCGAAGCCATCGCCGGACTCGAACCAGCGCTGGTCCAGCCACTTCGCGAGATCCTCCAGCGGAAGTGCGGTCACCAAGTCAATGATCGCCCGCATCCGCTCCTGCGAGGAGCTGTAACCGCGGATCAACTCCATCCGCTGCCGCACGGATGCGGGCGTGCCACCATGGATCCGCTCGGGTCGCACGGAAACCTTGGTGGCGGCGAGCGGTGGCCCGTCCTGCCTTGCAGGAATCTCCGTGCGAGCCGCCAGCATCCATCCGAGTGCGGCCATGGCGGAGAAGCCGCCCGCGGCAGCCAAGCGTGCGATGACGACCTGCGAGTTCATGGCGGAGCGAGCTTTTTTCTTAGTTGATCGGCTTCCTCCGGCGGCAGTCCGCTCTGATCGAGCCAACGGGCTGCCGCATCCCCGTCCGCGGCATTCCAGTGAAGAAGGACCGAGCCGAGGTAACTCACCCGTTGCGGGCCTTGAATGCCTGCTGCCCAGCGGATGGCGTCGCTGAAGCGGCCTGCATCCTGATGTCGATGCAGAATACGCACGGAAGCCGCATCACGGATCGAGACATCGCTTTGAAGGGCTACCCAGTCCGAGAAGCCCTCAATATCGGCTGACGACCACTGGTTAGAAAGCTGACTGAAGGTCTGTGAACCAGGGCCATTGCCATTGCCAGCAAGTGCGAGTTCCATGACTCGTGCGGGATCCTTGGCAACGAGTGCCATGGAAAACTCGTTCACTCCATTCGGCTCACCGGCAGTCGTGATGGAGTGGTCGCCGTGCCGCAACTCGATGCCCTGCGTGAAGGAGTCCGGACAGATCGCGAATAGTTTCCCCGCGAGTTCAAAGGCCCGCTCGGGATCCGTCTCTACCAGGGTCTGCCCAGCCCAAGCCAACTGCCGGGCCGCGCTCTTCGGCGCCTTGGCCGCGGTTGCCTCTTGAATGGCGGCCTCCGGATCGCTGCGGAGGAGTTGCTTGAAGAGTTCATCCTCCAGCTTGCGCTTCAACGCACCGGGCGGAGCCGTGGCGGCCAGCCGCCCGATCACCGCGGGATGCTGCTCGCTCGCGGTCCGGATGAAGTGGTCGAGCACATCAAGGCTCTCCCCCGGCAGATCTCCCCGAATGCTGCGGCCATGCTTCTCGATCCATTCATACGCTGCCAGAGGATCCTTCCGGACGAGTGTATCGAAGACCTCCCTGTTGAACTTCCCCTGGTGCTTGCGCAGGAACTCCAGGGTCGCCAGCGGATCAGCGCCGCCTGCGCCCTCCTCGATCCCCGCCAAGGCGGAGCGCCGTGCCGACTCGGGGAGTTCGTCGAAGTGCTTCCTCAACCACTCGCTCTGGAAGCGGCCCAGCCCCGCGACGACTTCGTCCACGGCATACTCTCCCGCGACGAGAGCGGCCGCGAAAGCCTGGTCGGGATCGCACACCGCCCAAGCACGCCAGACACCGGACTCATGCGGCGAGCCCTTGGCAGACTCAAGCGCGCCGTGCGGATTCAGGCGCGTCCAGTGGATGAGAATGAGTTCTCTGATCTCGCTCGCTTGGAGCAACTCGGGTTGGAGCCGCCGGACCCATGAATTGGACAAGCCAATCTCCGGGGTTTTCTTGCGATGGTGATTCCAGAACGCGGCGAGGTCCGTTTCGCTGGCATCGATCAACCACAGTGCAAGCCGTCCATACAGCTCGCCGGGAGGCGCCGCGATGAGGGATTCCACGGTGTCGCAGGACCGCGGAGGAACCGCCGATGACGGGGGTATCGCCATTTCGGATTCCACTCGCGGCACTGGTTGCGTTTTCACGGGCAACCCCTGCTCGCTTGCCTCGTCCACAACGCATCCGGATGCGAACCGTCCGCCGGTGGCCTTTCGGGCGATATAACCCGACGCCAGGCCAATCCCGCAGACTCCGAGGAAGATATAGGCGGATGAGGGCTTCACGCGTCGGTCTCCCGCACACATCAAGGGAGCGATACCAAACTGTGCGCCTCGCAACCGGAGTCAAGCGAGTCGTGTTCCGGCAGGCGCGAGGACTAACCGTCTGAAAGCAGCTTTCCGAACTCCTCCGCCGGCACAACCGGACCACCGGCACCGAGTTCGATGCCTTGGACGCCGGAGTACGAGATCCATCGTAGATCGATGAACATCCGGTCCGGCGTTTCGAGAGGAGCAAAGACCGGCGCATGACCGCTGGCCCCCATCCGCTCGGTCCATGCAGCGGCCGTGTCCGGAGGAACCACCACGCGCAACACGGCGGTCCCCTGCCCGTCGGCGCGGAGTTGGCCGTTGCCGAGAAAGGAGGCGCGCTCGCCCGTGAGCCGGAAATCGGGGCAGTTCATCACGCCTCCTTGCAAGGTGATGGCGGCACGGCCTTCGTCGAATGCGGCCGCTTGCCCGCCAAGTTGCATCGTCACGTTCCGTGCGCCAGCGGCCGCGACGCCTTGCCAGGTGGACGGATGACGCAGCAGGCCGATGGCTTGCAAACGGACCTCAAGCTGGGCGGCCGCCGGTTTCATGTTCTGAAGCCAAGCATCACCGCGGGCCGCTTGCCGCGGGACCGAGATATCGACCGCGAAGGGCGAACCGGGTATCACACCCAAGGCGGCAGAGAGTTTCACCTCTAGATCTGCCAGCCGAAGCTCTGCGGCATTGCACCGCAGTTCAGGAGCCCGCCACGACAATGGGGCCGTGAGGTCGCGCCCGAAGACTTGGCCGAAGATTTCCAGTTCACGAAGCTGGAGCCTTGAAAACGCGGGAGCGCCGGCGAACGGGATCTTCCCTTCACCTCCCTGGAGCGAGGCCAGCTTGGACCCGGCGAGCCACAACTCACAGCCGGCATCAGTGATCTCCATCCATGCAGTGCCGATGGTGGAGGAATCCGAAACCGGCGGCGTGGAGGGGGGCGCTGGCGGGGCGGGCGTTTGCGACGACGGCTTGCGAGCCTCTACTGCCGGTGTCTCCGCGGTCGCGACCACTGGAGGAGGCGTCACGACGGGCGCGGGTGCCGCGGCACTCGCGGAGACCATGGTGGCCGCCATTTCAAGGGAGAGCGTCAGACGTGGCCGGTCAATCCGAACGGACGAAATGGCGAGTTCGCCGCGCAGCAACCGGCTCCATTGCGGATGAGCCTGGATCTCGCGGACCTCAAGCAGCGGAGCCTTGATCGACTCGCGCAAAGGCGGAGGCTGGAGGCAGCGCAGCTCGCCGATGGTGAAGCCACCCCACGGCGTGCATGTCACGTTGCCGACAGCGGTCTCCACCCCTAGCCGTGCAGAGAGCTTGCGGCCGAGATAGCCACGCGCCCAAGGCGTTGCAAGCAGGCCATTGGCGAGAGCCAGCAGCAGGAAGGGACTCAGAAGCAGCACCACCAGGATCCGCCGGATCCGGCGCTTCCACCGGGAGGGCGGGGCTGCGGGCATGTCACTTCTTCTTCGGCGTGACTGGTTTAGGCGCCGGCTTCGATGGTGGGGCTGCCGGAGTCGGCTTCGGCTTCACGACGCCTGCTTCACCCAGCGGGAATCGGACCACCATGCCATCGTCGGCAATCTTGCTGCCTTGCTCGGAAACTTCCTGAAGCCGGTAAACCAGCAGGCCATACTTCTTGTCGCCGGTTTTCCCGATCGCGAAGTTCTCCTTGAGGGTGCCAAGGGTCGACTTCTCCTCGAATTTCCACTCGTGGCCGGTCCATGCACCGAGGGTGCTGTTGGCGTCGGCAGCCACATCCTCGATGCGCTTCAGCTCGCCATTGGGCGATTTGAAAAGATCGGCCTTGGGATCGAACTTGAGAGTGGAAAGTGCGGAGGCACGCCCCCCGACAATGATGCTCCAGCGGCCATCGCTACCTTCGCTGAGGCGGATCGGCACGGCCTCGATGCCCTTGAACTCGCGCTTGCCCCAGAACTTGATGTAGTCGTCGTATTCTTCCTTGGTCAGGCCGAGACGTTCATCAAACGGCAGAGGCACGCCGGGCTTGCCGTTTTTGGCATGCTCGCGGAACCAGTCCGGATTCTTGCGGGCGGCCTCCTCGACCTTGGCGATGTACTTGTCCAGTTCCTTGGGTGGCACCACGACCACTACCTCGCCCTTGATCATCGTGTTCGGGATCAAGAAATCGGCGAGCGCCTTCGGGGCCTCCGCAGCGATGACGGCGGGGGCTACGAGGGCGAAGATGGCTGCGAGGGTGACTTTCATGGCGGCCGGGCGAGCATTCCCGGCCGGGCCGGAAACTCAAGCGGCAATCCGGCGATCTCCGGTGTTACGCCGGAAGATCACCGCCAGCGGGAGCAGAAACCAACTCAGGGCGCGCCGTTCTGGATGATGTCCAGGAAGCTCTGTGGCTCCAGCGAGGCACCGCCGATGAGCGCGCCATCGATGTCCGGGCAGGCCATCAGTTCAGCCGCATTGTTCGGCTTCACCGAGCCACCGTATTGGATCCGGATCTTGGCCGCGGAGTCGTTGCCAAATTGCTCGGCGACCAAGGAGCGGACGAAAGCGTGTGCTTCCTGGGCCTGCTCGGCGGTGGCGGTCACGCCGGTGCCGATCGCCCAGACCGGTTCGTAGGCGATGACGGTGTCGAGCAGATCGCGTTCGCTCAGCCCCTTGAGGCCGATGCTCACCTGGGTGCGCAAGACTTTCTCAAGCTGGCCGCTCTTCCGCTCTTCAAGCGTCTCGCCGATGCAGAAGATCGGGCGGAGGTTCAGCTCGCGGGCCTTGCGGACCTTGGCGTTGATGACCTCGTCGGTCTCGCCATAGATCGCACGGCGCTCACTGTGGCCGAGGATCACGTAGTGGACGAAGAATTCCTTCAGCATCATCCCGCTGATCTCCCCGGTGTAGGCACCGGAGTCATACTGCGAGCAGTTCTGGGCAGCGAGCGCGATGCTGGAGACATTGCCGAGAATCTCGGCCGCCTTGGAAAGGGACACGAAGGGCGGGGCGATGACGATGTCGCAGGGGAAGGTGCGGTTCTGCACCTTCGAAAGGAAGCTCTTGGCGAAGTCCTCGGTCTCGGAGGGACCAAGGTTCATCTTCCAGTTCGCGGCAAAGATGGGCTTGCGGATCATGAAATAGCGGATGGGTGCGGAGTGGACAGCGGGTTTCGGGCCAACTCAAGCTTCGGTTAGTGCAGCTACGCCGGGAAGGACCTTGCCTTCAAGCAATTCCAGCGAGGCACCGCCGCCGGTCGAGATAAAGGTCATCTTCTCGTCGAGGCCATATTTGTTCACGGCGGTCACGGAATCGCCGCCGCCGACGATGGTGACGGCATCGCTCGCGGCCATGGCTTCCGCGACGGCCTTGGTGCCGTGGCCGAAGCTGTCGATCTCGAACACGCCCATCGGGCCGTTCCAGATCATGGTCTTGGCTTTCGCCACTTCAGCGACGAACTCGCCGATGGCGACGTCGCCGATGTCGATGCCTTCCCAGCCATCCGGCGTCTCGCCACCCTGCTCATAAGGCGCGGTGCACTTGGTCTCGGCACCTTCCTTGAACTCCTGGGTGATGCGGGTGTCGGAAGGCAGCAGGAACTTCACGCCCTTTTCCTTGGCCTTGGCCAGGATCTCGAGGGCGAGGTCGAGCTTGTCGGCTTCGACGCGGCTGTTGCCGGTCTTGTAGCCCTGCGCCTTGCGGAAGGTGTTGGCCATGGCACCGCCGATCAGGAAGGCGTCGGCCTTTTCCATCAGGCGGGTGATGACTTGGATCTTATCGGAAACCTTCGCGCCACCCATGATGACGAGGAACGGCTTCTCCGGGTTCTCAAGCTTGCCATCGAGATACTCGAGTTCGCGCTCCATCAGGAAGCCCATGGCGCTCTGGGAAACGAAATGCGTGACCCCTTCGGTCGAAGCGTGGGCGCGGTGGGCGGTGCCGAAGGCATCGTTCACGTAGATCTCGGCGCTGCCGGCGAGTGCCTTGGCGAAGTCAGCTTCGTTGGCTTCCTCGGCGGGATAGAAGCGGGTGTTTTCCAGCAGAAGCACTTGGCCGGGTTGAAGGGCAGCACGCAGGGCAGCGACTTCGTCACCGATGCAGTCCGGCGCGAGCTTCACTTCCTGGCCGAGGATCTCGCCGAGGCGGGCGGCGGCAGGAGCGAGCGAATACTTCGGCTCGGGGCCGCCCTTGGGACGACCGAGGTGGGAGCAGAGGACCAGCTTCGCGCCGCCTTTGAGGAGATGTTGAATGGATGGAACCGCTCCCTGGATGCGGGTGTCGTCGGTGATGACGTCGCCTTCCAGCGGGACATTGAAGTCCACACGCATGAGGACTTCCTTGCCGTTGACGTCGAGGTCGCGGATCGAGAGCTTGGCCATGGCGCGGGACTGCCCGAAGACGCCCGGCAAGTCAAGCACCGCTCGGGACTGATCCTGTCAGGGGTGCCGGCTTGCTCACGATATCGGGAATCACGCCCGGCAGCACTTCCACCGCGACCACGCACACGTCGTCATCGTGGTGGCGGCGCTTTTGGTAGGCGGCAACCTCGCAGACGATCTTCGCCGGCATCGCGGCCAGCGGGCCATCCAGGGACTCGTCGAAGGTCGAAATGAGCCGCTGCATGCCGAATTCCTTCCCGGCCGGATTCTCGGCTTCCACCACGCCATCGGTGAAAAGGAGGAACACGTCGCCCGCCCGGATCGGCGAGGCCGAGGTGTGGTAAACCATGTCCCCCATCAAGCCGAGCGCCGGCTGCTTCTGGGCGCCATTCCAGAGCATTTGCGGCGGATTCCCCGTGCTGCGTCGGGCCCGCAGAGGCGCGGGATGCCCGGCCACCGCCCAGGTTGCCTTGCCCTCGCGGGTATCCAGCACCATGAAGAACGCGGTGACGAAGAGTGTTTGCTGGCTGCGCTCGATCACGTCATGCAGCTCGCGGTTCAGGATACCCAAAAAGTCCCCCGGATTTCCCGCAGAGATCACGTGATTGCGAACCACAGCCCGCAAGATGGCAGTGACCAGCGCCGAGCGCGCACCATGGCCCATCACATCGGCGATCAGCACGCCGGTGCGATGCTCGTCGAGCTCCATCAGGTCGAAGAAATCGCCACCCACGGTCGAGGCGGGCTGGTAGAAATGCGCGAATCCGAGCCGCAACGGGTCGTTGCGGGTGCTGGTGTCGGGATAGCCGGAAGGCAGCAGCGCGTTTTGGAACTCGCGCGCCATTTCCAGCTCCTCGCGAAGCAAGGCCGTCTTGGAATCCACCTCCGACTCTAGCTCGCGATGATAGCGCATCACCCGCGAAGTCATGATGCCGAAGTCGGCCGCGAGGTCCTCGACCTCATCGCCGGTCTTGATGGATTCGATGCGCTCCAGATCCTCCTTCGCGGCCCGCCGTTTCGAATCCGCCTCGCTTTCCGTAAGAGTCGGATCGCGCCGCAACCTCACCGTCTCCGCCAAGGCCCGCGTGGCCTGGCTGAGCATCGCGATCGGCTGCAGGATCTTGCGATCCACGAAGGCATAACCGGCCAGCACGCAGAGACCCGTGGCAAGGCCCGCGACCGCACCGATCAGCAGCACCTGACGCCGCAACGGGGCGACCACCGCATCCTTTGGAGAAGAATAGAGGACGTAGCCGCCCGGCTCAAAAAGCTTGCGATCGATTTCCGGCGACTGGATCGCGGCGAAGCCGGTCATCCGCTCGTCATCGGTGCCCTTCCCGGTCACGGTCCAGCCCGTCCGGCCAACCCGGACGCACAGCAACGAATCCGGCTCCAGCTTCTCCTTGAGCGGCTGGAACCCCCGGTCGCCGGTGCGAGCCAGGATGTGGCCGTCGGACAGAAGGATCTCCAGGCGCGCCCGGTCGTCCCCTTCTGTCGGACGCAGCGAAAGGAAGAGAGGCGAGACGTCCAGCACCAGCTTGGCCACGCCGAGGAGCTCCCCATCGCGGTACAGCGGCATCACCAGATCGAGCGAGAAGATCCCGGCACTCCCATCGAAATGCAGTACCTCCGTCCACATCCCGCCCTCCTTGAGATCGCGACCGATGGTCCACCATTCCTCGTCGGACTGGTCATAGTCGGTGGTCTTGCGAGTGGCTGCCACGACTTGGCCCGTGGCGTTGGTCACCAGGATCTCCGCCGCCTGAGGATGGGAGGAAACGTAACGAGAGAGACTTGCCGCAGCCGGATTTCCGAGGATTTCCCTCATCAAGGGATCGTCCACCGGCAGCTTCGCCCAACGTTTCTCGATCGCGGCCACCTCGTCTTTCCCGGCCGGCGGCTTCGGCGTCGCCAGGAAATCCGGCAGGGCGGAATCGGCGGACATCCAGCTCCAGAAATGCCCGGCCTGGGACTCGACGGCGATTTCCAGCGAGCGCGACAATGTCCTCGCCTCGGACTCATAGAGGCGTCCCTGGGTCCCGAGCAGATGGCCGAATCCGAAGGTCTCCAGCACGATCAAGCCAACCAGGAGCGGAAGCAGTGCGGCGATGGCCAATGCCAGCGCGATCTTCGCACGAAGTCCGAGGGGCGGAAGTCTCACAGTAGAAATCTAACTCCCGCCTCGCGCCATTGGCCAGCAGCTTTTCAATAAGGCAGGCGGGTTGAGCCCGTGTCGTAAATACATCGGATCTTCAAGTCATCCACCGAGGTAGCTCATCTCCGCCTTCGGGTGCGGGACCAGACCTCGCTCTTCCGAATAGCGGTCCTCCCGAACCGACCAGAGCCCGCGAACGGCAGCTTGAAGCACTTCGTCTTCCGCCCCGCCTCTGAGCAGCGCGCGGATGTCGTGCCCATCCGCGGCAAACAGACACGTGAAAAACTTGCCGTCCGCCGACAATCGCAGCCGCTGGCAATCCCGGCAAAACGGCCGCGTCACCGAGGCGATCACCCCGATTTCCCCCGCCCCGTCGCGATGCCGCCAATGCGCCGCCACCTCACCCCGATACGCCGGATCGCGAGGTGCCAGATCGAACTCCGTGGACAGGATCTCCAGCAACTCCGCTGCCGGCACCACCTCGGCCAGCTTCCAGCCGTTGGTCTCGCCGACGTCCATGTACTCGATGTATCGTAGATCGACGCCCTGCGCCTTCGCCCAGCGGGCCAAGGGTAGGATCTCGCCTTCGTTCACCCCGCGCTGGATGACGGCGTTCACCTTCACTTTCAGCCCATAGGTTTGCGCCGCATTGATGCCGGCCAGCACGCGGTCGACCTTCGCTCCCACGCCGTTCATGCGGGCGAAAATCTCCCCATCCATGGCATCGAGGCTGACCGTCACCCGGCTCAGCCCCGCCAAGGCCAGTGCCTCGGCATGGTGAGCGAGCAGCACGCCATTCGTGGTGATCGCGATGTCCCTCACCCCGTCGATCGAAGAAAGCATTGCCACCAGATCCTCGGCACCGCGTCGGAGCAAGGGCTCGCCGCCGGTCAGGCGGACCTTTTCCACTCCCAGCGGGACCAGCAGCTGGGTCAACCGCACGATTTCCTCGAAGCTCAGCAGGTCCTCACGCGGCAGGAAGCGATACCCCGGTCCGAAGACCTCGACCGGCATGCAGTAGCGGCAGCGGAAATTGCAACGGTCGGTCAGCGAGATCCGCAGATCCCGCACGCCGCGCCCGAGTCGATCCACCGGTTGGCTCACGGCGGCACCATGGCCGCGAATGGCGGATTCGGAAAATGAAAAGGTCTCAGGAGGCTGATGAACCCTGTTGCCCAACGGGTTAGCGGAAGGAAGCGCTAGAGATCGATCAGCTTCCACCCGGCCTTGGGAGTTTGGAACCACGTGATGGTCACCTTCTCGAATTCCTTCTCGAGCGGCTCCCACACCATCAAGGTGACGGAGGCCACCACTCGACCACCCTGATCCTCGATCTTCCCGACCTTGATCTCCTTGACCTCGCCGAAGCGATGACCCTCGGATTTCTCCTGCCCCATTTCCTTCACACGGGCGCTCAGTTCTTCGAACTCTTCCGCCACCCTCTTGGAGATCGCGTCGGAACTCGCGATTTCGGGATCGTCTTCCTTAACGAACAGGCTCTTTTTCGCCTCTGGAATCTTGTCCGACGTCATTGCGGTCCAGAAGACAGAGGAAAGGTCGGAGACCTCCTTGATGCGCTTGTCCTCCTCCGCCGCGGAGAGAGAATGGGCGAGACCGATGACGATCACCGCGACGAACTTCAAGATGGCTTTCATGGTGTGCAGGCTGGACTGCCGCCGTGAAAATGCAACCGGTCAGCAGGTCACTGCGGAAGATCCCCACGCCTCGCCTCCGTATCGGGCGGCGTGAAACGCACCGCTCCAGCGATAGCCGCCGTCGCTCTTGCCGGGGCGACCGCGGCATATGCCGCGATCTTTTACGAAGGGGAGGCAGCGCACTATCGGCTCTGGTATTACACGCCCGCGGCCGCCTTGGCCGGTGCCTTCATTGCCGAGCGGCTGGGGATGCGAACCATCGGCCGTCGAGCGCTCGCGGTCGATCTCGTGGTGGCAATGCTGTGTCTCGCCCGCCCCCTCACGGGTCAACCGCCGGTCTCTGGCCATGCGTGGTTCGCCGTCCACGCGTTGCTGACTTTGGAAGGGACGTTCTCCCGCATGGTCGCCGCGCTGGTTCTTGTCATCACCCTTTACGCGAAGCTGATCCTTTGGAACGGCGATGTGACCTTGTGGCCGGGATTGGCCGCCGGACTTCTGAGCGGGTGGCTGTGGCGGCGCTGGCGTGCCACCGGGGCCTTGAGCTCGCAGTCATAACTCGGTATCGACCTCTCCCATGCCCGCGCATATCGGCCGCATCATCCTCTTCGTCGCAGACGTCCCCAAAGTGGCAGCCTTCTACGAGCAGCACTTCGGGCTCGAACCGCTGGAACCCGCCGAAGACGGCTGGATCGAGCTCCGTGCCGGAGGCTGCAATCTCGCCCTGCATCGCGGAAAGCTCCCCGAGGGTGCCCACGCGCAATCCCGTGCGAAGATCGTCTTCTCGGTCCGCGATGTTCGTGCCGAGGTGGAGCGATTGACCCGCGAGGGCCTGAAATTCGGCAAGGTCCACGATTGGAACGGCTTCTCCTTCGCCGACACCAAGGACCCCGAAGGCAATCCGATCCAGCTCTCCAGCCGGGGCGTCGCCTGAGCTTGACCCGTTTCCCGGGGCTCACACAACGGAACGGCGTGACTGGACATCCCGAGCCGCCGGGTGGCACAACCTCCGGTGTGGACCGCCTGATGACCCTCGCCGAAGCCGACGCCCTGACCTCGTCATTGCGCCCGCTCGGGACGGAATCCGCGACGCTCGCGGATTCCCTCGGCCGCACCTTGGCGACCGCACTGGTGGCCGACCGTGCCTTTCCTCCCTATCGCCGGGCAATGATGGACGGCTTTGCATTCGCCGCGGACTTCTTGCCCTCGACCGGGCCTGTCATCCTTGCCGGCTTGCACGCCGCCGGTGACCCGCCACCGGTTGCGCTGCCATCGGGACATGCATGGGAGATCATGACCGGCGCGATCGTGCCGGATGACTGCGACACCGTAGTGCCTTATGAGGATCTCGAAGCCGGTCGTCCGAGGCCGGGATTCAAGAAGGGGCAATTCATCCATGAAGCTGGCAGCGATGCAGCGTCCGGCACGGTGCTAGTAGATGCGAGCAGCACGATCGGCCCGGTGGAAGTCGCCATCGCGGCCTCGGTGGGTCTGGAGAAGATCGAGGTCTTTCGCCGAGCAAACGTGGCCATTCTTTCCACCGGAGACGAGGCCGTACCTTCAGATGTGGTGCCGCGTGCATGGGAGATCCGGCGTTCGAATGGCCCGATGCTGGAAGCCATGCTCGCCCGCCGCGGCAACGCCATCGTTTTCCACGATCATGCGCCCGACGATCCGGCCGTGTGTGGCCGGCAACTCGATGAGGCATTGGCGAAGTGCGACGTGCTGCTCATCTGCGGCGGGATCTCGAAGGGCAAGAAGGACTTCATCCGCGGCTTGTTAGAGGAACGCCTCGGCAAGCCCGCCTTTCACGGCGTCGAGCAACGTCCGGGCAAGCCGCTGGCTTTCTGGCCGGGGCCGCCCGTCGTGTTCGCGTTGCCGGGCAATCCCGTGTCGGTGCTCGCCACCTTCACCCGTCACGTGCTACCGGCGCTCTCGCGCTTGGAGGGTCGGGAATTCCTGCCCATGAAAGTCCGCATGAATGAGGCTCCCGTTCCACTGCCGAAGTTCTCATGGCTGCTGACCGTCGCGGCGGGCCCCGATGGCACACTGCTCGCTCGTCCTCCGTCGAACTCCGGCGATTTCATTTCGGTGGCAGGTTCGTGCGGCATCGTGGAAGTTCCTCCCGCGGCCGACCCGGCAGAGCTCTCGTTCTTCCCATTCCCCAATTCTCAATAATCAATCGTCAATTCCCCGTGTCTCTTTCCCACGTCAACCAGCAAAACCAAGCCGCGATGGTCGATGTTTCGGCGAAAGAGGTCACCGTTCGCATAGCCACTGCCGAGGCCCGGGTCACGGTGAACGAGGCCGTGGCCGCGCAATTCGATGGTCGCGATTTCATCTCGAAAAAAGGGCCGGTATTCCAGACGGCCATCCTCGCCGGAACGATGGGCGCGAAGCAGACCTCCTCGCTGATCCCGCTCTGTCATCCGCTGTCGCTGGACTCGTGCAAGTTCGAGGTCGCATTCGAAGGCCGCGAGGCACTCATCCGCTGCACCTGCAAGACCACCGGCAAGACTGGCATCGAGATGGAGGCTCTAACCGGCGCGAGCATCGCGGCGCTGGCCTTCTACGACATGTGCAAGGCACTCGATCCCGCGATGGTCATCCACGGCGTCAAGCTGTTGGAAAAAACCGGTGGCAAGAGCGACTATCGAGCCAATGAATAAATTGACCGCCAAGCCGCAAAGTTCGCCAAGTTTTGAGAAAGCCTACACTTGGCGAACTTGGCGTCTTGGCGGTTCCATTTTCTGCAAATGACCACCCTAATCCTCATCGGCGGCAAGAGCCAGCGCATGGGCCGCGACAAGGCCACCATCGAGCGCCCGGATGGCATTCTCCAGATCGATTGGCTGGCGCGGCTCGCCAAGCTGACTGGCGGCGAAGTCTTCCTCTCGATGCGCGATGATTCCGCTCCTCCAGTCGATCTGCCGGTCGTGACCGATGAAGTGGCCGGCGGCGGCCCGCTCGCGGCACTGGCCGCCATCCACGCAAGGAAGCCCGACGGACCGGTGTTGGTGCTCGGCTGCGACCTGTTCCTGCTGGATGAAACAACCGTGACTCACCTGCTTTCGCATCGTGACCCAAATCGTAGCGCGACCTGCTTCGCCAACCGCATCGACGGCAGGCCCGAGCCGCTCTGCGCGATCTACGAGGTTTCTGGTATTTCGCAGGCGGCCGAAGCGCTGGGCCGTGGCGATCATTGCGCGCGGCGCTTCCTCGAATCGCTCGACCCCCTGGTGCTCGAGTTGCCCCACGCCGCGGCGCTCGACAATGCCAACACGCCCCAAGAGCTCGCTGAGTGCTTCGCCAAGCTGCAACACGGTGTGATGCCGAAAATCATGCACGTGCTCTACTTCGCCAAGCTCCGCGAATCCCGCGGGCTCGATGAGGAGCAGGTCGAGACCCTCGCCTGCACCCCCGCCGGACTCTACGAAGAGCTGCGGTTCCGCCATCGCCTGCCCTTGGAAATCGGCAGCCTGCGCGCCGCCCGCAATGGCGACTTCTGCACGTGGGACGACTTGATTTCCGATGGCGACGAGATTGTTTTCATCCCACCCGTCGCCGGAGGCTAAGCCATGTTTGCCATTGTCACCGATCCCATCGATCCGCACGCACTGCGGGAAAGCATCCTCGATCCCGCGGCCGGCGGCTTCTGTTCCTTCGAAGGCTGGGTGCGGAATCACCACCAGGGGCAGGCCGTGCTATCGCTCGAGTACGAGGCTTATCGTAGTTTGGCGGAGAAGGAGGGCACCCGTATCGTCCACGAGGCACGTGAGCGCTTCGAGATCCTCCATGCACGCTGCCAACATCGCGTCGGCAGCCTGGCCATCGGCGAGCTGGCCGTCGGGGTGATCGTCGCCGCCGCGCATCGCGACGCCGCCTTTGATGCCTGCCGCTATATCATCGACGAGGTGAAGTTCCGGGTGCCGATCTGGAAAAAGGAACACTTCGCCGATGGCACCTCCGGCTGGGTCCGCTGCGACCATTGCCACGAGGCCGGGCATCGGCATCACCACGATCACGGCCACGGGCAGGTCCACCATGCCCGCCACGGGTGAGTATAGGTCCCATGGGACCCACGGGACCTATTCCCTGCCTGTATGACAACTCTGGCAAGGATCGCCTTGCCGGGATCGGGCATCCTGCCATGGTTCGCGCATTGCCATGGCCTATCTCGACGACGAATCGTTCCTCCTCCACTCGCCGACCGCCCGCCGTCTGTTCCATGAAGTGGCGAAGGACCAGCCGATCTACGACTACCACTGCCACCTTTCGCCGAAGGAGATCGCCACCAACCACCGCTGGGAGAACCTCGCCGACATCTGGCTGGGCGGCGACCATTACAAGTGGCGTCTCCTACGCGCCAATGGCGTCGACGAGGAATACATTACCGGTGCCGCATCGCCGCGAGAGAAGTTTCAGGCATGGGCGGAGACCGTGCCCTACACCTTGCGCAATCCAATCCACCACTGGACGCACCTTGAGCTGCGCCGCTACTTTGGGATCGATACGTTGCTGAGCCCGGCGACCGCCGACGAGATTTGGGATAAGGCCAACTCGCGCCTCGCTGAGCCGGACTTCTGCGTCCACGGCATCTTGGAAAAGTTCCGGGTGACCATGGTCGGCACCACCGACGATCCGGCGGATCCGCTGGATCATCACGAGACGATCGCCTTCAGCCCGTTGAGGACCAAGGTGCTGCCGACCTTCCGTCCCGACAAGGCGTTCGCGGTCGATCAGCCGAAGGCGTTCAACGCGTGGATCGAGAAGCTCGAGGAAATCACCGACACGAGCATCCATCACGTCTCCGACCTGTTGCAGGCCTTGCAAAAGCGCCACGATGACTTCCACGCGGCCGGCTGCCGGCTATCCGATCATGGACTCGAGCGCTGCCCCGCGCTGCCCTGCGACGACGCGGATGCCTCCATCATCTTCGACAAGGCCCGGCGCGGCCTGCCGGTCACGGCGGAGGAGAAGGAGAAGTTCACCTTCTTCTTGATGGTCTTCTTTGGCCAGCAGGATGCGGCGAAGGGTTGGACCAAGCAGCTTCACCTCGGCCCCTTCCGCAACGTCAATCCGCGGATGTTCGACCTGCTCGGCCCGGATGCCGGCTTCGACACCATCGGCGACGAACGCCAGGGCGCGGCGCTGATCACTTACCTCGGCACGCTCGCCCAACAAGGCAGCCTTCCGCAGGTCATCCTCTACAACATCAATCCGCGCGACAATTACCTCTTCGCCGCGATGACCGGGGCCTTCCAGGACGGCACCGTGGCGGGCAAGATCCAGTTCGGCAGCGGCTGGTGGTTCCTCGATCAGAAGGACGGCATGGAACTCCAGCTCAACGCGCTATCCTCCACCGGCCTGCTCTCGCGCTTCGTCGGCATGCTCACCGACTCGCGGTCGTTCCTGTCCTTCCCTCGCCACGAGTATTTCCGCCGTATCCTCTGCAACCTGATCGGCAGCGAAGCCGACCGCGGCGAACTGCCGGACGACTTCGAAGCCCTGTCGAAATTGGTGGCCGACGTGTGCAGCGGAAACGCGAGCCGCTACTTCCGGTTCTAGGGTCAGTCCGTCCACGTCAGCAGTCAGTTCCCTACCCGGGGAATTTCGCCTTCAAGTAACGCCTCAGGAACGTGGCCGCCACCGCCACGCCAATCCACACGACAGGCCAGATGAAGTTGCGCTCCGGCTCCGCATCCAGATGGTCGGGAATCCACAGCGCCACGGCGGCAGAGCCATAGAGCACCACGATGGTCGTGGGGGGAAGAAACAGTTGCCGGGCCGGGTGCATCGGCCGCGTCTGCCCTCCGGCGGATGCGAAGGGACGTGAAGTGCGGCTCAAGTGGCCGTCCAGCCAGACCGCCCCGTTGGTCATGGTCAGCGTCACCACGAAACTCCCCAAGCCAATCACGCCGAGGATGATCGCCTCGCCAGCGGGCGACTCCGAGACGGCTCCAGAGATCAGAGTCATGAAGGCCGCGAAGCCGGATCCCAGTAGCGGGAATATCATGAGGATGAAGAATCCCCGCAGGAACCAAATCGTCAGCCGAACCCCGAGCGGAATTTTTGCCACTTCGAATTGGGAGTCGGCGGGTGGCTCCATGCCCTTGAGCATGAACGCGATTTCGGAGGTTTGAAATCCCAAGCTCGCCAAAGCGTCGGTGTCGGGAAGGTCGATTCTGACGAGACCGTGACAAATGCGGGAAATGCTGTTGCAAATCCATCTCAATTGCAGGAATCTAGACAGCGATGGCGCTTGCGAAGGCCAATGAATTGGAGACCGACAGCCTGCTCAGTTTGAGCCAGGCCAAGGTGGGGTGTGATTTCCAGATCAAGTTCCTCAACGGGCCGGCCTGTGAGCAGCTCCGCAAGCTGGGCTTCTGCGAAACCCTGCAAGTCCGCAAGCTGGCCGATGGCCGCAATTTGATCTGTTCCGTGTGCGGAACCCGGCTCGCGCTCAGCCGCGAGCTGGCCAGCCAGGTGATGGTCGCCGTCGCCTGATTGATTTTACGATGTCCGGTTCCCTTGAAACCGTCGCCCTCGCCGGCAACCCCAACGCCGGGAAAACCACGCTCTTCAACGCCCTCACCGGTGCCAACCAGCAGGTCGGCAACTACGCCGGCGTCACGGTAGAGCGCAAAAGCGGGGAGTTCTTCACCCCGCACGGCAACAAGCTCCGGCTGGTCGATCTCCCCGGCTGCTACGCGCTCGACGGTGGCAGCCCGGACCAGCAGATCGCCCGCAAGACGCTGCTCGGCGAGATCGAGGGTGAAGCGCGGCCGGATCTGGTCGTCTGCGTGGTCGATGCCTCGAATCTGGAGCGCCATCTGGTGCTGGCGATGCAGGTGATCGAACTCGGCCTGCCCGTCGTCATCGCCCTGAACATGGTGGACGTCGCGGAAAAGGCCGGCCTGCGGCTCGATCCACAGAAGCTCTCCGAGGAACTCGGCGGCGTACCGGTGGTGCCGATCCAGGCGAATGCCGGCAAGGGCATCGTGGAACTGAAACAAGCGCTGCGACACCCCTTCCCCCACCCGGCCTCACCGGGATGGACCGCGGAAGAGCGGCAGACACGCGCGTTGCAAATTTGCGAGATCGCCGCGCGCCGGCCGGACACTCACACCGCGACGCTTTCCGATAAGCTCGATGCCTGGTTGCTGCACCCGTTCTGCGGATGGCTCGCCTTTGCGGCGATCATGATCGGCATTTTCTGGACGATCTTTTCCATTGCCGAAATCCCGATGGGCTGGATCGAGGACGGCACCGGCGTGGTGCGTGACTGGGTCAATGCCTCGATGAGCGAGGGCGACTTCCGCTCGCTGCTGGCAGACGGGATTGTCACCGGCGTGGGCGAAGGCGTGCTCGTCTTCTTGCCGCAGATCGTGCTGCTGTTCTTCTTCATCGGCCTGCTGGAAAGCTCAGGCTACATGGCGCGTGCCGCGTTCCTGATGGATGGCGTGATGGCGAAGGCGGGTATGAGCGGCAAGGCCTTCCTGCCCCTTTTAAGCTCGTATGCCTGCGCCATTCCCGGCGTCATGGCGACCCGCACGATTGACTCAGCAAAGGAGCGACTCGTGACGATTTTCGTCGCGCCATGGATGAGTTGCTCGGCGCGGCTGCCAGTTTATCTGACGCTCGTCCCCCTTTTGCTTTCGGACATGACCGGGCTACAGAAGGCACTGGTCTTTTCGGC
This sequence comes from Luteolibacter arcticus, assembly GCF_025950235.1. Taxonomy (NCBI): domain Bacteria; kingdom Pseudomonadati; phylum Verrucomicrobiota; class Verrucomicrobiia; order Verrucomicrobiales; family Verrucomicrobiaceae; genus Neoluteolibacter; species Neoluteolibacter arcticus. The sequence continues at coordinate 622,215 of NZ_JAPDDT010000001.1, read as the reverse complement.
CATCTACGTGACGGGTACGATCACCGCGCTGGTGGTCGCGCGCATCCTCCGCGGTCGGCTTGGCGAGGATAAGACGCCCTCCCATTTCCTGCTGGAACTTCCGCCCTACCGCGCACCCCAGTGGCGCTACATTTTCCGCCACGTGGCCGGACGCGCCGGAGCCTTCTTGAAGAGTGCCGGCACCATCTTGCTGGCGATTTTCATCATCCTGTGGGCAATGAAAACTTATCCGAAATCTGAGTCGGAAGACCCCGGTGAAAAGCTCGCCCACAGTGCGATGGGCCGGGTTGGTGCGGTGGTGGAGCCACTGGTGAAGCCGCTCGGCCTCGACGGACGGGCGGGCACGGCGATCCTGACTTCCTTCGCGGCACGCGAGGCCTTCGTCGGCTCGATGACCCAGCTATTCCACGTTGAGGAAAGCGAGGACGAGGATGAAACGCTGAACCGTCTGCAGACCACCCTCGCCGCGGCGACCTGGCCGGACGGCCGGAAGATGTTTACCCTGCCCGCGCTGCTGGGCCTGATCGTTTTCTACATCTATGCCCTGCAATGCCTGCCGACTTCGGCAGTGGTCGCCCGCGAAGCGGGATCGTGGAAGTGGGCGGTCGGGCAGTTGGTTTTCATGAGCGTCTTCGCCTGGGTGGCCGCGTTTGCGGTGTTCCAGATCACCTCTATGTTCCTCTGAGATGAACGATTGGCAAACCTGGGCGACCGTGGCCGTCGTGCTGTTGGCAACCGTGTTCCTGGCCCGCAAGGCAACCGGCGGCGGAAAGAAAAAGAAAGGCTGCGGCCACGACTGCGGCTGCGGGAAGTAGGCGCGCCCGAGGAGGTCAGGATAGGTCCCATACGTCCCATGGGCCCTATTTCGCAGGACCCCACCTAGCCCTTCACCTCACACGCTCACTTCCGAGGTCTCGTGCTCATCACCAGCCGGATAATCGCCAGTGGCAGCAGCGAAATCCCCACCGCGGCGGCAGCAACCTTCCAACCGGGATAAACGCGCGGCCGGTCGCAATCCAGACCGGCCAATCCCTCACGCACCACTTGCTCCTGTGGCACGTAGAACCACTCCCGCGCACCGAAATCGGCGCCGGGTTGACGTCCGGCGATCTCGCCGAATTCCGTGTGCACCGGGCCCGGGCAAAGCGCCATCACTCGGATGCCGTGGTCACGCACCTCGATGCGCAATGCCTCGGAAAAGCTGCTGACATAGGCTTTGGTCGCGGCATAGACCGCGAAGTCCGGAATCGGCAGCAGGCTCGCCAGGGAACTGACATTGAGAATCGCCCCGCTCTTCCGTTCGATCATCGATGGCAGCAAGGCATGGGTGAGATGGGTCAGCGCCTCCACATTCAAGCGGAGCATCGCCTCGACCTTCATCCAGTCGGAGGTGACGAACTCGCCGTAGTCCCCCATGCCGGCATTGTTCACCAGCAGATCGGGAACGAGTCCCTTGGAAAGTAGATGGCCCACGGCCTGCAGCCGCGCATTCGGATCTGTGAGATCCGCCTCCAGCGGCATTACCCGCAGGCCGGGATGCTCCCTTTCGAGCTCGCCGGCCAGCTCGACCAAGCGCTCCGCACGGCGGGCGATGATCACCAGCGTTTCGCAATGCGGCGCGAGCTGGCGGGCGAACTCGGCCCCGATGCCGGCGGAAGCGCCGGACACCAGGGCACAGGAGTAACGGGTCAACGACACGTTTTCGTTTTCAGGCAACGGGTTCAGCCTGCTGAGCCTGGACCTGAACGATGCGGAGCGGCAGGCGCATCAGCAATTCGCCGTCGCAGCCGAGGTCGATCGAGTAGATGCCGCCCTTCGGGAACTGCAGGCCCTGAAGGTTCAGGATCACGTTGCGGGTCAGGAAGGGAACGCCCGCTGGAAGCTGCACTTCGAACTCGGGTTCGATGGGCATGTTCTTCGGGTCGAGCGACTCGCCATCTTCATTGATGATGTTGATGGAGAGCTTGTGACGGCCGGAATCTTCCGGGGTGAAGCAGAAGCGGAGAGCGAGGCTGCAGCTCGGGTGGACGACCGGAAGCTGGCGTGCGGCAAGAGTGTCGAAGGTGCCGGAAATGACGAGCTTGCCGTTATAGTCTGCGGCGAAGTCGCAAAGAGTGGCGATTTGAATGTCCATGATGGTGACTTGGGTCGGTAGGTGAAAATGCCCCGCGCTGCGGGGCATTGGGTATCTGCCGCCAAAGTCACCCCGCGTCCAGTCCCGAAAACAGGGAGTTTCGCCACATCGGCCCGAGCGGGTTCAATTCGCCGATCCGGGAGTCGGCGAGGCGGGTTCCGCTCGCCTCACTCCTCTTCCACCGGCTCTTCAAGCTCCGACGGATCTACCTCCAAGGCCCGTGGGATCGGCTCCACCTCCGCCTCGTTGCCGCTTGGCGCAGGCGTCGTGTCCAAGAGTTGGCCGTCCGGCGACTTGATCACGCCCTCGGCACCTTCCTCCTCGGTGACCGGCTCCGCCTTGGGCGCGTTGGCTTCGTCGATGACTTCCAATGCCTTTGGTGCCGGTGCGATGATCTCTTTGATCTCCTCTTTCAAGGGCTCGAAGAACGCCTTCACGATCGGTGCCGCGTTCTTGCCACCGCTGGGATTCTCGCCCGGCCGGCCTTCATAGACGGCGACGAAGGCGAAGCGTGGCTCGTCGTAGGGCATGAAGCCGGCGAACCATGCGAGGTTGGTCTTGTTCGCGATTTTCCACTGGGCCGTGCCCGTCTTGCCGCAGAGTTCGGCGAAGCTCAGGCCCGCGGAGCGACCAGTGCCACCATCGACCACCTCGCGCATGCCTTCCCGCGTGACCTCGATTGCCTTGGCGTCGATGCCCAGCCAGTTGCGGCGCTCGGGGATGGCCTGCTTGATGACGCGGCCGTAAGCGTCCTGGACCTGATTGACCAGATGGAGCTTCGGCAAGACGCCACCGTTGGCGATGCCGGCCATGGCTTGCGCCACCTGCAACGGGGTCACCAGCACCGGCCCTTGGCCGATCGACATGTTGAAGGCATCGCCGTCCTTGAAGCGGCGTTTCTCGACGGCCAGCATCCACTCGTTGGTCGGGATGTTGCCGGGGTTCTCGCCGATCAGGGGCAGGCCGGTCTTGTCCCCGAAGCCGAACCGGCGGGCGGTATTAAGGAAGGTATTCGAGCCAAGCCGCATGCCCACCTTGCCGAACCAGATGTTGTTCGACGACGCGAGCGCCTGGACCACGTTGATCGCTCCCGCACCCTTCTTGTTGTGGTTGTGGAAGGTGTGGTTGCCGATGGTGATCGCGCCCGGGCAATCGATGAGGGTATCGGGGTCGATTTCGCCCGTATCGAGCGCGGTCATCGCCACGATCGGCTTGAAGCAGGATCCAGGAGGATAGGCGGACTGGAAGGCGCGGCCGTAAAGCGGCGTGGCGGGATCTTCCTCAAGCTCCTTCATCCGCTTCTCGGAGATGCCGGGAATCCACTCGTTCAGGTCGAAGGACGGCCGTGAGGCCATCACCAGCACCTCGCCCGTGTTCACGTCGATGAGCACGAAGGCACCGCGGCGGGCGTGATCCTTGAGCACCTCCTCGGCGTGCATCTGCCACTCAAGATTCAGGGTGGTGACGACGCTGCCACCGGGACGCGGGCGCTTCGGCTGCTCCTCAGGGAATTTGCGACCGTGCTCGTCATAGAGCAGCTTCTTCATGCCCGCCTGGCCACTCAACTCCTTGTTGTAGAGATACTCCAGGCCGGCGCGACCCTCGCTTTCCTCCCACAGGGGCTCGTTGAAATTGATCGGTCCGGTCGGCAATTTGCCCACGCTGCCGGTGTAGCCGACGATGTGTGCGGCCAAGGAGCCATGCGGGTAATAGCGCTGGTAAACGGGATGAAGGATGAGACCCGACCCTAGGCTGGATTCGATCTTTTCCTTCTGCGCCTTGTCGAGGTGGGTGGAAATGAGCAGCGGCAGCCAGCGGCGCTCGCGGTAGTGGTTCCACAGCTCGTCATCGGTGGGCTCGACCACACCGGGGACCAGCAGCTTGGCCTTGCCGATGCGTGCCCTACCCCACTCGACCACGAATGTGCGGTCGGCCTTCTCGAATTGCTGGTACTGAATCCCGAGCTGCCAGGCCACCCGGTTCTGCGCAAAGGGCTGGCCATTGCGATCGACGATCATGCCGCGCGGTGCCGGGATCGCCAGGGTGATCGCCCGTGCGTCGCGGCGCGTGAAGATCGAGGCATCGCTGGCGGAACCGCCGGGCAGACCCGGATCAGCGACCGCGGCAAGTTCCTGCGCCGGGCAAGCGGTCGCCGCGAGGGCACCGAGAAAAAGGTGGGATAGGAAACGACTCACGGCGATCTGCGGCAAATGAAGCACTTGGCGAGGGCGGGGGCAACGCTCAATCCCAGCCGGGGTCTTCCCAATCGGCAGGATCGGTACCAATGCTCTTCACGATCTCGGCGGGCAGGAAAATGAACTCGTCCTGACGCTTGTCCGCGGGATCGAGCCGGAACTTCAAAAGCCGCCGCTGCCACCGGCCGCCTGATTGGACGGAAACATCGGCCAAAATCGTCAGGGCCCCGTCCTCGCGAGGCTTCACTTCCAGCAGACCCGGGATCTCAAAAACGGCGCGGGTGCGGCCAGGTTCGGCCTTCACCGGGCGGAATTCGGCCCGCATGCCCAGGTGTTTCTCAGGATACCACTCGTCGCGTTTGGTTACGGAGGTGGCGGTGTGCAACCGGTGGACAACCAGCAGTTCCTGCTTCCCCTTTTCCCCCAACGCCTCGATCCGCCAGCGGAATGGACCGTCCAGCGTGGCCATGCCGCCGGACACCACCATCGCACTGACCACAAAGCTGCCGCCCGCCGTGCCCTCGGGCTTCACGCTCAGCGAGACCTCCGCACCATTGACCGGGACCGCCGCGCCGCGGGCGTAGGTGTGTTTCTTGGCTGAGATGGCCGCGCAGCTCGGCAGCAGCGCACACAGGAGGCCGACAATAGGTCGCATGAGCCCTATACGACCCATTTCACCGAAGGCCGCAAATCACCAAAAACCACTATCCACCCCGCCAGCCACGGTACATCCTTCGCCGCCCATGGAATGGAACGCCGTCGCCCTGCTCATCCTCGTGGCGCTATTCGCGCTGTGGAAGCTGGATTTTATCGCCACGCTGCTGAACCTGAAGGCGCTATCTCCGGATCTGCCGAGGGAATTCGCCGATGTCTTCGATGCCGAGCGCTACGCCCAGTCGCAGGCTTACACCCGGGAGTCGGCGCGGTTTGAGATCATCCACTCGACCTTCTCGCTGGCCTCGCTGCTGGTCTTCTGGACGCTCGGCGGTTTCGGCTGGCTCGATGGACTTGCCCGCGGATGGATTGCCGGAGAAATCCCGGCAGGCCTTGTTTTCCTCGGGTTGCTCTTCCTCGGGCACACCCTGCTTCATCTCCCCTTCTCGATCTACGACACCTTCGTGATCGAGGAAAAATTCGGCTTCAACAAGACCACGCCGAAGACCTTCGTCATCGACCAACTCAAGGGTCTGCTGCTCGCCGCCTTGCTCGGCCTGCCACTGGCCGCCGGCATCCTGTGGATCTTCGGCAATGTCGCCCACGCCTGGCTGTGGGCCTGGGGCTTTTTCGTCGCCTTCCAGCTCTTCCTCACCTGGCTCGCGCCGACCTTGATCCTGCCCTTGTTCAACAAGTTCACGCCGATGGCCGATGGACCGCTGCGCCAGGCGATCCACGCGATGGCGGAGAAATGCGGCTTCCCCCTCGGAGAGATCTCGGTCATGGACGGCTCGAAGCGCTCGACCAAGGCCAACGCGTTCTTCACCGGCTTCGGCAAGACCAAGAAGATCGCGCTCTACGACACGCTGGTCGAGGAGCAGACCCAGGACGAATTGGTTGCGGTGCTCGCCCATGAGATCGGCCACTTCAAGCTCCGCCACATCATCCAGCGGCTCGCCGTTTCCGTCCTTCAGGCGGCCGCGCTCTTCTACCTGCTCGGCCTAGTCATCGACGGCGGGAAGTTCTCCCGCGAGTTGTTCGATGCCTTCGGAGTGCAGACGATTTCCGCCCATGTCGGGCTGGTGCTGTTTGGCCTTCTCTTCGCACCTGTGAGTCGTCTGTTAGGCATTGCCGCGGCGGCATGGTCGCGGAAGCACGAGTTCGAAGCCGACGCATACGCCGCGAAAGCCACCGGCAAGCCCGAGTCGCTCGTCACGGCGCTAAAAAAGCTCTCCGCCAAAAACCTCTCCAACCTGACGCCCCATCCCTTCCGCGTCTTCCTCGACTACTCGCATCCACCGGTGCTAACGCGGATTGCCGCGCTGCGGCGGATTTGAGATGGGAGATGGCAGATGGGAGACTCCCGTCGCATTCCCTGCCTTCCATCTACGATCCACCATCTTCCATCTACGATCTCATGTCTTCCCGCGGCCTGCTCCATCACATGATCATCAACGTCTCGAACGTGGAGCGCTCATCGCCCTTCTACACGGCGATGTTCCGCTACCTCGGTTACGAGCTGAACGATAGCAGCTACGGCGAGGACTACGGTTACGAGGACTGGAAGCGCTGGGATCTGAACACTCCCCACGAGATCAGCATCTGCCAGGTTCTCGAACCGCTGAAGGCGGTGCCGCATCAGCGCGGTGCCCTCGGCCACCATTGCCACATCGCCTTCTGCGCCGAGGACCGCGAGGACGTGGATCGCTTCCATCGCGAGGTCCTCGTCCCCTTGGCCGAACAAGGACTTTGCGCCATTGAAGACGCACCCTGCGATTGCCCCGAATACAACGACGGCTACTACGCCACCTTCTTCACCGATCCTGATGGCTTGAAATACGAGTTCGTGATCAATCCAAATCACCTCCTCAAAAAGGCGGCGCGAGAGGCAGCCTTCTGATCCCTCAATCGCCCAATTTTCCCAATTCCTTAATTTCCAAATCTCCATGTACTCCGCCGATCCCACCCGCTATGATGGCCGCATGCCCTTCCGTCGCTGCGGCGACTCCGGCCTGCTGCTGCCCGAAATTTCACTCGGCTGCTGGCACAACTTCGGCCACGTCGATGACCAGCACGAGGCCCGTGCCATCCTGCGCCGTGCCTTCGATCGCGGCGTCACCCACTTCGACCTCGCCAACAACTACGGCCCACCTCCCGGCAGCGCCGAGGAGAATGTCGGCCGCATCCTTGCCGAGGACTTCTCGGCCCATCGCGACGAGCTGATCATCTCGTCCAAAGCCGGCCACGAGATGTGGCAGGGCCCTTACGGCGAATGGGGCTCGCGCAAGCACGTCCTCGCTTCGCTCGACCAGTCGCTCAAGCGCTTGCGCCTCGACTATGTGGACATCTTCTACTCGCATCGCCCGGACAAGAACACGCGGCTTGAGGAAACCATGTCCGCCCTCGCCACCGCGGTGTCCTCCGGCCGGGCACTCTACGTGGGCCTCTCGAAATACCCGCCGAAGATGCTCAAGCAGGCGGTGAAGATCCTCAAGGACATGGGCGTCCGCTGCCTGATCTATCAGCCGCCTTATTCGATCCTCAACCGCTGGCCCGAAGCCGAAGGCATCCACGATTGGCTGGAGGAGAAAGGCATCGGCTCAATCGTCTTCAGCCCGCTCGCCCAAGGCATGCTCACCGGCAAGTATGTCGATGGCATCCCTGCGGGCTCGCGCGCCGCGCGTGCCGAGGGCTTCCTGCAAACGGCACAGGTGGAAGCGCAGATCGAGAAGATCCGCGCACTGCATCGCTTCGCGGATGACCTAGGGATGAGCCTCCAGCATCTCGCCCTGCGTTGGGTGCTCAGCCAGAGCGCCGTCACCTCCGCCATCATCGGCGCCCGCACCGTGGCGCAGCTCGATGACTCGCTCGCCGCGTTCCAAGCTCCTTCGTTGGATAAGGAAGCGCTGGAGATCATCGACGCCATCGCCCCGGCGGTGAAGAAGGACGACGCCGAGGGATGAAGCAATGACCGAGCCCTACATGCCGCCCAGCACTGTCGAGGGACCGCTGCCAGATCTCTTTAAGAAAAAGAACTTCTGGAAGCGGGCGATTTGGTGGGCGTCGGCTTCCGTGATCCTTCCGCCCCTGGGTGGAATGCTGGTGACTGTGATCGGCATGATGCGGGCGTTCGGTGAACTCGCCGTTCAAGGCGGCGATACCGGAGAACTTACCCAGCACGTTGGGACGGTTCTCCAAGCCACCGCATTGGGACTGGCGATTTCATTCTTCGGCCTGATCTTCCTCGTCGTGGCGATCGTGCGCTTCTGTTCCTATCGGAAGCAGTGTCTTGCGATCTCCCGCGCCGCGGCTTGAGCAAGCTCTCACTTCCCCGTGAACCAATAGCCGTGGAGGTAGAAGACTTCCCGCACCAGGAAGCCCGCCTTCACTTTCCATGTGCGGTAGCGCGAGGTCGGCGTCGGGGATGTCACGCAATCGATACCGAGATCCCCGGCCATGGAGGCGGCCCGTTTGAGGTGCAGCGGATCGCTGACGATCACCGCACTCTTGAGTCCATTCTCCTGCATCACGCGCTTCGCTTGCTGGAGGTTCTGCGCCGTGGTGCGCGATTCACTCTCGGTAAGAATCGCCTCCGCGGGCACACCGGCGGCTAGGGCATGAGTGCGTGCCACCACGCTCTCCGCCTGGTCCGCTTCGATCACGCTGCCGCCCGTGAAGAGAAGCTGCTTCACCGTCCCAGCCTGATAGAGCGCGACGGCGTGATTGATGCGCTCAGCAAACACCGGCGATGGCTTGCTTCCATAGGCGGCCGCTCCGAGCACGATCGCGCAGTCGGATGGCCGCGCGCGATCGCTGTCACCAAACGCGACGATCCACACCGCGACCGCGCCCAGCCATAGTACGACCGCCAGCGCCAGGATCCCGGCGCCGCGGCAGAACCGGCGGATGCGTGTGCTTTTCACGCCGCCGAAGCACCTTCGCATCGCCCCCATTGTCAAGCCCCGGAGCCTAGAGCCATCTCAAAATGCAACGACAAGTTCCGTTTCAAAAATCTTGTTCTGGCACCCGATCTGCCTACCTTCCGCGCCATGTGCCGGTTCCCCCACCCGACGCTGTTAGTCTGCTTGCTCGCGTCCGCTTTCGCGGATCCGCTGCCGCTGCGTCAGCCGAATCCCTCCCTCAACGTTCCAGCTTCGCCTCCGCCAACGAGCCTGCAGTTGGTGAATGCCTTTCCAGGCGTGGCCTTTACCGAACCGGTCTGCCTCGCCTCCCCGCCGGGAGATGACAAGCGGCTTTTCGTTGTTGAACAGGGTGGGAAGATCTGGGTCATCCCGGATGTCACCGCGGCCAGCCCGACAAAGGTTTTGTTCCTTGATCTGCTGACAGTGCCGGGCCTGGTCCTCCGCACCGGAAACTCGAGTTCCGAGATGGGTCTCCTTGGATTGGCATTCCATCCACAGTATGCGCAGAATCGCCACTTTTACATTTCCTACAGTGCTGGATTCGGGGCCGATAACAAATTGCACGACCGCTTGTCCCGCTTCACTGCTGACGCTGTGAATCCGAATCTCGCGGTCAAGACCAGCGAGGATATTCTTCTTCAGCAATTCGATCAAAAGTCGACCCACAATGGAGGCGATCTTCACTTTGGACCGGACGGCTACCTCTACTACAGCATGGGGGATGAGGGAGAGCAGAACGATTTGCAACTCAACGCCCAGATCATCGACCGGGATTTCTTTTCCGCGATCTTCCGCCTCGACGTGGATATGCGCGAAGGAAACTTGCAGCCTAACCCCAATCCGAACCCCGCCTATCCCGATTCCGACCCGTTGAATGTGGACGCGGTGCAACGCGATGCCGGCGGGCAGGCTCGATACCTCGTCCCGGCCGACAATCCCTTTGTCGGCGCCACCACCTTCAATGGCAACCCGATCTCTCCGGGTTACGTTCGCAGCGAAATGTGGGCTGTCGGCTTTCGCAACCCCTGGCGCTTCTCGTTTGATCCCGTGACAGGCCACCTCTGGTGTGGGGACGTGGGAGGATCGAAGCGCGAGGAGGTCAATCGCGTGGAAGCGGGCGGGAACTATGGATGGGTCTATCGCGAGGGACCATTCGAGGGGCCTTGGGAAGTAAACCCCCACCCCGCCCCGCCCGCCGGCTTCAATCCAATCAACCCGGTTTACAGCTACCATCACAGCACAGGCGGCGCGGACTTCACCGGCGACTGCATCATCGGCGGCATCGTTTATCGCGGAGGAAGGGTGGCCTCGCTCTACGGCAAGTATCTCTTTGCGGACTTCGTGGAGGGCAAGGTGTGGTCGATGAATCTGGACGGCACCGGGGTCACCAAGATCTTCAGCGAGGGAGGCATCTCTGCCTTCGGCGTGGACCCTTCAAATCAGGATGCCCTGCTCGCGGATGAAAGCGGCAACCGCATCCTGCGCATCGTATCGAGCACCACCGGGACCGCGTATCCTGACAAGTTGAGCGAAACCGGGCTCTTCACGAGTGTCGCCAATCTCACGCCCGCGCCCGGCCTCGTCCCCTACTCCGTGAATCTGCCGTTCTGGAGCGACCATGCGATCAAACAACGCTGGTTCACTGTTCCCAGTCCAACAGCGACCTTCACATGGTCAGAGGATGGCCCCTGGAGTCTGCCAACCGGCAGCATCTGGGTGAAACACTTCGACATGGAAATGCAGCGAGGGGTGCCGGCGAGCAAGAAGCGGATCGAGACCCGTGTCCTCGTGAAGAATGCCGCTGGTGCCTACGGGGTAAGCTACCGGTGGAACGAAGCCCAGAATGAAGCCGATCTGGTTGAGGATGGCGGTGTAAGCTTCCCCCTCGCGATCACCGAAGGCGTGAATTCTGTCCCCCAAACGTGGCGCATTCCCGCCCGGGGCGAGTGCATGATCTGCCACACGCCGCAGGCCGGGCACGCGCTGTCCTTCAATACGCGGCAGCTCAATCTCGAGTCGGACATGGCGGGTCACACCGGCAACCAGCTCTCGACACTCTTCGGCCAAGGCTACCTCGCGAGCAATCCGGGCTCTCCCAATTTCTTGCCACGCCATCTGCGGCCGGATGAAAGCGCCTACTCGCTCGAGGCTCGGGTTCGCTCCTACTTGGCCGTCAATTGCTCCTACTGTCACAAAGAGGGTGGGACGGGGAACGGCGAATGGGACGGAAGCCCCGAGCTGACCATGGAAGAAACCGGCCTGATCAACGGGAACGCCACCAACAACGGCGGAAGCCCGGCCAACAAGCTGGTCGTCCCCGGAGACACCACCCATTCGATCGTCCTCAACCGGATCGCGGAAACCAACGGCTTCACCCGCATGCCGCCGCTGGGCACCAACGTCATCGATACCGCCAACGTCTCGCTGCTCACGAACTGGATCAATGGCGAACTGGCAACGCGGCAGAACTACGCCGCATGGCGCGTGTCGCACTTCGAGCCGGACAATGACCCCACCGGCGAAGCCACGGCCGATGCCGATGGCGATGGATTTTCGAATCACGACGAGTTCCTTGCCGGCACGGATCCCAACAGCGGTTCCAGCCTCTTTCAGCCGCAAGTATCCCTGTCGCCGCCGTTGCTGAGCTTCACCCTGCCAGTGAACCGGTCCTTCCGCATCGAGACGTCAGGCGACCTCGGCTCGTGGATTCCGTGGGACATCCCGCAAAACCAAGGGCTGCCGGCTGCGGGAGGTTTGATCGAGGTCGCCTTCCCCAACGCCGATCCAATGAAGTTCTTCCGGGTGGAACTCCTCGAAAACTGACAAGCTGTCACCGGAAGCCTTTTGCCTTTCCGAAGAATCGGCCTATCGTCCCGGCCGATGTCCCGGAAGCTCATTTTCTTGCTCGCCTCGCTGGCCACGGCCGGTGCCCAGACGGTCACCCACCGGTGGTCCTTCAATGGAACCGGCACCTCCGGCAATGGCACGCCCTTGCTGGACTCCATCGCGTCCGCGAGTGGCACCATTGTCGGGAGCGGGGCCGTGCGCACCGGCACGGCGCTGACCTTGCCCGGGTCGTCCTTGGGTAATTCAAGCGCATCATTGATCTCTGCCTATTTCGACCTGCCCAATGGGATTATTTCGTCGAAGACCGATCTGACGGTGGAGGTCTGGGCGACGGTCGTTTCCTCGAAGAAGTGGCAGCGGCTGTTTGATTTCGGCCGCACCAACCTGTCCGGCACCGGCGAGATTTCCAACTCCGCGGCCAATCCTGGCGCCGGAGTCCTGTCGAGCGACAACCTCATGTTTGCGGTTCAACGCGACTTGAACCTCACGCAGCAGCGTATCGCTGCCAAGCTGAACGGCGGGGCGGAGACGGGTAACAACAACTCCCTCCTCATCACTCCGGGAACGCCGCATCATTTCGTGGCGACCTTCAAGGCCAACGCCAATCCTGCCACCGGCGGCCGCTTCACCTGGTATCGCGATGGCGTGGAAATTGGCTTCTTCGACACCACCTTTCCCCTCAGTCAAATCGAGGACGTGAACAACTGGCTCGGCCGCTCCCAGTTCACCGATGACAGCAACTCGAACATTTCCTACAATGAGTTCCGGCTCTATTCCGGAGCACTGTCGCTGACGGACCAGATTGCCAGCCGCAAGGCGGGGCCGGATGCCGCCATGGTGCCCGTCACCGTGGCGGACAATGTGACACTGATGCCCGGCAAGAAGGCCGGCATCGCGGTGCTGGGCAATGACACCGGCCACGCGCTCCCCTCAACCGTAGAGATCACCACACCTCCGGTGAACGGCTCCGCCAGCGTGCAGGCGGATGGTCGAATCCTTTACACCCATACCAATCTCGCCGCGACCACCGACTCCCTCTCCTACCGCGTTCGGGGTGGCGGCGGTGTGTCGAATATCTCGACGGTGACCATCACCATCCAGAACGCTCTCAAGATCGCGAATGGTCCGCTGCTCGATGTGCCCGCCACGCCGCCCTCCACCGCCCTGTCGCTGGTGAATGCCTTCCCGATTCTCAATGATGAAACCGGCGGTCTCGATTTCAATCAGCCCACGTGCTTCGCCACCCCGCGGGGAGACACCAAGCGTCTGTTCATCCTCGAAAAAACCGGCATCGTCAAGCTGGTGCCCGATGTCACCGCAGCCGTTCCGACTTCCACCACATTCCTCGATCTCAAGGGACTCATTGGCGCGAACTTCGCGAACGACATGAACAGTCTGGGAGATGAGCGCGGGTTGCTGGGTCTGGCCTTTCACCCGAACTACGCGAGCAATCGCCAATTCTACGTTTTCTACTCCGTCCTTGTCGGTGGCCAGCTCCACCAGCGGGTTTCCCGGTTCCTTGCCCGGGCCGACAATCCCAATGCCGCAGACACGACGAGCGAGGTCGTTCTGATCCAGCAGTCTGACGACTACCCAAATCACAATGGCGGTGAGCTGCAATTTGGTCCCACCGATGGGTTCCTCTACATTTCGGTCGGCGACGAGGGAAATGCCAACGACGACCCAACCTTTAACAGCCAACGCATCAACAAGGACTTCTTTTCCGGCATTCTTCGCATCGATGTCGATCGCGACATGTCCAAGAGCGTCGAGCCCAATCCTCACGCCTTGTCGATCCCCACCACTTCGGGTCTAGCACGCTTCGCCATTCCGAAGACGAATCCCTTTGTCCTGCCAGCGCAGGGCGGCAACTGGAGCGGGCTCTACAATGGCAGCAGTGTGTCGGGCACGGTCCGCACCGAATTCTGGGCGACCGGCTTGCGTAATCCGTGGCGCATGGCTTTCGATCCGGTCACGGGCGCTTTGTGGTGTGGCGATGTGGGCCAGAACGCACGAGAGGAGATCAATGTGATCACCCGCGGCGGAAACTACGGCTGGGTATTCCGCGAGGCATTGGAGGAAGGCCCGCGGCTAACCAATCCAACGATACATCCCAACTTCGACACGCTCTATCACGAAGAGCCGATCTACAACTATGGTCGCGGCGGTGGAACTTTCCAAGGCAACTGCGTCACCGGCGGTCTGGTCTATCGCGGCTCTAACATCCCCTCGCTCACCGGCAAATACATCTTCGGCGACTACGTCTCGGGCAATATCTGGTCGATGAATCTGAACGGCTCCGGCACGGCCCGGATCGCGGGTGAGGGCGGCGTGTCAGCCTTCGGCTATGATCCATCCAACGGGGATATCCTAGTCGCGGACCTGAATGGGAATCGCGTCTTGCGCCTCACCCAGACCACCGCGCCCCAGGACTATCCGGAGACCCTCAGTGCCACCGGACTCTTTGCGGACCTCACCGATCTGACACCCTCGCCCGGCGTGGTTCCTTACTCGGTGAATCTTCCGTTCTGGAGCGATCACGCCATCAAGAGCCGGTGGGTGACGGTGCCCAACGGCACCTCGCAATTCACTTGGTCGAAGGACGGTCTCTGGACGCTGCCGTCCGGCACGATCTGGGTGAAGCACTTCGACATGGAAATGCAGCGCGGCGAGCCAGCGAGCAAGAAGCGCATCGAGACCCGCGTGCTGGTGAAGAACGACACCGGTGCCTACGGCGTGAGCTACCGCTGGAACGATGCACAAACAGAGGCCAATCTTGTCGAGGACGGAGGCGTGAACTTCACGCTCAACATCACGCAGAACGGCAATCAGGTGCCGCAGACCTACCGCATTCCCAGCCGCGCCGAATGCATGGCCTGCCACACCTCGCAAGCGGGTCACGCGCTGTCGTTCAATACCCGCCAGCTCAATCTGAACAGTAACATGCTCGGGTTCACCGGCAGCCAGCTCACCACGCTCCAGCAGCAGGGTTATTTCACCAACAATCCCGGTTCGCCGAACCTGCTGCCCCGCCACGTGCGGCCGGACGAAACCGGCGTCTCCACCGAGGCGAAGGTCCGCTCCTACCTCGCGGTGAATTGCTCCTACTGCCACAAGCCCGGTGGCGGCGCACCGGGGTCGTGGGATGGCCGGCCGGAGCTGTTGCTCGCGCAGACGCTGCTGGTGAACGGGAACGCCGTCAGCAACGGCGGCAATGCCGCAAACAAGTTGGTGGTGCCCGGCGACACCTTGCACTCGATCGTCCTGAATCGCGTCGCGGTGACCAATGGCTTCACCCGCATGCCGCCCATCGGCAGCAATGTCATCGACTCCGCCAACGTCGGGCTTCTGACAAACTGGATCAACGGCGAGCTGGCCAGCCGTCAGACCTACGATGCATGGCGTACTTCAAACTTTGAGCCCGACAACGCCCCATCCGGTGAGCCCGGGGTAGATGCCGATGGCGATGGCATCTCCAATCGCGACGAGTTCCTTGCCGGCACCAATCCGCACAGTGGCACCAGCGCCTTCCGGCCGGACATTTCACTGACACCACCGAAGCTGAGCTTCACGTTGCCCGCAAACCGCTCGTTCCGCATCAACACGTCCGGCGACCTGAGCCAGTGGACACCCTGGGACGTCCCGCAAAACCAAGGCCTCCCGGTGGCGGGCGGATTGGTCGAAATCGCCTTCCCCGTCGCCGATCCGCTTCGCTTCTTCCGGGTGGAGCTGTTGGAAAACTGAACGGAATGGCGCGGGACCAAGGTCAGTTACGCCGCTTGACTGGGAGCGCGGGATTCATCCCGCCCGAATGGTCCCTTCCAGTGGGATGGATTCCGCGCTCCCAGTAGGCGGAGGCACCCGAAAACAGGCTCAATCCCGAGCCATTCAGAACGGAACGCCTTCCACAAAAAAGCACCGGCAAGGAGATCCCTGCCGGTGCTTCCTCGTAAAAATGTTAGAGGCCTCAAGCTGCCCGAGCGCCCTTGCGGAACAGGAACGCGGTGCCGGCTCCGCCGAGGACGAAGGCACCGATGCCGAACGGAAGCATCGCCCGGTCGTCATCCGAGCCACCAACAATGATCGCCTCGTCCGGTTGATCGGCGAGGTACTTCACGGGCACGGTATCCACGGTGAGAGCGTCCCCGCTCGAGATGGTTTCGAAGTAGCTGCGCGTGACCTTGAATTCCTTGGTGTTCTTTCCTCCCACGGGATAGACCACGTTGATCTTATACGTCTTGGCACCCTTGCGGCCTTTGCGCATCTCGCCGCCTGTCGGGATACCCGCGACTTCGACGCCGTTCTTTTCGATCTTATCGATCCGCAGCTTCTCCTTGAAGCCCATGAATGCGACGATCGGCCCCGCCACGAGGGCGACAATTGCAACAAGTTTGAATCTGGACACGACCCTATCTCAATCGTGTCGCTGTCTTTTCATCAAGGCAAAACAATGATGAGATAAGTCAGCTCATCATTCGAAGGCGGGACCCTTCTGTCCTTGCAGGGAACCGTTAGTAGCCCTTGTTCCGGACCAAGTCCGAGAGCTGCTTCTGGAAGTTGATCACGTCTTCCTGGCTCGGGCGGTAGCCGGCCCTGTCGGGATCGAGCCCGGGACGGCCGTGATGGTCGAGCATCCAGATGGCGGACTCGCCGTCAGAGAAAGTCACCTTGCCAGAAACCAGCGCGCCAGGCAGCGCGAGGCCATCCATGGTGACCTCGACCGTGCCAGTCGGAACGGGCTTGGGGGCTTCTTCGGGCTTCTCATCCTTAGGGGCCTCCAGCAGCTCGATGCCGAGGTCGAGCACCAGGAAGCGGGCATCCATGTAGGTGATGCCGATGTCGAAGTCGTCCTTCAGCCGCTTCTGGAGGTCGGCGATGCTGGCGCCCTCGGCGGCCCATTGGTGCAGGGCGGACTTCTGATCCTCGGAAAGCTTGCTGGCACTGAACATATCGCGATTGAGCCCGCGGGGCCGGTATTTCCAAGCCCAAATCCCGGAATGTGACCCGCTTCGCCTCGAACGCCATGAGCACGCCACTGGCGTCGTGGGAAGTGGTTGCGCCTTCGACCAAAAGGAAAGGCGCTGAGGACCGGAGGAGTGGAGCATAGCGGATTCGAACCGCTGACCCCTTGCATGCCATGCAAGTGCTCTACCAACTGAGCTAATGCCCCTCGTGTCCTGTGACCTCACCGGCGGCGAGGTGGCGCGCTTGGTAGGGGTTCCCCCCGGGCCGTGCAAGAGGTTTTTTCATGAACCCGACAATCTTTCGATCAATGCCACCAATGCCCGGGTCGCGGCAGCATGCGTCGCGGGATCGGGAGCCGTGCCGTCGGCTTCGTCCGCCTTCACCACCGGACGCGTGGAAATCCGGGCGGCCGGTAGCCCGAGCTCGAATAGCGTGGAGGAAAGGTCGAAGTCATCCTCCAGGCAGATGGCGTCCGCGCCGACGACTTCGCCAAGGTCCGGGGCCTGCCGCAGCGCCGCATTGTCAGCATCGCGCGAGCTGATCATCAGCTTCTCCCGAGATCCGGTGGCTTCCACGACGAGCACCGTGCTGCTTGCCTTGCCGATCCGACGCGAGAGCTGATCTTGAGTTTCCATGACCGGTGCCTCGGCATCGTAGGCATGCGGCACGAAGGCGAAGTGGACCGCCCGCTTCGGCGTGGAGTTCGCGAGCGCGTGGGCGGTGGCCATCACGCTGGCGATACCGCTGGCATTGGCTTCTGCTCCGGGCGAGCCGGGACGCGAGTCGTAGGGGGTCACGATCCAGAGTGGGGCGGCCCGTTCATCGCTGCCACGCAGGGTGGCGATCAGGATTGTCCAGCGGTTCTCCGCGATCTCCGGACCCGCGATGCTTTCGATGCGATACCCGGCGTTGGCCGGCCCGAGCGAGCCCTCGATCATCGCCGCAGCGCGATTGAGACCCTGGATGCCGGCAGCGCTGGAAACGTGGCGCTCGCCGACAAAGGTGAGCAGCTTGCCCATGTCATCGCGCAGCAGGTCCGTGCTGATGGCCGTGGTGAAGCGCGCCTGCTCGACCTTGGCGGCCGCCTCCTTGGCCCTGAAGTGCAGCCACAGGCCGATGCCGCTGGAGAGCACCAGCCCGAGCGGCACCAGCCACAGCAGGAATGCGATGCTTCGTTGGGTTTTAGGTGTCGATGGGGATTCCTCGGTCACGCGCCATCCGTCCGCGATGCCGCCGCGACGTGCAAGAGCCGAGATTCCCTCAAGGCATCTGGACAGTCGCTGCAGGGATGGCCTTGGAAACTGAGAACTCCTGCTGCTTGTCCCCCATTTCGAGTTGGTAGTGCCCCGGGAATCCCCGCCAACGGAGGAGCCCTCCCTTCCCGGTGGTAAGCGTGACCTGTGTCGTCCAGCGGCGGCCGAGCCATTCTTCCAGCACTTCGCCGCGTTTGCGGATGGACCAGTCGCGATTCCACGAGGCGGCCTCCGGCTTCCAATGACTGCCTTCCCAGAATCCCCACAGCAGGAACCCCGTGTAGGCGGGATGGCTGAAACAGGCGATCAACGCATCCCGGGTGTAGTCGGCGGCGAGTTCCTCATCGTCCTGGGTGACAATGTCGAACTCGGTGATCGCCTGTCGCGGGGCCAACGCGGCGAACCGGTCGGTCACGGCGAGGAGTTGTTCAGGCGAAGGCAGGAAGCTCTCGTCGAAATGGGCCTGGTTGCCGAGTCCGTCGACACGGAAGCCGTCGCGCTTGAGCGCTTCGAGATAAGCAAAGGTTTCGTCCGCCTGCCGTCCCGGACGGAAGATCTGGTCTTCATTCACGAAGAACGGCAGCGAGGTCGCTCGCTGGGCCAGTCCGTAGATCTCGCGGTCGAGCTTTTCCAAGCCCGGTCGCTTCGATAGCAAGTCGGCACCACTCCATGCCACCGGGTGGTTGATGACATCCCACTCGCAGACCCGGTCGCGGGCGAAGTCGATGCGTTCTTGCGCCGTGTCGAGAAAATGGCGGCGGATCGCCTCGCTGTCCGTCACCTCGGCCAAGTTTGGCGGCACGGCGACCTGCATCAGATAGTGACCTCGCACGCTGATCTTCCGCCGGCCCAGCCAGCCGAATGCCTGGTCGAGTCGTTGCTTGTGCTCTTCCTTTCCCGCAGCACCGGTTTCCCAGCCGAAATCCTTGAGGTCGTTCTCGAACACCACGCGGCTGAACAACCGGTCGACCAGCTCGCGATATTTCCGCGCATCCTCGGTCTCGGCCGTCATCAGTTCGGCGGTGACCGCCGCGCCAAAACCGAATTCATGACGGCGCAGTGTCAGCGTGACCTTGGCGTTGGACAGCGGCTCGCCATCAGCGCCCCGGACACGGACGGAAAAGTCGGCCTTGCGGTGCTTCTCGATGCGATCGAGTGCTGCCTTCCGCCACGGCGCGTCTGCTTCGCGGCCCGCATAAGTTCGCCGGATCCGCGGAAAGCCCGAGGTGTCGGTGCCGGCCGGATAGTGAAAGACGCGGATCGAGGCGATCTCCACGGTTTGCAGTTTTCCCGCGCACAGCAGGGTCAGGGAGCCCCGGCCCTTTTCGATCGCCGCAGTCACGCGAAACACCACCGGCACTTCCTTGAGATCCGTCCCCAGCTCCAAAGCCGTGGTCGGCGCCGCCATCGTGTAAGGCGGGCCTCCTAGCTGGAGCTTCGCCTCGATCGATGCACTGCCTGCCGGGGCGCGGCCCTTGATCAAGGCGAGCACGGTTTCCCCAGGCTCGAGCGCAGCGGCGGGGCAATCGAGCGAGACCTGGGCGAGGAAGGCACGCGCCTCGTCCGGCCGGTTCACGTCGATCTTCCATCCCCCACCCTCCAGTTGGCTCACGGTGGCGTGGCCGGGATCGGCATGGACTTTCAAGGCCGACTCCCCTGCCAGATCACTGCCTCCGGGCGGCACCACAACGTCCGCGAGCAGTGAGGCAACGGCAAGGAGACCGAGCAGAAGCCGGAGGGGGAGCGCCGGAAGTTTCATGGGCGTCGGGATGCTAAAGTCCCCGGCCCCCTCGAAGCACGCTCAAAGCTCGGCACCTGCCGGATGAAAAGGGATTTCCGCCACGGTCGCGGTTTTGTTTGCCACCGCGCCACCAGCCCGGAAGACTGCGCGCCGCTCGCTGTTCGCCGCTTCATGAAAGTCGTCGCTGTCGCCAATCAAAAAGGAGGCGTGGGGAAAACCACCACCGCGCTCAACCTTTCCGCCGCCCTCGCCTTGCGCGGGCAACGCGTGCTATTGATCGACCTCGATCCGCAGGCAAACACCACCAGCGGTCTGGGCATCGAGTGCGATGGCGAGGGCACGGTCTATCCCGCCCTGCTCGGCCAGGCCACCGTCCGCGAGAAGATCATCCCCACCGGTCGCGACAATCTTTCGCTGATCCCGTCCCACATGGACCTGGCGGGCGTGGAAATCGAACTCGCCCGCGGCGATGATCACCTGACCCGCCTGCGCACCCATCTGCAGGGGCTCAAACCGAACGATCTCTTCGACGTCTGCATTCTCGACACCCCCCCCTCCCTCGGCGTCCTGATGACCTCCGCCCTCGCCGCCGCCGACGAGATTCTCATCCCGCTCCAGTGCGAGTGGTTCGGCCTCGAGGGCTTGGCCAAGATCGTCCACGTCATCGACCAGATCCGGGAGTCCGGCGCGAATTCGGAGCTGTCGCTGGAAGGCATCGTCATGACCATGTTCGACG
The DNA here is from genome assembly GCF_025950235.1 of Luteolibacter arcticus. Classification (NCBI taxonomy): domain Bacteria; kingdom Pseudomonadati; phylum Verrucomicrobiota; class Verrucomicrobiia; order Verrucomicrobiales; family Verrucomicrobiaceae; genus Neoluteolibacter; species Neoluteolibacter arcticus. The sequence continues at coordinate 601,767 of NZ_JAPDDT010000001.1, read as the reverse complement.
GTCGCACGAACCTGGCGAAGCAGGTCGTCGATGAGGTCCGCAACTATTTCCCGGAGGCTCTCTACCGCACGGTGATCCCGCGGACCATCCGGCTGGGCGAGGCCCCGAGCTACGCGAAGACCATCTTCGAGCACGATCCGACGGGAATCGGCGCGAACGCCTACTCGAACTTGGCAGATGAGTTCCTGACCCGCCATGCCGCGGTCGGGCCGGTGCTGGCGTGAGGAACCCGCCCGGCGGACGCCGGTCTTTGTATCCCAAGGGATTCCCGCTTGACCCCGCGGGGTGCAGATCGCCATAGTCCGTCGCCTTCCCGAATAATCGGGGAGGTCGAATTTTTTTGAACCCTTGCAATCGGCGGACGGTGCCGCGCCGGGGCTCTGATGACCGTCATTTTTCTTTTCCAATCCTTTCACCATTAGAATGTTTGCTCGATTATTCGGCGGCTGGTTTTCCAACGACATCGGCATCGACCTCGGCACCGCCAATACCCTCGTCAACGTCAAGGATCAGGGCATCGTCCTGCGCGAACCTTCCGTCGTCGCCGTCAAGGCCGGCACCAATGAAGTCCTCGCGGTCGGGGACGATGCCAAGCGCATGCTCGGCCGTACGCCCGGCAACATCGTCGCGATCCGCCCCCTGAAAGACGGGGTGATCGCCGACTTCGAGGTCACCGAGGCGATGCTACGCCACTTCATCCGCAAGGCGAACAACCGCCGGCGGAACAACCCGCGGGTCGTCATCGCAGTCCCCTCCGGCATCACCGAGGTGGAGCGCCGTGCGGTCAGCGAGTCGGCTGAACAAGCCGGGGCTCGCGAAGTCCATATCGTGGAAGAGCCGATGGCCGCCGCGATTGGCGTGGGCCTGCCGGTCATGGATGCCTCCGGCAACATGATCGTGGACATCGGCGGCGGCACCACGGAAGTGGCGCTGATTTCGCTAGGCGGCATCGTCTTCGCCCGCTCCGTGCGGACCGCCGGCGACGAATTGGATGAGGCGATCGTTTCCTACATGAAGCGGGCCTACAATCTGATGATCGGCGAGCGCACCGCGGAAGATATCAAGATTCGACTCGGCTCCGCGGCACCCCTGTCCAAGGAGATCACCATGGATGTGAAGGGCCGTGACCTCGTGGCCGGCCTGCCGAAAACCATCACCATCACCTCGCAGGAAATCCGCGAGGCCATGGCCGACCCGCTTTCCACCATCGTCGATGCCGTGCGCACGACGCTGGAACGTTGCCCGCCGGAACTTGCCGCCGACCTCGTCGACCGCGGCATCGTGCTGGCTGGCGGTGGAGCCTTGTTGCGGGGCTTGGACCGACTTCTCCGGGAAGAAACGGGCCTGCCGGTCCATGTCGCCGAGGATCCCCTCAGCGCCGTGGCGGAAGGCACCGGCAAGATGCTCCAGGAGATCGAGGTGCTGAAGCGGGTCACAACGTCGTCCCACTACTGATCGGCTTTAACGCCAAGCGCTCCTCGCCATGAGGCCGCTCAATCTCCTCGCATTCCTTCTCTTTCTGGCCGGGACCGTCTGGGCCCTGACCCGGAGCGAACGCGCCGTTAGGGAAATCCAAGCCACCTACTACCAGTGGCTGACGCCTTTCCTCTCGGCGGGCTCCGCCATGGAAGTGAAGGCACGGTCGTATCTCGACGAAGTGCACAACTCGAAGGAACTCGAAGTCGAGCTCGAGACGATGCGCGGCGAGTTTGACCGTCTGCGCCTGGTCGAGGCGGATGCCCAGGATCTGAAAGAGGAGAACGCCCG